>JANYJJ010000031.1 GCA_025358485.1 Burkholderiales bacterium | reverse complement strand
ATCCAGGGCCGTTCAGGGCGTTGACGGCTGCTCACATCGAAGCTGAAAGCGCCCGGTTCTGAGGCAAATTTGCCTCGCGCATCTGCTTCTGCGAACGTCCCTGCGCTGGCTCGCACTTTCGCCGCGCTGGTGGGCACTGCGATGGCCACGGTGGACGTCTGGCTGCGCTGTTCGAGTTCAGCTTCATGCCGCTCGGCCCACGCCTGCAGGTGATGCACCAAGGGGCGGCCGTCGGCCTGCAGCACGATGCGCGCAAGGCCATGCAGCGTGCTCAATTCATCGGCCGAGACGTCTTCCGCGCGCAGCAAATGCACGGCCGTCAACGGCGCAGGCACTTGGTCGTCTGAATCTGCGGTCATTCGCGCGTCGGCCGCACTTTCGGCGGCATGGCGGTCGCGCAGCGTACCGATTTCTCGGTGCAGGGCCATTTGATACGAAGCTGCTTCTGCGTTCACCACCACCAGATCACAGGCCACCGCACCCCATGACCACAGCCGCAGCGCCTGCGTCAAAGTGCGCAGCAAACCCAGCCCATGAGGTGCACCGGCAAACACCAAAATCAAAGGCCTGTCCCCAGAGATGCCCATGCGCCACAGCAGACGTTTGTCGTACATCGGTGGCTGCGTGGCAATTGCGCTTGCAGCGGCAAAAGCGGGTCGCTCCGGCTGGCTCAGCGTCATCACCAAAGCGCTGGTAAGGCTTTGGATCGCACCGAAATTCTCGGTACTCAACCGCAAAGTGCGCAGGCGTATTCCCATCAATGTGGCCGACATCAGCGAAGCACGCTGCACGTTGCCCGACTGCCGGTACTTGTCGATCACCGCATTCAAGGTGGCCATGCTTTCGCTGGCTGCGGTGGCGAATGTCAGGCGTGCCTGGCCGCCTGCGGCAATCTTCACGGTGACGCCCAAGACGCACACCGGGTCCAGGCCGGTGTTGAGCACTTCTTCGATGCCCACGGGGCTGTTTGCGTTGGCCTTGAAGCTGCTGCGCAATTGGCCCAGTGGTTGGCTGGCACTGCGGTTTCTGCCTTGCCAATGAGCTCGATCCGTCTCGACCTGAAACTGCCTCACCACGGTGTTTGACGTTGGCTGCTTCGCGTGGCGGTTGGTCATGGACACACCGTCTACAAATGCCAAAAAGTGCGCCATGCTCAAACTGCGTTCATGCGCCAAACGCGGCCTGCGCTCGAACACCAGTGCATTTGCATCGGGCCGCCAGCGCGCACCGACAAAAAAGTTTGAGAAGGCTGGGTGTGCTTCGTCGGCGCGCTGATCCGCCAGCGTGACTTCGAACGCGCTGATCAACTCGATGGTGATGTCGGCGTTGCTGTGGTTATGCAGCTCCACTTGACGAAACTCGATGTCGTCTTCCGGGCTCACCCACACCGTGGTGTGGGCACGCAGCTCGGGCCAGACCGCGTCGAAGCAAACGCGGTCGGTGTGAAAGGTGCTGGTGTACTGCGCGTGAGGGTCGGGCGCGGGGTGTTGGGTGATGGAAGCCAGCGTCGCACCCGACTGGCGGCGCAGGTAAAAGAAGCTCCCGAAGTTGTCGCGCAATGCGTCATCGCGCCAGCGGTTGATGCCCAGGTTTGCGCGCTTGCTTTGCCCGGCACCGTTGGCGCGCAAGCTCACGCTGTAGCGCCCATTGCTGAGCAGGTGTGTGGGTGTGAGCGCGGTTTCTCCTGGCAGTACCTCGCGCAGCAGGCCGGGCGTGCGGCGCTGCAACGCTGACGGGGGGCCGCTCATCGTCCGCACTGTTGTGGCAGGCACTTCGCGCGGCGCTCGCTCATGCAGCAATGACGCAATGGCTTCAATCTTGGGGTGGGCCATGCCCCAGCGCTGCGGAGCTGAATTCAGCAGCACGTTGGCGATCGCCACGATCGTCATCCCTTGGTGGTGCGCCATGAAAGTGCAGACTGGCGTGAACGCTGGTGCGCTGGCTGGCGTGCTGATTGATTCGGCGGGCAAAGCAGCAACTGGCACAGCGGCGTTGACCAGGGCGGTGTTGTACACACCGACATTGGTTGCCATCGTTTCGCCCGACACCCTCGACGGCGAAAAGTCGAGCGCCTCAATGAAGCCGTAACGCGTGGCGGCCCCAAGCTGGGCCATGGCCGCAAAATTTTGCACCGCCAAATGCGGCACCACCATGGCCGCCAAGCCGGTTGCATACGGTGCCACCACCTGATCGTCGGGCGGTGTTCGCCTCAGTGCGAGTTCTGGCACGCCCTGCGGCGCGTACTGATACGCCAGGCTTTGGTCGCGCGCGGCGTAGGCCGATTCTGAAACGCCCCAAGGCAGCTTCTGCCTGCGTCCGTATGCAATTTGCTCAGTCACTGCGGCGCGGCATGCGTTGTTCAGCACGCTGCCGGGCGGCTCGGCGAGCACCAGTGTGGGCATGAGGTACTCAAACATCGAACCCGACCACGACCGCAGCGAAGCGAATTTGCCCACCGCATGAAACGGCCGGCCCAGCGCGCCCCAATGCGCGGCAGGCACATCGGCCTTGGCAATGGCAATCAAGCTAGCCAAACGCGATTCAGACGCAAGCAAGTCATAAAAACTGTTGTCGAGCGCGCGTTCGTCCACGCGCCAGCCCAGGTGCAAAAGACGGCGGCTTGGGTGGTACAGAAAACCGAAATCGGGCTGCCATGCGATGGACTCGCAGCGGTCGGCCACGGCAAGCAGTTGCGCTGCCGTCGACGCCGGCGTGTGAGCGCTGCTGTGCATGGCGGCTGAACACAGCGTGGCCATGAGATCGTCCAATTGCCATGCGGCAGCGTCGGTCAAGGTGGTGCGCAGCCTGGCCAGTTCAACCGGGCTCAGGTCTTGCAGCGAAATTTCATTCAACGCGTTGTTCAACACGCGCAGTTCGACGGCGGTGGTGAGCATCGAAGCCTTGGGCGTGCGCCAGACTGGCGTGACTATGTTTGCCGCTGCCGTTGAAGTTACCCCAGCGGCTGTCGCATCGCCCAACATGGCCGTGGCCCACTCACGGCAGGCCTGTGCTACCGCGAGCAAGTGACCGCTGAGGTTGCCGCTGTCCACGGTGGACACATAGCGCGGCAACAGCGCCAACCCGGTTTGGGTGTCGTACCAATTCAGTAAGTGCCCTTGATGGCGCTCCAGTGTGTCCAGCGTGCCCAGCGTGGCGTTCATCCGCTCCAAGAAATCGGCTGTGCTGATCCAGCCAAACTGCTTTGCGCAAGCAGCGCTGAGCAAGTACATGCCGATGTTGGTGGGTGAGGTGCGGTGGGCCACCATGTCGCTGGGTTCGGTCTGCAAGTTGTCAGGCGGTAGGTGCTTGTCATCGGGGCCCACGCAGCGCTCAAACATGCGCCAGCTGGCGCGTGCGATGGCCTCTAAGTTGGTTTTGTCCGATGCTGTCAATGCGTTGTCAGCGCGTGCCGGTCGCGGCTTGCTGACCCACCAAATTCCCAACGGAGCCAAAGCCCAAACACCGCAGAAAAGGGTCGTCAGCACAGGATGCGGCGTGCCCAAAAACAGCAAGCCTGTCGCCAACAGCAATGCCAATGCAGTGCCCAGCCGGTGCACGCTAAACACAGCAAGCAATTCCGTCTGAGCCGCTGCCTGCGCGGCAGCGGCCGTGGTCCATTGCAAGAGTTTTCGACGGCTCACCAGCATGCGCCACAAAGCGCGCGCGATGGCGTCGCCAGACGACAGTGCGTTTGTGAGCAGCTGGCTGACATGCCACAGGCCGCAACACACCGCACGGCCCATCTCGATCAATGCATTGCGATAAAAGTAGCCCTTGGCAACGGCGTCGTTGCTGGGTGCCAGGCCCGCCACAGCCCCCATGAACGGCCCCGCGCAGTACGCCGCGAAGATCAGCGCAAGCACCGTTTTCGGCGACACCACGTAGCCAAGCAACATCAGAACACACAACACCAAACAGGCAGGTGCCACCAGCGAGCGGCGCAGGTTGTCCAGCATCTTCCAGCGGTTGATGGCGCGCATTGGGTAGCGATTCGGCTGCAGCAAAAACGGCAGTAATTGCCAGTCGCCACGCGTCCAACGGTGCAGCCGTGACGCTGCCACGTCAGCATGAAAAGGCGCGTCCTCCATCACCGTGAGGTCGGTGACCGAGGCACAGCGGGCCAGCGAGCCTTCAAGCAAATCATGACTCAAGACCTGGCTGTGCGGCAAGCGATGGCCCAGCACCGTGTGCACCGCCGCCACGTTCAACAAGCCTTTGCCGCTAAAGCTTCCTTCACCAAACAGGTCTTGATACACCTCCGAACTCGCCGCCGAATAGGGGTCATTTCCACACTGACCCGCAAACAGCCAATGGAACGGCGTGGACTGCAACGGCAGCGGCGTGACCACACGCGGCTGCAGGATGCCGTAACCGCTGACCACCCGTCGGCTGCTGGCATGCAGGTGCGGCAGGTTGCTCGGGTGCGCAGCAATACCAACCAACTCGCGAAGGCGGCCAGGCGGCAGTTCGGTGTCACTGTCCAGCGTCAGCAAATGCGGGGTGTTGGGTGCCAGTCGCGACAGCTCTGCGAGGTCAATAAATTTGTCGTCCGTGTTGCTGTTGGTGTTCGTGAATCCGACGCTTGACGATGTTGCATGCAGGCTTTGCGCCATCTTGGCCACCAACAGCTCCAGCTTGCCGCGCTTGCGTTCCCAACCTATCCACGCGCCTTCGCTTTCGCTGTGTTGACGATCGCGGTGCAGCACGATGAAACGCGGCGCCGCGCCTTGGGCCGTTGGATAACGCGCGTTCAATTTGCGCATCAATGTGCAGGTTTCGTCAAACAACACAGCGTCGCGTTCGGTGTGCTGGGTGGCTGCATCGGCCCAATCGCTGAGCAAGGCGAATTGCGAATGCTGCTCTGGATTGGCGAGGTGGTGAAGGTGCAGCCGGTGCACCACCGCGCCGATGGAAGTGGGGTCAGTCAGCAACGTCGGTATGACGACCAGCACGCGCTGTTCAGCGGGTATTCCATCGGAAAGTGCCAATCGAGGCAACCGCTGCGGCCGTACCGATTCGCTGATCAAGCGGTTCACGATGGCAACCACCGCTTCGGACGCCAGCAACGACATCAGCATCACGTTGAGGGCAAAGAACCATGCGCCTGCAGTGCCGTTGAAGCCCTGCCACGCCGCCGCCGCTGCCGGGTCGTGACCACTCAATGTCCAAACCAGAACACCCGCTGTGCCCAACAGCAGCGCGCTGGCGTACAGACCCAGCACAACGCGTTGACGCCGTCCGCCCACGTCGCGCATCGCCTGCCACGACCATGTCGCCCGGACGGACCAGCGCTGGCGTCGTCTTGCGCCCAGGCTGCTTATCAACTCAGACCGGCCCGCACCGCGCAAGTAATGTTGAGGCGACCGCGGAAGCGGCGACTGAAGCACATGGTGCGACGCCTGAAACGGCGGTGGTGCTGAGAGGCTCAAGAGCTTCACCAGCGCCTGTGCAACGTCCAATTCGCTGTGACGGGTTTGTCGGGCCAGCCGCTCAATGCCGTGCAAGGTCTGGTCGCGCGTGATGCTGTCTTCCGACTCAAAAATGGGCACGGTCAGCATCAGGCGCATCAGTGCGCTGCTGCCCGAGACAATGCTCGACCAATCGGCGTCGCTGATGGCGCGCAGTGAACTCAATGCATTGCTCACGCTCAGGTTGTCAGCGGCTTGATCGGCACTTTGCTGCGCCCGTACCAGCGCAGGCTGAGGCATCTGCATTTGCACCCAGTCGCGAACGGAGGTGAATTGACCGCTGGGAAGACTTTGCAAACGCAGCGAAAGTTGCGCCAAAAAAATTTGGCCCAGGCCGCGCCGATTCATCAGTGCGAGCAGCGATGCAAGCGTTTGCGGCGCATAAACTTCGATGCGGTCGCTGCACAAATTCGCAACCTCGCGCGCAGCTTTGTGGAGGGCCACATCCTCGGCAAGGCGTCTGAGATTCTCGACCAACACCACGCGCAAGGTCGTCGGCAGAGCCCAAATTTCACCGAGGTTGAGATCGTGCACCTCTTGATAGGCCGCCAAGAAATGCATCAGCAAATCTTCGTCAAATGCGCCGTCGGTGTGCGCCACAAAAGCCCAAGCAACGCTGTAAACGCGCGGCAAGCCTTTCAAGGGTTCATCGCGCAACACCGGCAAATCCAGGAAAAACCGGCGCGGCAATCCGTCGTGAATCTCTTTGACCTGCGCTTCTATGAGATGAAAGTTGTCGAGCAGCCATTCAGCCGCCGGACTGATGTCATGCCCCGTTGCAGCTTGGTTGCCGATATAGCTGTGTGCTTGACGAAGCACCAGCATGTTTTCCTGCAAGCGCGGGAAAAAGACCGCGCCCTTCTTATCGCTGTCGGTGACATCGTGCGTTTGCGCCAAGCTGCGGCCGTGCTGTGCAAAGCGCTGCGCGCCAAAAATTTCCGATCGGATCGGTGACCCCGACGGGCCCGATGCCGCGTTCAGAAGATCACATAAAGCAGCTGGCGCGTCAGGGACGAGCTGCTGCAGACTGCAGACTGAGCGTGTGCTTGAGTCTGAAAAAAGTTTCGACCACCTCATATTTACCAAATAAGCGAACCGAAAGCGACGACCGCAGTTGCCAAAGTCAAGGTGGTGAAAAACCGCGATGCCACGGCGCGGTGAATGGCCTCTGCGGTGCATTGCCATGTGAACAAGCGGCCCGGTGCGTGGCTGCATCGCGCCATGTGATCGCCAAGAATGCTCAATTCCATCGGCGAGGTGTCGGCCGCTTCACCAAACGAAGCTGTGCTCCAACGTGATGGTGTGTCGTAGTTCGAAATCATGGCAGCTCCGTGAATGAAAACCGAGTGTTGAAAAGACGCTCGCTGCGCCCAACTCATGCGGCCAAGCTTAGGCAGACAACGATCACAGGTCTGTCGGACGACACGCTGTGTTCCCTTAGTCCACTTCAGCAGGCCACTCTGGCCCAGACGGTGGCGTCCGTGGTTACCTTGTGTGAAGCAAGACTTGCCAGAGCAACTGCTTGGTAGGAATGCACCGACGCTGTTTGCCGTTCGCCGCCGATGGCCGCGACTCTTCGGCAAGATGATCATGCGGAATGAAAATTTCATGCATTGATCGCTCAACTGGTGCGGCAGAAATTGCGGCAGATCCACTGCGCAACCAGTTGTTGGCCATGCTTCCCGACGCCGACTGGAAACGGTGGTCTGCGCTTCTGGATCATGTGAACCTGGTTCGCGGTCAGGTGCTGTGCGACTCCGGCTGCACACCTACACACGTTTACTTTCCGACCAGCGCCGTCTTATCGCTTCTGTACAACACGCGAGATGGTCAGAGTTGTGAGGTTGCCGTGATCGGCTGCGATGGGCTAACCGGCCTTTCACTTTTCATGGGCGGCAACTCCACCTCCTATCAAGTGGTCGTGCAGACCGCAGGCAGCGCGTTTCGCATTTCCGCGCATGCAGTGAAACAAGAAATTGACCAATGCACGGCCGTGTCTTCAATGATGTTGCACTTCGCGCAGGCTCTGATGGCTCAAGTGGCGCACACGGCCGCATGTCATCGTTTTCAATCAATCGATCAACTGCTGTGCCGTCGCTTGATACAGGGCCTCGACCGGTCGGTATCGGACACCTTGCCGATGACCCACGAATTGGTTGCGTCCTTGCTCGGCGTGCGCCGCGAGGGTGTAACCAGCGCCGCGCTCAAGTTGCAAGCGGACGGGTTGATTGCCTACCGGCGAGGTCAGATCTCGGTCATCGACCGCGTGCGTTTGGCACAGCGTGCACGGCCTAAGTTGGTGGCAGCCAACGCGCGTCAAGTCCGTCGTGATGAAAGCCCAGCCATAGCCGTTTAAGACCGGGTAGACGGATGGGCGCGCAGCGCATGCCATCGCACATTTATTTTCGTTGCATCACGGTTGAGATGCGCTGGTTCGCCATTACGGGGCCGAATACTTGCGTCTACGCGCTGAGCAAGCCGCCGCAGTGCCCGCATCAAATTTTGGTCAGCCTTGATGCGGGCTCAGTCGAAGATTGTTCGCTCAGTGCAAACCACAGTCAAAACCCGGTAGTCCTGAGGAGTCGAAATCCTGCTGGGTTAAACCCTAAAAAAAACCGCCGCATGAAGGTTTGCAGCGGGCTGTTGATGTCTCACTCAGTCAAGGAAGCTGGCTCAAAGCCCTGCATAAAGCTTCGGCGCAAAGCATCGGTGCAGCGCTTCATTGCAAAGCTTCATGCCATGCCTGCATGGGAAAGCATTCAACTTTCTAATCAACTGTTGATTGCGGCCTGTGGGCGAGTGGCCTCGAACAAAAACCAGGTTCGCCGCTCGGTCTGGTCTATCCATTCTTCGATGAAGCTTGCACTGGCGAGGTCGTCGTTCTCGTCGCACACGCTGTGCACCTCACGCAGGCGAGCGGCGATCATTTTGCTGTCATCGCACAACTCGGCCAACATGTCGATGGGTCCTACGAACTCAGCATCGTTGTCCTTGATGCGCTGCAAGCGACTGATGTGCCCAATGGATCGCAATGACGTGCCGCCCAATTTGCGAATGCGTTCCGCAATCGGGTCGGTCATCGCATACAGCTCGTCGGCCTGCTCGTCCAACATAACGTGGTACTCCCGAAAGTGGGGACCGCTCATGTGCCAATGAAAGTTTTTAGTTTTCAAGTACAGCGCAAAAACGTCGGCGAGCAGGCCGTTCATCGCAACTGAGACGTCTTTTGTGGCCGACGGTTTCAAGTCGGTGGGCGTGCGCAGCGGGGCTTCGGATTGCGGTTTCACTGTTGGTTTCGTTGCGGTTTTCGCCGCTGGCTCTGATTTACTGAGTTTGGTTTGGTTCACGAAAAGATGCTTTCAAAAGGTTGCAAAGACCGCAGCACATGAGGCTCAGCCAGCTTGGGATCAGCGCGACGATGGTGGTTCAGATCGTTCAACACACGCGTCGGACTTGGCGGTTTGGCGGTGTAGGAGAGAGCGAGCTTCTTCTGGGGCTTGCCGCAGCACGTAGGAGGCAACCTACCCAAATTTCGGCCTGCACCCTGTGCAAAGCGGCGTGAGCATCAGATAGTCTCTGGGTTTAATGAAAATTCCAGACTTGTCTCCCTCACCTGCTACGCAATTTGCACGCACATCAAGGCTAAGCGCATGAGCCACGCCTCTGCGGAAGCATCTGCAAACGAACCTGCAAACCACCTTGCAAACCAACTTGCAGACAAAAAGAGCGTCACCGTTTTAGATGGTCAAAAACCGCGGCGCGCCAGCGGTAAAAAATCCCTGCGTATCGCGGTTGCGGCGGCTCTCTTTGCCATGTTGACCGCCTTGGTCTGGGCAGAGTCTGCCGGCTGGCCATTTCTTGCAGCCCCGCTGGAACGCCGACTCACACAAACGTTGCAGCGAGAAGTGCGGCTACACGCACCTGCGGTCACCGGTACACCTCCTGCCGTTGGCCCGACGGACTCAGCGTTTTCCATTCGATTTTTCAGCGGCATTAAATTGCGCGTAGCAGGACTGATGGTGGCAGCACCTTCATGGAGCGCCGCACCTCACACCCTTGTGGCAAGTGATGTATTGCTCGATTTGAACTACGGCGACTTGTGGCGCACTTACCGCGGTGGCCCCCTGCGCGTGGCGCGCCTCCACGTGAGCAGCCTGGATGCGCGACTGGAGCGTTTGGCCGATGGACGCGCCACTTGGCAATTTCAGCCACGCGCAGACACGTCGCCCTTGAACACGCCCCTGGCTTTGCCCACCTTTACCGATCTGAAAATCGGCTCAGGCACGTTGCGCCTCGACGACACGCCGCTCGCGCTGAACATCCAAAGCACGTTGGTTTGGACGCCGCCGCAGCTTGGTGCGAACGGCTCGCCTGATGGGCTAGGTGCGCTGACAGTGAAGGCGCAGGGGCGGTATAAAAATTTGCCTTTGCTTGCCGAATTGCAAACCGCCGGGGCGGTTCCTGAACTGAGTGAGCCGCCATCGGGAAGCGACGGCAAAACGGGAATTCAACCGCCCGTCAAATCACCCGTTGAACCTTCCGTCAAGCCGCGTCTGCCCCTGAGCCTGCGGGCCACGGTGGGTCGCGCCAAATTGAGCTTTGCCGGCAGCAGTGCATCGGCTTTTTCTGCGGCGTCGGTCGCGGGTCAATACGATGTCAGTGGCCCTTCGTTGGCTGCAGTTGGCGATCCGGTGGGGGTGACCTTGCCTTCGACGGGCGCTTTTCGCAGCCGAGGGCGCGTGGTCAAAGAAACACTGGCCCAAGGCAGCGTCTGGCGTGTGGTGGTGGACGACGCGGTCGTGGGGTCCAGCCGCTTGAATGGTGCGTTCAGCTACGAAGCTCTGGGTGCTGTTCCGAAGCTGTCGGGGCGTTTGGGCGGAAGCCGTTTGCTTTTGGCAGACCTTGGCCCTGCCATCGGTGGCGCGCCGCGTGCGAGCGATGGCAACCAAGCTGCCGCCGCACCAAAGCTTTCAAAGCCGCAAGAGCCGCAAAAGCGGCCAGGAGCAAAAGTTTTGCCAACACGCCCCTTCGACTTGAAGGCCCTGCGAGTGATGGACGCCAACGTGCTGATCGACATCAATGATGTTGATCTCAACTCAAACTTGCTGCAACCACTGCGCCCTCTGCGCGCGCACTTGCAGTTGAACGGCGGCGTGCTGACGCTCAGTGATTTGGACGCACGCACAGCGCAAGGCGAACTGCGCGGCGCTGTGCGCTTGGACGGCCGCAACTCGACAGCGCTTTGGAGCGCCGACCTGCGCTGGAACGATGTGCGCCTCGAGCGCTGGATCAAACAGGTGCGAGCCAACGCAGCGCCGCCGTGGGTGTCGGGTCGCTTGAACGGCAACGCGATGTTGCAGGGCCAGGGCCGCTCTACAGCAGAAATTTTGGCCACGCTGAAAGGCAGCTTGCGCACAGAGTTAAAGGGCGGCGCGGTGTCGCACCTGGCCATCGAGGCGGCCGGTTTAGACCTCGCGCAGGGCTTGGGTATCTTGCTCAAGGGCGACGATGCCTTGCCCGTGCAATGTGGCGTAGCTGACCTGAAGGTTGAAGCGGGCCGCTTCAAGCCGCGGCTTATGGTCATCGACACCCAAGACTCTGCCGTGTTGGTGGACGGAAGTTTGTCTCTGGCCGATGAAAGCATGGACTTGCGCGCGGTGGTGTTCCCGAAAGACTTCAGTCCGCTGGCGCTGCGCACGCCTTTGCTGGTCAAAGGCAGCTTCAGTCAGCCGGAGGTATCGGTCGAAAAAGCACCGCTGGCACGCAAGCTTGGCTTGAGTGTGTTGCTGGGACTCTTGAACCCGTTGGCGGCGTTGATCCCACTGATTGACCTGGGCGACCCCCAAGGTGCCGCTGCGGGCGGTGCCAGCGCAGCTGACCACCCGATCAGCGGATGCGCGAGCTTCGCAAAACGGGCTCGCGCGGCAAGCCTGTCACGTGCGCCGTAATGGGTTGGTGCAGCGGTCAATTTCAGTGCGCGTAGGCCACAGCCCACGTGCTGTTGTGACGTGTGCCGACAGACAGATTGACGACTGGATTCGACACTTTAGGAACATTGAGTCACAGCACTCATTTGCGAGACGAGTCTGCGCTATCAGACTGCGTAACCAGATTCCTCAACTAGAAAGTCACGTCCCATGATCACCGCCAACTTCATCACCACTGCCGACAACAGCAAGCTGTATGTGAAAGATTGGAGCCAAACCGTGAGCACCGGCTTGGGCAACACATCCAGCTCTGCAACGCCTGTGGTGTTGATGAGTGGGTGGCCGCTCAGCGCCGACAGTTGGGACGATCAAGCCATGGTGTTGGCTGAGGCTGGACACCGTGTCATTGCCTACGACCGGCGCGGTTTTGGCCGTTCGTCGCAGCCTTTCAACGGCTACGACTACGACTCTCTGGCCGACGATTTGGCGGCTGTGATCGATCAGACGGGTGTGCGCGACGCGACGCTCATGGGCTTTTCCATGGGCGGCGGCGAAGTGGCGCGCTACATGTCCAGACACAACGGCCGCAACGTCATCAAAACCGCGTTGATCTCCTCTGTTGTACCTTTCATGTTGAAGACACCAGACAACCCCGATGGCACCGAAGAAAGTGTGTTCGACAAAATGCGCCAGGGCATGCTGGATGACCGCGCCAAGTTTTTTGGCGACTTTTTCAAAGATTTTTTTGGCGTGGGCATGCTGTCCCAACCTGTGAGCGAGGAGCTGCTGGATTGGGCACGCAGCATGGCCATGCAGGCCAGTTTGAAGGCAACGCTCGAATGCGCTAAATCGTTTGCCAGCACCGATTTCCGCCCCGACCTGGCTGCGTTCACGCGACCAACGCTCATCATTCATGGCACCAAAGACAAGACCGTGCCCATTGCTGCATCTGGCCGCGCAGCGGTGGCTGCAATCAAGCAAGCCACGCTGATTGAATACGACGGCGCCCCACACGGTTTGTTTGCGACGGAAAAAACGCGCCTCAGCCATGACCTGTTGGCGTTTATGCGCACTTGAACCCGGGCCAAGTTGCTTTTCTCGCTCGCGCTCCGCCCGGTTTTGCCCATTCAATGTCGATGCCAACGGGGGTGTCTTGCGCGGCGCGCAAGCTGGCCAGGGGCATTGATTTAACCCAAACTGCCGACCTTCATCACTCGACCGAGTGGCTGCACTGCACTACGCTTGAGTTGTTCCGTGCCAATCAAGCGGTGGGCATTTCGCGAACCGACATCCTTGCGCGTTTTCAACACCACGCCGGCGCGGCTTCCTCGCGATGACTTGACAGTCTGGGTCGCGTGACCAGATGCTTAAATTTGGGTCAATCACAGTTCACGAGAAATATTGCTCACACCAATACGTTGGTGTCAGTTGTAACTGCTGAAACCTCGTTCGGCACAGTGCAACAACAGCGACGAAGGTGTGCTCAGAGTGTTCCTTCGCATCGCCTCTCGCGCGGATCGTTAGAACACTCACGCTGAATCTGTGGAGGCGCAAAGCGGATGACGGGTTGGCAAACATCACGCCCGTAGAGCTTTCAACCCACCTGAGTTTGACTGCTTGATGTGTCTCCGCTCGGTGCCACTTGAGCAAATTCAATGCGAACTTTGCAGCCTTGACCAGGGCTGCTTTCCACTTGCATGCTGCCACCCAAACTCTCGGCGCGAAACTGCATGCCCGACAGGCCGTGCTGACCAGTGTGCCTAGTCTGCGGATCAAACCCCACGCCGTCATCGATCACTTCAGCGGTCGCGTTGTTTGACACCACGCTCAGATTCACCTTCACATGCCTGGCTTGCGCGTAACGGCCGATATTGGTCAATGCCTCTTGCACAAAGCGGTAAACGGCCAAATCAGCATCAGCCGAGATCGAAAAATCAGCGACCGATAACTGCACCGGCAGCCCCAAAGTTTGAGACATTTCGAGACACAAGTTTTCCAGCGCAGGGCCCAAACCCAAATTCGACAATGCCGATGGCCGCAGATCTTCGATAATGCGGCGCTTCAGTGCGATGCCCGCGTTCAAGTGGGTGTTGATACGGTCTAGGCCCGCTTGAACGGCCAAAGAGTCGTCTTTTTTAATGCGAGCGCGTGAGAGTTCTAATTTGCACGCGGTCAACAACGCACCCATTTCATCGTGCAGCTCGCGCGCCAAGTGGCTGCGTTCAGCCTCGCTCACCGATTGCAAATGCTTCGCCAGTTCGGTCAGGCGCACGGTGCGTTTTTGCACTTCGACTTCTAAGTGATCGCGTTCTTGAACCAAGGCATGTTGCTGTTCAATACGTTCACGATCCTGCCGCGACATTTGTCGAACCAACCAAAACAGGCTCAGCAAGGTGCTCAGCGTCAACGCACCCACCTCAATGCGGCTGAGCGCGAGTGCGTCGTAAATGGACGTTCGAGCCCGCTCCTGCAGCTGCGCAGCGTGACCCAGTTGCAGATCCAGCTCGGCACGCAGCGCGTTGCTGCTGACCCGTTTGCGAGGGTCGCCTGCCATTTGTGCAGCCAGCACGAATTCTCCCCGCTGCGCTGCAGCGAGGGTTTCATCGACGTGCTGCAACTTCAAGCTTGCGAGAATTAAAACTCGCTGCGCGGCCTCCACTCCACCTTCGCCTTGCGCAGCAAAGAAAGCCACCACGCTTTCCAATTCCGACGTCAGTTGCGCGCGTGACGCGGCGTACTGCGAGACGTAGCTTGGGTCTTTGGTGACGAGATACGCCAGTTCTGCGGTCTCGATTTCGGTAAGCTGTTGCAGCAATCTCAATGATTGAATGCGCGCATCAGTCAGCTCTATACCGCCTTTGAGGGTAAGGGTCGTGTTGCGATAACTGCTTTCACTCACCCAGAGCAAAGCTGCCGCCAACAGGAATATCACTGGCAAAGCAAAACGCGCTTTCAACCAGCGTTCGATGCCGTGCTGGATTACGTCAATCCCAGAAACCATTGACCGAGTATCCGCCGCAGCCAGCAGCCTTCCAGAAGACGTAGGCACAGAACCCGAATTCGCCGCTTGGTTTCATCGCGACTACTTTGAAATTGCTTGAAGACGCCCTCAAGCGCATCGGCTTGATGGCGTCGTGGCTCACGTCAGACGCTCAGATTCAAGGCTTAGCCGTTGATTCTTGTGTCATCGCCTTTTGATTCCCGCCTTCACCCTTTTGGATGGTGTCTGCCTTGACAGCAGCCTTTGCTTCCGCTTTCACCTCTGCACGCGATTTGCTGCTGCGGGGTTTTGGTGAGGGGCTGACTTCAGTCATGACTTCACCGGAACGTTCGGCTGCCTTGCCCTCTGCCTTCACTGCGGCGCGTTTTTCTGCTCCGCCTGAAGACATAGGCTTTTGCGCTGGGCTGGCACCTTTGGTGATGGTTCCGTCTTTTGCAGCCATCTTCGCTTCGGCTTTTACGTCGGCCCGCGAACTTGGTTCTGCGGCTGTTTGCATTGCGGTTTGGGCATGTGCCGATGAGAAGGCAAGCGCGGTCAAGAGGGCAGCGGACATAGTGGCAAATTTGTTTTTCATATATTTCTCGTGGTGGTTACAAAAGCGCAGTGAGTTCACTGCGAGCGACTGTGGCCGCTGATGCCGAAACGCTTGGCGCGCACACTGTCTATCGGAGCTCAGAATTTACGGCGCGCATGCATGCAAGCCAAGCCGGATTCATGCCGTGTAGATGTAGGACTGCGCGCCAACGTAGCGCTTGCCGGGCTGTGTGATTGCCTTGCCTACGCGGGGCAAGCAAGCGTGTGGTCTGCGCCAACCGGCTCTGCCTGACGTCCTCTGGCCCATCTGTCCTACAACCAAACTGCGCAGGCTTCAATAGGCTCGTGGCCAGCGCGACGTATGCGTCACGTCGCAACTCCAAGTCGCTTATGTCCCCAAATTTGCAGGTTCCGCAACGCGCCGAATGGTCATCACAGCCCGCATTGGCAAGTCTTGCACTTGAGGCTAAAAAAAATTATTTGTTGGGTGCGCTGCCGCCTGAGGCATGGGCGCGTTGGCTGCCGCAATTGGAAATCGTGGAACTGCCGCTGGACTGGGTGCTTTATGAGCCGGGCAGTACCTTGAGCCATGCTTACTTTCCAACGACGGCGATTGTGTCGTTGCTGTACGTCATGGAAGACGGCGCATCGGCTGAAATTGCGGTGGTGGGCAACGAGGGAGTGGTCGGCGTGTCTTTGTTCATGGGCGGCGAGTCGACGCCCAGTCGCGCTCTGGTTCAAAGCGCTGGACACGGCGTGCGGTTGAATGCTGCCGCCATGAAGAAAGAATTTGTGAGCGCGCTTTCGGTGATGCAGCTCATGCTTCGGTACACACAGGCGCTGATCACGCAAATGGCGCAGACGGCGGTGTGCAATCGACATCATTCGGTTGAAAAACAGTTGTGCCGCTGGCTGCTGCTGAGCTTAGACCGACTGCAAAGCAATGAGCTTGCCATGACCCATGAGGCAATTGCCGGCATGTTGGGCGTGCGCCGCGAAGGCATCACCGAAGCCGCGCTGAAGCTACAGCAGGCGGGCTTGATTTCTTACTCGCGCGGGCGAATCCACGTGCGCAGCCGGTCGGGCTTGGAACAGCGCGCTTGCGAGTGCTACGGCGTCGTGAAAAATGAATACGACCGTTTGCTGCCAGCGGCAGAATGGACTTCCTGACAGCGGTGTAATGTTGCGCTTGCGTCGAAGAAGCGCCGCGTCAATTGCGCGCTAAAAGACGCGTTTCAATAGCGCTGCGCACCTAGCTACGCTCGCATTGCGAGCCGCTGAGTTGTTGCGCAATCAAGCTGACCCGTCACGAGCGGTCAGAAGCTGTCAACCGCTGTCAAGATGTGTCAAAAGCGGCTGACGCACGTAGCACGCACGCTCCTTTGGGTCACGCTGTGCCGTTCACTTTATGGATCGTCGGATATGAAGTGAGCAACCGCTTGCCATCCAGCGCGAAGTTGAGCTTCACTCTTGCCAACATAGCGCCCGAGCGTAACGTCATTGCCGGTGCTGTGATTCAACATTCGCTTCAGCACGGCGCCAGAAACCAACTCTTCGGCAATGCTCGCGAATGTTGCGCGCAAGCCGTGCCCCTGCACAGTCGTCTCGGCTCGCACGTTGATCCATGCGAGCGTCTTTCGCGCGTCAACGATGGCAAACAGAGGCTCATCAGACGTTTTTTCGTGGCAGTTGCGCTCTGCGATTTCGAGCGCTTGACGCGACAAAAGCAACTTGTGATCGCTCCGGTTCTTGGTGTCGCGCAACACGATGCGTCCACCGGTCCGATCCAAGTCCCGGACAGCGATAGGCGGATAGCCATAACGCTTGCTCCCGTGTATCTCAACTCCCCTACAACCCGTCAGCAATTGGAAGCGGTAGTAGTCAGACGCCACCTTTGACGGCGCTGCTGTCGCTGCTTGCCACCAGCGGCCAAGCAGCTCCGGCGAAATCGGCTTTGGGTTGGTCTCTGCCTGGGCAAGCACGATGCGGTCGCGTCCTGCCGTGTCACGCCCCAGCGGGTTGTCGGGGACGGAGATGCCGTGCCAACGGAACACCGCCCGCAGAACCTGCATCGCGTAGACAGCTCGGCGCGTAGATTTTTTCAACGCAGCGGCGTAAATGCTTCGCACGTCGTCGCCCGTGATCGTTGTGATCGACTTTTCTGCGATGGCTAGCAGCTCACCGTCAGAATACTTCCTGCCGGACAGGGATGTCTTGCCTTCTTCCAACATCGCCAGATAGTCGGCACGCGTGCGCGCTTTCAGAGCCAAGCCATCATTCGCGCGCCGCTTTGACTCCACGTAATGTCTAAGCGCACTTGCGAGTGTCAAGTCATCCTCGCGCTTTTTTGCTTTGCGCGCTTCTGACTCCGCGCGCAGCCGATCGGCCTCCTGAGCGGGCCAGTCAATACCGTCTCGCGCAAGCGCTCGGATTCGCGCTGCCTCGGCGCGGGCAACCGCCAGTTTCATCTGACCGGATCCTTCGCCATATTCCCGCGATAGTCGATGTTGGCGTCCAGCACTCAGGCCCCTCACGGTGTACCGGACAAGCAAGGTGCGCACGCCGTCAGGAGCAATGCGCAGCTGCAATCCGCGATCCAGCGTAAGCTTGTACGGCTCGGCCTTTGGTTTGTAAGCCTCAATGGCTCGGACCGTTAGAAAAGGCATGTGGTCATTCCGGTGTCCCGCTCTTGTCCCGAATACCTTGAGATTGAATGCTATTGGTTGGGACAGTTTGGAACAAACTTTCGACATAACCCGTTGATAAATATGGATTTTCTGCTGTCTCACGAAGTCTCACTACTTCCCAAAAAGTCTCTCAAAACTGGACTGTTAATCCGTAGGTCCCTGGTTCGAGCCCAGGTCGAGGAGCCACAAATGACGGGGGTTGGTCGGTTAGCGCCGACTGACCCTTTTGTTTTTTCCGGACGGCCTTTTAGGTCTGGGCGCAAGGTTTTCAAGACGCGCAAGGTGCGCGTTGCGAGCGGCACGGTCGAAATCACGCGCTGCCACCGGCGCCTTAGAAATGTGGAAAGGCAGGGATAACGACCGTTCGCACGAGCAAACGGGCTGCAATCGATTGCGTTTCTCGAGGACTTCGGCGATGCTGTGTTTGATCACAGCAGGTGCGCAGACTGATCGCAGTAGCTAAGAACGGTCTGGCTGTTGTCCGCGGCCAACGGTGAGATGCGTGAACAAGTGATGATCGTCAACGAGCGGCGTGTGACGGTCGCGTTTTAGTAATTCGTGGAGGTCTGAGTTGTCCCCCAATCCGCAAACTCAAAGCATCCAGACGGGAACAGCGCCGGCGCTGCGCCTGCTGGGCGGCATAAGTTTGGCTACCAGCAGCAGCAATCCCGGGCCCCAGGAGGCGGCAAGGGAGTCTCGCCACCATGTGCAAGCCGTTTTGGCCCTTGCCGGTTCGTCGCGGCACGGAATGCCACGAGACGAAGTGGTGGACATGCTGTGGCCGAACTCCAGCTTGGCAGCAGGGCGCAATCGGCTGTATCACACCGTCCACCTGGCGCGACAGGCGCTCGCTGCCGTGTCTTGCGACGACGAGTGGGTGGTCATTCGCCAATCTCGCCTTTTGCTGGACAGCCGCGTCTGGTGCGACGTGCATGAAATCGAACGGGCGAGCTTCGGCACGCTGTCGGCTCTTCCTGACAGCAGCTTGCACGCAGCGTTGTCCTTTTGCTTAGGTGAGTGGATGCCTGAACTTGACTTGGGCGCACCGGGGCAAGCCATCCGCCAGCGCTTGCGACTGATGCAGTCGGCTCTGCTGCGAGAAGCGGTGCGCCGACTCCGATTGCAGGGCGACACTCCCACGCTACGCGCCCACCTGGATCAACTGCTGCGGCTTGAACCTACTGATGAGCCAGCGCACCGTGACTTGATGCAGCTCGATCTTGCGGCCGGGCGCTGCCATGCGGTGTTGCGCACCTTCGACAAGATCAGCCGCGAATTGACGCTGCAGCTGGGACTGCGGCCGACAATCCAAACACGTCATCTGGCTGAACAAGCAACGACAACGATCACGCAGGCACCGGCGGCCCCGCGTCAGGCAATGGCCGCGCAAACCTTGGTGGGCCGTGAACCCCTGCTCCATGCGCTAGTAGAGCAGATGCGCGAGCGCGGGGGAATCTGGAACGTGACCGGGATGGGCGGCGTGGGCAAGACTGCACTGGCGCGCGATGTGGCTCAGCGGCTTGATCCGATGCTGCCTGACAGCGTGGTGTGGGTTCGGTTGGGTGACTTGAGCCCGGCAGACACAGCGGCAGCCGCATGCGTGCGCTCTTTGGGCTTGACCGCGCATGACGCGTGCAGCGATTTGCAATTGCTGATCCGCGCCTTGCAAGACCGACCTCTGCTCGTGGTGCTGGACGATCTTGACACCGCTGCTGATGCGAATGAGCTTTTAGCGGCCTTTCCGCGAAAGATGAAAAGCCGAGTGATTGCGATCAGCCGTGCGCCGCTGGGTGCTGCCGACGCGATCGAGGTGCCGGTGCCGACACTGGCGATACCAGAGTTCGACGACTCGCCGGAGCAAACCAGGCAGAACGCCGGCGTGATCCTGTTTTCAATGCGCTGCAGCGTCAGCGAAACAGAGATGAACAGCCTGGCTTGGCAACGCGACGTGGTGCGGCTGTTGCAACGGCTGGACGGTTTGCCGCTGGCCATTGAGCTGGCCGCCGCACGATCATCCAGCATGTCGCCGGGCGAGATAGTCGCGCAGATTGAGCGCGGATTGAACCCGCTGGCCAACGGCCCTTTGGACTTAGAGCTGCGCCACCGGTCCATGCAGTCTTCGCTGGACTGGAGTGCCCAATTGCTGAGCGCAGAGGCGCGAAGGGCTTACCCGGCAGCCGCCGTTTTTTCTGGGAGCTTCGAGCGTGCCAACATTTCGAGCTTGTCTGCTGCGTCGGACTTGACAGTTGACGCGATGCAGCGCGGGGTGGACGAGTTGCTCGCCGCTGGCCTGTTGAGCCGCATTGCCAACACCCAAAGCCTGCGCATGCTGCACTTGCCCAGGTCTCACGCACGAGGGCTGGGCGTCGAGCAAGGGATGGACTACGCGCTGCGCACTGCACGGTTGCACGCGGTCTGCGCGGTCTTTTCCGAGCATCGCCTTGACTTTGAATCGCCCGCATGCGCCGCGGGCCTGCGTCAAGTGATGGCACTTGAAGAAGATGCGGTGGCGCTGCTAGACCATGCACGTGTCCTAGAACCGGTGCGTTTTGTGCGCTTGTGCGCGGCGCTCTGCGAAAGCTGGACGCAGCGCAACCTGGCTGGCGCAGTCCAGCGCTGGGCACCTTTGGGGATCAGCAGTGCGCAGAATTTGGGCGACTCACGTCAAGAAATGCTGCTTCAACTGTTGTTGTCGCTGGCCTGGCGCCGCGCTGGATTGCCCACGGAAGCCGAGCTGCACTCAAGGGCATTGCCGCTGCTGACTGAGCGCGTTTTGGACAAGCCGCTCGTGGCGCGGGCAGCATTGGTGCGGGCTATGACCTTGGCAAGCGTCGGGCAGGGTCGGGCGGGACAGGCATTTGTGGAAAGCACGCTTTCTGCTCTGCAGCTGCAGCCGTCGGATGAGGGCTACTGGACCTTGGCCCTGCGCTTGCCCAGCGTGTTGAACGCGCCCGGAATCTTGCTTGAACTACCCGCACTGCGAGCGCGCATGGCGGGCTCGCCGTTGTGGCCGCTGTTGCTTGGGGCTGTGTGCCACCGCAGATCTGCCGTCGACGACTGGGCGGAATTGTCTTTGCTGGCAGATGAGGCGGTTGCGGTCGGCCGAAGCGCCGAGTGGATCGGGGCCCTGATGAGCGGCCTGTGGCAGCGTGCGGCCTGCCGGATAGGTCAAGACCAAATCGCCGCCGCAGAACATGACTTGCAGGAATACCTGGGTTTGGCGCGGCGAGCTGGCTGGGACAACGGCGTGTCCGTTGTGCGCTACGGGCTGGCGTCGTTACAAATGCGTCAAGGGAGTTTGGACAAGGCGCGGGCTTTGTTGTCAATCAAAGAAGATTGGTCACCGCCCGAACGTCACCACGAAGCGGCGCTCAGAGAGCCTATCTTGTATGCGACGCTCTTGGTGCTCGAGGCGCGTTCTGCCGACGCTGCCCGGTTCATGCAAAAGCTTCCTTTGCCATGGCTACAGAATGCTGATGACGATGACCTGATTGCTTGGTCGGAACTGTCAGCGCTGCTGGCGGCGCAGCAGGGTTGGGATCAGCTGAGCCAGCAATTGGCGCATGACTTCAGGCGGCTAGACGGCGCAGACGATCACCTTCCGATATACAGGCGCTTTCGTGACCAGAACTTTGGCCCTGGCCTGCCTCTCCTCAGCCACGATACCGACGCTTTGCACACAGTGCGCACACGGCTGCGCGTGGCGGTGACGGCGCTTCACATGCGCCTGAGCGAAATCACGGTGATCGTCTCGATGGACGACGGCCCACCCGGTGACGTGCTGGCGTTGCAGCAAACGCTTTAGCGAAAAAGTGCTCCGCTTTACTGAATCTTTGCATCGCCCCGCTCCACCCGTGGAAAACCCCAGGCATCTTGGTCACAAAGCTTTACGACGCGTGAAGACCGCGCGCCTCATCATTGCATTACGGCGTTTGTAGTGACGGGCATCCCTTGTTGCCATCCAGCCGAAATTAGGGTTCACGATGTTCAGCAGTCTGATGCAAGCGACAGAAGCAAACTTGCCTTCAAACCGGCCCACCGTGGTTTTGCGATTGCTCGGGGAATTCGCGTTTGAATACGCGAACCAGCCAATTGCCCCGACAACATGGCAGCGCTCACACGCACGCCGACTCATTCAGTTGTTGTGCAGCGCGCCGCGATGCAGCGAATCGCGCGACACGGTGCTGTCCGTCCTGTGGCCGGATTCGGACGAAGCGCGTGCGCGCAATCGCCTGCACCACACCGTTCACTTTATTCGCAAAGCCTGGGACGAGTTACCTCCCGCTGTGCGTCCGCAGATCACAGTCAGCGCCGAACGCGTGACTGTTTCGCCAGCGGCCGACACCCTGATAGATGTACAAGTCTTTGTTGCACTGGCTGAAGCGGATTTGCCCGACACCGAGCAGCAACTGCTCAGCCTAGAGCAAGCTTTAGCCATGTATGTTGGCCCGCTGGCCGACGGCTGGGACGGCGCTGCGTTCATCGACGCGCGCCGTGCATGGCTGGCACGACTGCGTGAGAAGGTGTTGCGTGAAGCTTTGAACACTGCCTGCGAACTCGGGCAGACAGAGCGCGCACTGCACCATGCCCGTCAGTTGGCGCTGTTGCTGGAGTCTGACGGCCAAGTGCAGTGCCGCTACGCTGCACTGCTGGCTGACAGCGGCCGTCCCGACGCGGCGCTCTTGCACTGCCAGACGGTGCGACCACTGATCGCGGCCGAGGACACGACCTCACTCGCGTCGCTGGACCGAACCATTCAGCAGATACAGCAGCGCGCCAACCGCAGTGGTGAGAGATTGAATGACAGCGCGAACCATGCATCGGGTCAACGCACGGTAGAGCCAAAAAGCATCGATGCGAGCACATGCCCCGGCATCGCGCGCGCGCCCGCGCCGGCAGGGCTTTTGATCGGCTACGACGCTCAGCTCGAGCTGTGCGTGCGTTGTTTGCACGATCCTTATGCGTCTGTCACGTCAGTGCTAGGCCCCCCAGGTGCGGGGAAGTCGTTGCTAGCGGCCACGGTAGCGCTGCGCATGCAGGCGCACCTGCGCCACGGCGTGCTGTGGGTCGACGTTTCACAGATCTGCGACCCGCTGGGCCTGCTCGAAGCCTTGAGCGATTCGTTGACTCGGTGTTTCGCGGTCACCGCATGCGACTTGCAGGCCATTACTCAGACATTGCGCGGAAAAGAAATCTTGATCGTGCTCGACGGATTGGCAGCGTCTGGCAACGACCTGGGCCTGAGCGCACTCACGGCGTCGCTCGGGCGAGACACCCGCTGGCTCGTCACCGCCGATGCAGCGTGTCACCTGCGCGGTGAACGTTTTGTTCGAATCGAGCCACAACTGCTGCTGCAGTCCCCATGTGCTGGTGCGCCGTCGCCAGCCGCCCAAATTTTGCAGCGCCACTGCGTGTTGGCGGCCTACACGCAAGGTCCGCGGGCACTGCAGACCATTGAGCAAATTGCCAGTGTGCTCGACGGCCTGCCGCTGCTGCTAGAGATTGCCGGGCAAGCGCTGACCTCCATGTCGCCCAATGAATTGCACGCTCGACTGAAACGTTATCCGATGGCGCTCATGCGCGAGCCACAGTCGTCAGAAGAAGCGACCGCGCTCAGCCACGAGCCGCCATCGGTCAGGCTGGTGCAGCGCGTTTTGGCTTGGCTGGCACCAGCTTCGGCGCAAATGCGCGGCATGTTGTATCTGCTCGGCCACTGCCGCAGCGCCTTGACACGCGAAGACATCGCGGTGCTGATGAACCGCCCGGGCGAGGCGGTGATCAATGCGTTGATCGAACAGGCCGTGCGGCATCAGTGGTTGTTGCGCAGCATGAGTGAGCCTGCCGCGAACAGCAGCTTCGGTGCGAGCAGAGAGTTTCGCGTCCCGCGCATCGTCACGGCGGCTTTGGGTTTGCTCGGCGATGACCACTGATGCCGCACGGCCTGTTCGATCAACGCATTGATCACCGCCTCGCCCGGGCG
>JANYJJ010000021.1 GCA_025358485.1 Burkholderiales bacterium | reverse complement strand
CAAGGGCAGCGTGATGCTCATCACCCACGACCGCGCGTTTTTGGACGGCGTGTCCACCCGCATTGTTGAGTTAGACCGCGGCATCATCCGCAGCTACCCCGGCAACTTCACCGCCTATGAATTGATGAAGGAGCAGCAGCTGGCGTCAGACGCATTGGCCAATGCACGTGCCGACAAATTGTTGGCGCAAGAAGAGGTGTGGATACGCAAAGGTGTGGAAGCAAGGCGCACCCGCAGCGTGGCGCGCATTCAGCGTTTGGAAGTGCTGCGCGCCAGCCGCCAGGCGCGTCGTGATTCGTTGGGCCAGGTGCGGTTAGAGGTGGACACCGGTGCGGCCAGCGGCAAGATCGTGGCCGAGCTTCGTGATGTGGGCATGGTGTTCCACGACAGGAAAAATGAACAAGGGACAGTCGAAAAACTCATCGTCCGCGATTTCAACGCCACCATCTTGCGCGGCGACAAAGTGGGCCTGATCGGCCCCAACGGCGCGGGCAAAACCACGCTGCTCAAACTCATCCTCGGCGAGCTGCAACCTACCTCGGGCAGCGTGCGCCAGGGCACGAAGTTGGAGGTGGCTTACTTTGACCAAATGCGCAGCAAGCTCGACCTCGACGAGACGTTGGCCAACACCATCAGCCCGGGCAGCGAGTGGGTGGAATTTGCCGGTCAGCGCAAGCACGTGATGAGTTATTTGAACGACTTTTTGTTCTCGCCCGAGCGCGCCAATTCACCCGTGCGCACGCTGAGCGGGGGCGAGCGCAACCGTGTGTTGTTGGCGCGTTTGTTTGCCTTGCCTGCCAACGTGTTGGTGCTGGACGAACCCACCAACGACCTCGACATCGACACACTGGAGCTGCTGGAAGAGCTGCTGCAAAGCTACGCAGGCACCGTGTTTTTGGTCAGCCACGACCGGCGTTTTTTGGACAACGTCGTCACCAGCACGATTGCCTGGGAAGGCGACGAGACGCCTGGCTTTTGGCGTGAATACGAAGGCGGCTACGAGGACTGGAAAAGCCAGAAGGCGCGCGCAAAAACCATGCGTGATCAGGCAGCCAAGGCGGCGGTTGCGGCTCACGCTCCGGTTGAGAAAAAGTCTTCATCGATTGCCGTGGCGGCCAAGCCTGTGGTGGCGCTTGATTTGGCCAAACCGCGCAAGCTCAGCTTCAAGGAACAGCGTGAGTTGGACGAGTTGCCCGCGCGCATTGAAGCCATGGAGGTCGAGCAAAAAGCCTTGTCGGCGTTGCTGGCCGACGGGGCGATTTACACGTCCGATCCCGACAAGGCGGCGTTGAGTCAAACGCGCTACGCCAAGCTGGATGCAGATTTGCTGGTGGCGTTGGAGCGGTGGGAAGTTTTGGGCGCGCGCTGATTGAATTTCCGCGTGACTTGCGCTCGCTGAAGGAATTCCTGGCTCAATGCAAACGCGTTTTCGGTTGTCGCAAAATCCAGCAAGCTCAAATATTCTCAACGCCTTCCGTCAGTCAGGAGCCCCATGAACCACATCACCACCGACTACCTCATCATCGGCGCGGGCGCATCGGGCATGGCGTTCGCCGACACCTTGCTGACCGAGACCGATGCGCACATCACCATCGTGGACCGCCATGCCAAACCGGGCGGCCATTGGAACGACGCTTATTCCTTCGTCACCCTGCACCAACCGTCGTCTTTTTACGGCGTCAACTCGACCGAGCTGAGTTCGCAAAGCAAAGACGCGCACGGCGTCAACAAGGGCCTGTACTCGCTTGCCTCGGGCCTTGAGGTGAGCAGTTATTACGAACGCGTGATGAACCAAACGCTGCTGCCCAGCGGTCGCGTCAGCTACTTCCCGATGAGCGACCACGTTGGCGATGGCCGCGTCAAATCCATCTTGTCGGGCGCTGAAACGCAAGTGACGGTGCGCAAGAAAACCGTGGACTCCACCTACTTCGGCCCCACCGTGCCGTCCACCCACACGCCCAAATTCAAAGTGGCGGCCGACGCGTGGATGGTGTCGCCCAATGCGCTGGCGCAGTTGTGGCAAGCGCCGCGCGAACCAGGACGGGAGCGCCCACTGCACTTCACCATCATCGGTGCCGGCAAAACCGCCATGGACGTGGGCGTGTGGTTGCTGAACGCTGGTGCCGCGCCTGAGAACATCAGTTGGGTCATGCCGCGCGATTCATGGTTGGTGAACCGCTTGCACACCCAACCTGGCCTCGACTTTTTTGACGAAGCCATCGGCGGCCAAGCCAATCAAATGGAGGCCTTGGCAAAGGCCACATCGATTGCCGATTTGTTTGAACGCTTGGAAGCTTGCGAGGCCATGCTGCGCATTCACCCCGACCAAACGCCGACGATGTTTCACTACGCCACGATCTCAAAGGCCGAGGTGCAAAGCCTGCGCCGCATCACCAACGTCATCCGCAAAGGGCGTGTGCAGGCCGTTGAAGCCAAGGCCTTGGTGCTGGACGCCGGCCGCGTGGAATTGCCGCCGCACACCCTGTGCATCGACTGCACCGCGTCAGCGGTTGAGAAGCGCCCGGCAGCGCCGCAGCCGGTGTTTGAAGGCAACAAAATTTTGCTGCAAATGGTGCGCATCCCCATGCCCAGCTTCAGCGCCGCGCTCATTGCCTATGTGGAGGCGCACTACGGCAATGAGCCAGGCGACAGCGACGTAAAAGCGGGCGGCAGCGAGGGCGACGCCAAGAAAAACCAACTTTGCGGCGCGGTGCAGTTCCCCGACAGCCTGACCGGCTATGTTGCGTCGACCTTCGGCAACATGCGCAACCAGTTTGTCTGGTCGCAGGACAAAACCCTGCGCACATGGATTCGAGACAGCCGCCTTGACGGTTTTGCCAAGGTGGTGGCCGCTGTGAGCCGCGACGACATCGCCAAACAAGCCGTGCTGGAGCGCCTGAAAACCAACGCCAAGGCGGCTGTCGCCAACATGCCTAAATTGATCGCAGGCTCCGACCAGTGATGAAAGGCGCTGAGTTCAGCGCCCTGCCAATTTTTCCAAGACGATGCGCCCCACTTCGTCGCCCCGGTCCAGCTGAACATAGTGGCCCGCCTGGTCTAGCAAATGCAAGCTGCTGTTGGGAAACACGCGGGCAAATTCGGTGGCCACGCCTTTGTTCAAGTAAGGGTCGTCGGCACCAAAAATCACCCACACCGGCTTTTTGAAGGCTTGCATGCGTGGCACTTTTTTGTCGCGCTGCGCGATCTCGGGCCACAGCACGGAGGTCGAGCTGATGAAGGCGGGACGTATCTCAGACGCGGTGTGGGTGATGACGGGAATCATCGCGTCGCGGCGGGCGGCGTTAGAGAAAAAACTGCGCAGTTGGCTGCCCACGCCGTCTTTGAAACGCGCGCTGGATTTGCCTGAACCCCACACCGCCACATCGCGAAACCAACCTGGGGTTGAATAGGTTTTGATGGCCTCGGGCGCAATCAACGTGGGCATGTTTTGGTAGTAGGTGTTCAGCAGCACCAAGCCTGCTGTTTGGGCCTCGTTGTCCAGCGCCCAATCGATGCCGCTGTGGCCCGACAGGTCGTGCACCACAACTACCACTTGCTGCAAGGCAAAGTGCTTCACCACCGCGTCAAGGTCGGCACGTTGACTGGCCACGTCGTACACGTGACCCGCGGGTTTTTCGGAATCACCCCAACCCAAAAAATCAAAGCTGATGACGTGGTGTGTGGCCGTGAGCTCGGGGATGAGCAGGTCGTACAAATGTTGGTTGTCGGGGAAGCCGTGCAACATCACCACCGTGGGGCCGCGTTTTTGATTCGCAGACCCAAACTCACGTACATCGATTTTGAAGCCATCGGCGCGGGTGACCTTCAGCTTGTTGTGCGGTTGGCTTTTGGCAAACGCCGCCACGTGCGCGGCGTAGATGGGTGATGTGTCTGGCGGTGTGGCGCAAGCGGTGAGCGAAGCGGCCAGCGCGAGGCTGGTAAAAAATGAGAAAAGGTGTTTTGTCATGAAGAACTGCCTGGTTGGAATCTCATTCAAAGCGGATGTGTGAGCGCCAACGGTTGTTGATGCCTGGATGTTTGCAGCAACTTGCGCGTGACGATGAGGTGACCGTACATCGCCACGCCCACCAGCAGCACCGGCAGCCACACATACGGAAAGTAAAGCGTCCACAGCGCCAGGTGTTCAACGCCTCTGCCGAAATAGCCCACGTTGGGTGAGGTGGCCACGGCCAACGCCACGATCACCAACAAGCAGGCCACGCCCACCAAGTTCCATGCCCACACCAGCGCGTGGTGCAAACCCGTGCGGCGCGGCGACAGCTTGAGCACAGCGCCCACCAACACAGCGCCTGCACCTGTCAGCACATCGAAGTTGTAGCCTGCCATGCTGAATTCCACCGGCATCACACCGGTTTGGGCAGCATGCAGCATCAACACCTCCAAAGGCAGCCTGAAGCTTTGCAACAGCACCAGCGATGCCGTGGATGCACGATGTGCAGTGGCCAAACCGCTTGTGCTCAGGCCGTGCCACAACAGGCCGCCCAGGGTGCAAAGGATGAGCACATGCAAGATGGGTGGGCGGATGTCAGTGCGTGACAGCAAGCCGCTGAAAGCCAAGCCCGCGCTGATGGCTGCAACGGCCAGCCCCGCGCCCAACCAACGGCGGCGCAGCGGCCGGTTGCCCGCAGAGAAAACGGCTGCGGCCCAGGGAAGCACCACCACCACGATGGCGATCATGCCGAAGTAGATGATGAGGTCGTGCGGCGGCGCCGGGTAGCTTGGAACGAGCGTGTTCATGGGCTGTTCATTTCCAGTGCTTGCGCAAGTACACAAACACCAAGGCATGCGTGGCCAGCAGCATCGGCACCCAAAACGCCGGTATCCAATACGACGCGCCCAAGTGCGGGGCTGCCTTGAAAACCACGGCCAAGGTGATGGCCACGATGAGGTCTACCGTGCCCCAAATGTTGAATATCCACACCCAGGTTTTGGGCTGCATTTTGAACATCGGTGCGTTGTGTCGCACGGCAAACAAAGCCGCAGTGGCCAGCACCGCCGCCATGAAGTCACCCAACGCGGCAGGCACCGCGAACGCGTCAGGCATGCCAGGCAAGGTGGAACCGGGGAACAGGAACATCAAGCCCAATTCGCGCAACATGTGCAGCAACAAAATCGGCGTCAACAGCTTGGCCGGTGACCAGGCGGCCAGGTTCGGCACGACGTAAATTGTCAGGGTCAGTCTGAACAACAAAACTCCCAAGACCAGGTTGATCGGCAGGATGGGGTTGACGGGAAAGTTGGCGAGAAAGGCTGTCATGGCGTGCTTTCGATGAACAACGTGGGTCGGGTCTTATTGCGCCACGCGCAGCGTGATGTTTTTGACTTCATCTGCGGTCAGCGAAAACGACGCTTCAGCAAATTTCGGTGGTCGCAAAGTGGGCCTCACGTTGTTGGAGACCGCCCAAGGCTCAGTCGGTATGCCGAGAAAGTTTTTGTCGGGCTTGCCATTGCCGTTCACGTCGTGCGCGGCCGACACCGCGTAGCTGCCCGCTGGCAGGTTGGTGTAGGTGCAACGCAGCACGCCGCCCTCGTTCTTGGCGCGCTGCGGCGTGGCCTTGCTCAGGTCGAGCGGGAAGGTTTCGGCGGCGCTGGCGGGGAAAAGCGCGCAGCCCACAAAGCCTTCGCTGCTTTGGATGTTGGCCACCGTCACGTTGATGTCGGCGGCTTGTGCGTTCAGGCACAAAGCGGTGACAGCGAGGAGTCCCCAGCGAGTAGAAATTTTCATCGCGTGCTGCCTCCCTTGCTTGTTCAGTTGCTTGCTCATTTGCTGGCGAATTGGCGTGCTCATTTGCCTGCCACCGTGGCCGCCGGGCCCACCGTTTTGTCAAAGAAGCTCACCACCGCTTTGCCCACCACACGGTGCACATCGGCGCGGTCAACGCCCTTGGGGTCAGTGCAAATCAGCTTGGCGGCAATCACGCCGATGATGGGTTTGCACTCGGGCACGTAAGTGAAGTGGCCCACGTCGCGCGTCACTTCGGTGGCACCAGGAATCGTCGCGGCCAAGAAATGCGCGTTCTCTTTGGGGGCCAACACCTCGTCAAACTTGGCGGTGTCAAACGCGATGGGCACCTTGATGCTTTTGAGCGAAGACACGGTCATGCTGCTGCCAGGGCCTGCGGCGGCGAGGTAGTAAGCCTTGATGCGCGGGTCGCGGTAGTCGGTGTCGCTGCCTTCCATCGACACGCCGCTGATGTCTTGGGTGGCCCAACCGTTGCAGTACATGTCCTTGGGTTGTTGCGCCTCGCAACCCGCTGTTTGACTGGCTTTGTCGTAACGGCCACCGGCCAAGCTCAAGCCTGTCCAACCGCCAAATGAATGACCAAAAAAACCGATGCGGTTGGCGTCAATCAACGCCGCCCACTTGGGGTCTTGCAGCAGTTGGTCGAGCACCACTTTCACGTCGGCGCTGCGGTCCCACAGACGCACCGAGCCGCTCAAGCTGCGGTCGTCGTTCATGGTGCCGGGGTGCGACGGGGTGATCACCACATAGCCCGCTTGCACCAATTCCCGCGCCAGCCAGCCCTGGGAAAAACGCGTGCCCCAATTGCCGTGCGAGATCACGATCAAAGGGCGCTTGGCTGCGCTTGTGATTGACTGAGCAGGCACAGCGTTCGTGGCAATGGCGATGTCCGCAATCGGCAAAAGGGGCGAGAAGCCGCTGGCTTTGGAGCCGGCTGCCGCTTCAAACCAAATCTGCGTCGTGAGTGCGCGACCGCGGGGTGCGTCGCTGATGTTGACGGTCGATGTGCCCACCACGATGGGTGCGGCTTGCACATGGATGGACGCCGCCGCTGCGCAAGCCAGCAGGCTGACGGCGAAGTAGGTGAATGACACAGAAAAATTGCGTGCTGTGGTTTTCATGTGAGGTCTCCTGGGGTGGTGTGGGCGGTGGTGTTGGCGGTGGTGCTGGGATGCGCTGGGATCGCTTGGATTCGCTTGGACGGGCCGTGGTGTGAATGAACTTTAGGCAGCCACTTGCCTCACCACAACGCCGAAAACAGCTAGTTCTCTGCGAACATTCGGTTAGCAATCAGCGCTTTCAACCAACACGGGACGTCAGCATGGAAAGCTTGCGCGGCATGGTCAGTTTTGTGCAAACGGCACGCTTGGGCAGCTTTGTGAAAGCCGCCGCTGCGTTGGAGGTTTCGGCCGTCGCGGTGAGCCGCAACGTCGCGCGGCTGGAGGCGCAACTCGGTGTGCGGCTGTTCGCGCGCACCACGCGCCAGCTCAGCCTCACCGACGAAGGCCAGGCCTTGTTGGCACAGTGCGAGGCACCACTGGAGCAGTTGGAAAGCGCGTTTCGTCGATCACGCGAATCGTCAGAAGAACCCAGCGGCCGCGTGCGTGTGACGGCGGTGTCGCCCTTTGCGCGCAGCTACCTCATGCCGAAACTCGGCGAGTTCAACGCGCGTTATCCCAAAGTTGAATTGGACGTTGAGCTGTCAGAACAAGTCACTGATTTGGTGGCCGACCAGTTCGACGTTGGCATACGCGTGGGCCCGCTGCGCGACGCCTCATTCATTGCCCGCCCACTCGGTCCGTTGGGCTTGGTGCTGTGTGCGTCACCGGCTTATTTGGCCGCGCACGATGCGCCGCAAAAACTCGCCGACTTGGCCACGCACAAGCGTTTGGTGCTGAAGCGGGGCATGTCGAGCAGCGTGCTGTCGTGGTGGTTTCAAACCAGCAAAGGTGTGGTGGAACACATCCCTGAAGGCCCGCTGCGCTGCAATGATTTTTTAGCTTTGAGCGAAGCCTGCTGCGGCGGTTTGGGCTTGGCCCAACTCCCCATGGTGGTGGCCTTGCCCGCCCTGCGGGCCGGCCGCTTGCGCGTGTTGCTGCCCGACAGCGTGCCCAAGACACTGCGCCTGTTCATGTACTACCCCGACCGCCAACTGCCCGCCCGCGTGCGCGTGTTTGTTGACTTTGTCATGGAAGTTTTGCAGCACCATCCTGACTTGGATGTGAGCCCGCATGAGTTTGCGTTTGATCCTGAGAAGTTTGACTCTGAAAAGAAGGGCCTCGCCGTGCAAGCGCAGAGACCGCCGCGGGGGCGCGGAGGGAAGAGGAAGTAGGTTCACGGCCCTCAAAGCTCATTTCACTGATTCAGTCGATCAGCCTGACGCAGGCTGATCGTTTGGCCGGTGTCAGGCGCGTCCAGGACGGTCATTTTTTCCCACCGAGTCGCTGACGCACGTGCCTGTACCAATCGCCTGCACCAACCGCCTGCACCAACCGCCTGCGTTAACCGCCTGCGTCACACTGCAAACTCACTTCGCCCTCGCGCCGTGCCTCAACCGCGTCCATGGGTGAGACTCTCGTGGTCATGTTGGATTGGCCCATCAGTAACCAGATTTTTTCTGTTCTTCAAGGAATCTTCATGCGCATCGCCACTTACACCCACCTCGGCCAAAGTCACGTGGGCCAGGTCTCAGCCGACGGGGCGCGCGTCACGCCTTACGTGTTGACCCGCACTGAAGCCGCGCGCGGTGTGTTGACTTTGATCGAACGCGCCGCCGCCGGAGCTGCGATGCCAGCGTTGGCAGGCGCGTCGGTGGCCCTGTCAGAAGTCACCTTGAACGCGCCCATTCCGCACCCGCGTCGCAATATTTTTTGCGCGGGTCGCAACTACCACGCGCACGCCAATGAAATGCGCAATTCGGTTTTCAAAGACGACAAAGGTGCGGTCGATCAATGGCCCATCGTGTTCAGCAAAGTGCCTGAAACCGTGGTGGCCACTGGCACCGACGTGTTGCTGCCCGGCGCCGCCGTGTCGGATCAAATTGACTACGAAGCCGAACTGGCGGTGGTGATCGGCACGCCGGGCCGCAACATCAGCCGCGCTGATGCGATGAAGCACATCTACGGCTACACCATCGTCAACGACGTGACCGCGCGTGACGTGCAAATGCGCCATGCGCAGTGGCACCTCGGCAAAAGCTTCGACACCTTTTGTCCCATGGGCCCGTGGATCGTCAGCGCCGATGCGCTGGACGGCACCGACACCCGAGTGCGCTGCTGGGTCACGCCCGCAAACGGCGCGGCAGAGCTGCGCCAAGACGCGCGCACCACCGACTTGATATTCGACATTCCCACCTTGATAGAAACCTGCTCGCGCGGTATCACCCTGTTGCCCGGCGACGTGATTGCCACCGGCACGCCCGCCGGAGTCGGCATGGCCATGACACCGCCGCGCTGGTTGCGCCACGGCGATGTGGTGCGCATTGAAATTGATGGGATCGGGGTGTTGGAAAACCGCTTTGTTCTGCATGGGCGTTGAAGCACTCAGTCAGTCAATTCAAGCGGGCGCGCTCTTCTAATGCGCAGACCTCAAGTTCGCCGTTTTGCTGCGCGGCGAGTGGTGCCAGTCGTTTTGAGATAGGCGCACATCATGAGGGTCAGCTGCTGCTGAATGGCGCGAACCGATTTCAGTGATGCGTTCGAAGCCAGCAGTGCTTGCACCGGTCCAACAGCCGCTGTGCTCAACACAAAACCAACTTCGGCCAAGTTGCTGTAGGTCCGGTCTGAGGCGGTGGCCAGCATGTCGCACAGCGCTCGTTGTGAACGCTGAGTCATCTGCTCAACGACCAAGGCACCGCTCACTTCGGCTGCGACCGCGTACAGCGCTCGCGATGCAGGGTGATCGACAAACTTGGCGCTGACAAACGCATCGACCACAGTCGCGGCCATGGCGGCCGCCGTTTTGCCCTTCGCTCTGGCGCATGCGCCCTCAACGGCTGCGATCACTTGCGTCAAGTGGCGCTCAAGCGCTGCTGCGAGCAGTGACTGCTTGTCCGGAAAATATTGATAGAGCGATCCCACCGAAGTACCCGCTCGTTGCGCCACGCGGGTTGTTGTCAAACGGGCCAATCCGCCGTCCAGCAAAACCTGAACACAGGCCTGAAGAATGACCTCAACCGTGTTGATTGACCGTGCTTGAACTGGCGTCTTTCGTGGCTTCGACGGTGTTGCAGCAGGTGCCATGAAATGCGAATTCTCAAAGTGAAGGAATCTTCATATTATTTCGAATCTTCCCAACTGTCCTGCAGCCATGTATGAATTCATCACAAGTCACAGCCCAGCGCGGCGGACGTTGCGCAGGCACCTCGCCAGCGTCGCTTTTGTCACTGCTGTTGTGCCCGCTGTGTTGTTCAGTGGCTGCGCATCGATCACCAACCCAGCAACGTCGCCGAACGGGAGCGCTGTGATGCCCAGCGAAGTTTCAATCACACGAACCGCGCTGATTCCGGGCACGCCAGAGGCGGTGTTTGCTTTCATCGCTGCCGAAGACGTTTTGCCCAAGGTGCTGACTGGCTACGGCCCTTTGCCGGCCGTGGTTCGCACTTCAGACCACACCGGCCCGTGGGATCAAGTCGGGTCTGCCCGCGTGGTTCACTTGGCAGACGGCGGTACCGCGCGTGAACAAGTCACTCTGCTGGAAGCGCCCCATCGATTTGCTTATCGCGTGTGGGACGTCAGCAACCCGATAGTCAAAACCTTGGCCGTGCAGGCGCGCGGTGATTGGACTTTCGTCGCTGTTGGCCAGAGCACGCGAGTGAGCTGGACGTACACCTTCAAGGCGAAAAACGCCGTCACCGCGGTTCCGCTTTCGGTCATCGCGCAAGTGCTGTGGCGTGGTTACATGGACGTGTGTCTAGACAACACTGTGCGGTTGATGACGCTCAAGTAGTTTCAGTGTGTCAGCGCATCACGATGCAAGTTCGCGAAGGCGCACGCGAATCGAACACCTCCTCGCGTGCCTTCCCACCGCAGATCAACTTGACTGCACTTTTCAAACGCATCGCAAAAAAGGCCAGAATTTCATCGCGTGCCGCCAGGGTGGGTTGCCCCGCTTCGTCAATCAAGTGCGCTGTAACGACGCTGTGCGGGCTGGCCACCACGTGCTGAAAAAATGACGTGAGGCCTTCGCGCTTGGCCGCACTGTCGGGCAAGACACGTGCCACAAACCGCTCACCCAAAGCGGCCGAATAGGCGGCAAAGCGCTCAGCCTTGCAAAAGCGGTCACCGTCGAACCGGTAGGCCAACACGCTGAGCTTGTCGCGGTCCAGGCGCAGCTTCACCGCCGTCAAATCTTCGGGCGACATCGCAATGCCGTCGGCTTGGTCCAGCGGCAGCGAAGGCTGACACACCACCGGTGCCAGCACGGCCGACTCCAGCATCATCGACAGCGCAAAGTTGCCGGTGAAACACATGCCTATGGCACCCACGCCAGGCCCACCGCACTCAGCATGCGCGAGGCGCGCCAAGGCGCGCAGCCACAGCGTCACCGGGCTGGTTTCTGTTTGCCCGGTGCCACCCGCGAAGGCCCGAAACTCGGCGCTGACGCAGGCTTTTTTGAAGGTCGCCACGCCCTCACCCACGCTCGGCACCGCACCGTCGCGGCCAAACAGCGACGGCATGTAGACCGTGAACCCCGCCTCCATCACCCAACGTGCAAAGCGCGCCACCTGCGGGCTGATGCCCGGCATTTCGGTCATCACGATCACAGCAGGGCCGGTGCCCGCAAGCCACACCGTTTTCGTCGCGCCGTCCAGCGTGATGTCGCGCTTGATGAAGTCGTTCAGCGGATCGTCTTGTGTTGATTTTTGTGTTGAGTAATGGGTGAGCATGGTGAGGACGCTGTTTGGAAGAATGACGTGATGAGGGCTTGCATTTCATCGTCAAAGTGCAAAAAACAAAAGCGTCGCATTCGACATTTAAAATGCCAAAAACGACAAGTTTTTTTTCTCAATTTTCCCGGGTAAATCAAACTGTTCATGGTCGACTTCACGGTTCTTGTTCTTGAGGGTGCTCATCCCACCGGCGTGGCCATGACGCTGGACATGCTGGGTGCGGCAAAGCTGCTGGCCCCGCGTGCCGCCACAGCCGCCCCAACTTGGCGTGTGTGCTCGGTGCAAGGTGGTGACGTGTTGCTGCAGGCTGGCATGAAGCTCGACACCGCCAAGCTGCCCTCCAAAGCGCGCACTGACACGTCCACTTGGATCATCCCCGGCTTGGGTTTGAACAGCGCGAGTTCGATTCAACGCGGCTTGCAAAGCGCGCAGGCCGTGCGCGCTGCAACTGCCATCGCCAAACATGTGCACGGTGGAGGAAGCGTGGCGGCCGCTTGCTCAGCGGTGTTTTTGTTGCAGGCCGCCGGTGTGTTGGAAGGTCGCCGCGTCACCACCACCTGGTGGCTGGCACCGTTGCTTCAACGCATGCAGCCAGGTTGTGTGGTCGATGCCGACCGCATGGTGATCAGCGATGGTGATCGGGGCACCAAGCGCGGAACCGATCGCAGCACCGATCGCAGCACCAAGCGCGACCGCTCACGCGCCTTGCCCGTCTCATCCACCATCGTCACCGCAGGTGCCGCTTTCGCGCAAAGCGACTTGATGCTGCATCTGTTGCGCACGCAATTCGGCAATGCCTTGGCGGAAGCCGTCTCACGCATGTTGTTGATCGACGGTCGCACGGCACAGTCGCCTTTCATCATCCCCGAGGTGTTGGCCAGCGGCAGTGATTTGGTGGCCAGTTTGGCCTTACGCGTCGAAGCCGCCTTGCCGAACCCGCCCAGCGTGGCCGCGTTGGCACAGGCGTTCTGCATGTCCACACGCACCCTCGGCCGCCACGTTCAAAGCGCTACCGGCATGAGTACCCTGGCTCTGATCAACAGCGTCAAACTGCAACGCGCGCGCAAGTTGTTGCAGGACAGTCGCATGAGCGTTGACCGCGTCGCCGCAGCGGTTGGCTATCAAGACGCAACCGCACTGCGGCGGCTCATCAAAAAGGTGTCAGGGGCCAATCCTGGGCAGTTTCGAACCCAACGCTGAGCGCA
>JANYJJ010000013.1 GCA_025358485.1 Burkholderiales bacterium | reverse complement strand
AGGCGGCTTGTCGGGCGTGGCTTTCGCATCTGACGACAACATCTTGTCGCGCGTGACCCAAGGCAGCCAGCCCATCGCCAAGGCCCGCACCATCACCGAAGCCGAGCAGAACTTGGTGATCAGCCTGGACGGCGAACCGGCGCTCGACTGCCTGCTCCGCGATTTGAAAATTGACGACCTTCATCACCGTGACGCGATGCCGCGCTTGCGTGAAACTTTGGTGGGCTTGGTAGACGCCGCCGACCACGCCGGTGCCATCAGCCGCCCCGGGCAATTTGGCAGCGACACCCGTGTGCGCCATCTGATTGGCCTGGACCCAGCAAGGCGCGGTGTGGCCATCGCCGACCACGCCGAAGTTGGCATGAGCCTGGCCTTTTGCACACGTGACCTGGACGCTGCAAGACGCGACTTGGTGCGCATCTGCACCGAGATACGCGAGGCGCTTGAGCCTGAATCCCTGCCGCTGGAAACTGCCTTGGCGCTGCAAGGCTCAGACACCGACCGCGCACCGCATGCCGCGCGGCGCATGGCCGGTGCCGTCTACGTGAGCTGCGTCGGTCGAGGTGGCCCGCACTTCGGCGCGCCATCAGCCGAGCTGGCCATCATCCGACACGCGTTGGGCGACGTGCCCTTGGTCGGTTTTTTCGCCGCCGGTGAAATTGCGCGCCACCACGTGTATGGCTACACCGGTGTGTTGACGGTGTTCACTTCCTCGGAATCAGCCGCGCCGTAGTTTTCAAGGCTTGCGAAAAACCACCACGTGCTGCCACGGCAAGCTGGCAGCCGTGCGCTCCCAGGTCAAACCCACCACGGCAGCTTCGCGCTTGACCTGAGCCTCGCTCATTTTGTGCAGCGCCTTGATCGGCACATTCGCGTCTTCGGCGCGGTATTCCACAAACACCACGCGGCCACCCGGCTTCATTGCGCGCACCAAGCTGCTCATCACCTCGCGCGGAAATTCAAGCTCGTGGTAAACGTCCACCATGGTGGCCAAATCGATGCTGGCGGCGGGCAATTTCACATCGCTGACCGCACCCAAAACCGGCTTGATTTGCGGCAACTTGGCTTGACCTGCCAGCGTTTTCAGCATCTCGATCATCTCGGGCTGAACGTCCACCGCAAACACTGCGCCTGAAGCACCCACGGCGGTCGCCATGCGCCTGGCGATGTAGCCCGTGCCCGCACCCACATCGGCCACCACCATGCCGGGCTTCAGCGCCAATTCGCGCAGCAGCAAATCGGTGCGTTCTTCCTTTTCGCGCTCCTCACGCTCCAACCAAGCCGCCCCTTGCCAGCCCATCACCTGCGCAATTTCGCGGCCCATGTAGCGCTTGCCGATGCCGTCGGGGCTGGCTTTGATTTGTTCGTAGGGGTTTGTGGTTTCAAGCGCCCAAGATTCGATGCCCACGGTAGCGCTGAGACTGAATGCGCAGAAGGCGATTGCAATGCGCAACAGGCGCAGGTCTTTTTTCTCAAATGGCACTTGTGATCCTAGAAGCATGTGTGGCGCGTGGCCCCATTGATTGACGGCACGGCAGCGATGACGCAGCTGTATTCCTGCCATTCATGCGGCCCACTTTTTACCTCGTCGCGCATATTCCAATGCCAAGTCAAAAACGTTCTCGCACTTTTGATTGAACACAGTTCTGTCGTAAGAATCTGGCAAATCCTCATTCAGAACGCGCGCAATTTCGGAGCGAACTTGCAATTGCGTCTGGTTGTCCTTGTGCCAGTCTTGAACCAGTAATTTTGGTTGCGCTTCAAGCAGCCGATGCAGCAGCCCTTTTGCCGCCAACCGAACGCGCTGCGTCTCGTCTTGCGTCATGGCGTCTTTGCGCAACAAATCAAAAATCTCGAGTTCGTTTTCGCTCAAGCCTTCGCGAATGTGCCGCTCATCTTCGTCCCGCAAGCTGGCGGCAAATGCAGTCAGCTCTGTGTAGGCGTTGTCTACTGACGACGTGCCGTTGTTGTATGCGTCAATGACTTGTTGCAAGCGCAGCGCAAAGTCGGTTCGCGTTGCGTTCTGAGCCAACATTTGCGCCAACTTTTTCTGCAAGAACGCTCGCAGGTCGGCTATTTCAATGTTCTTGAAAGGCGCACGTTTGAATTCCTCACGCAGCTTTGCAACGTCCACCCGACTCAGGTCCCAGCCCTTGCTTCGTTGTATGACTCTCAGCTCGGTATGAAACTCGCGGACCGAGCGGGCCTCAGTTTCTTTGACCACCACGCTCTCGTCCAGCAACTCTGCCAAGCGAAGCAAAATTTTGTCGATGTTTGCTGTCTCGGTGATCGCGTCCATCACGCCGCGCAGGTATTGAAAAGCCGAAACCTTGCGTCCTACGCCGCTCTTCATCACCTCCGGTTTGCACGCTTCGTACAGACCTGAGATCGTGTTCTCAAAAACGTTGAATCCTCTTCGCGATTCGTCGTGCGCAAACAAGATGTTGGCGAACACGTTGAATTGGCCCAGTTTGCTGAACACGTCGCCACGGTCTAAAGCAGCACGCAGCGGAACGTTCAATTGTTCGCAATAAGCCAGCCCTTGTTCAACCGCGTCGTCCAGCAATGCGAACAGCGCCGACTTTTCCTGAACTGGTATTTCATACGCGTCATCTAACCCTTGTGCGTAGTCGCGCAGCGCGCGCTTCATGCTGCGAAACACGTTGTAATAGTCAACGATTTCGCCGTTCTTTTTGGACACGTCGCCAATTTGTACGGAGGTCACGCGGTTCGCTCTCGCGATGGTTTGCATCAGCGTGTGGCCACGCATCGGCTTGTCCAAATAAAGCGTCGAGACCGTGGGCGCATCGAAACCTGTCAACCACATGGCACAGACAAACACCAATTGCAGCGGGTGTGTCGGGTCTTTGAAGTTGTGCTCAATGTCGTGACCGTGCTCATCGAGCAAATTCATCCGTGCGCGGTGCGGCTTGATGTCGAGCTTTTGCGCTGCAAATTTCGCTTCTTCGCCTGCCTCGTCGCTGATGACCACCGCCATCTGCGCGGCCCGCATCCAGTCCACGATGCGCTTGAGCCGCACCCGCTCCACATCGTTGGGCGTTTCTTTGATCCGACCAACCAAAGCCTTGATCTCTTGTTTCCAAAGCCGCTGCACTTTGTCGTACATCGTCACAGTCGTGAACTTGTCCAGCGTCACGACCAAACCTTTGCCCAGATACCCGCGGCGCGGGAAGTGGTGGGTGATGTCACGCGCAATGGTCTCCAGGCGGTCGTCGCGCTTGATGACCTCCACCTCCTTGGCAAAGCGCTTTTCCAGCTTGGCTTGCTGGGCTTCGTCTGTGCTTTCTTCTTCCAAAATGTCGTAAAACTCTGCGCTCAAGTCGTCGTTTTGAATCAAGACCTGAGGCACGCGCTTCTCGTAGAAAAGCGGCACCGTCGCGCCGTCTTCCACCGACTGCTGGAAGTTGTACTCCGACACATAGTCGCCAAACCAAGCATTGGTCTTGCGCGTGTTGCCCAGCAAAGGTGTGCCAGTGAAGGCCAGAAAATTTGCGTTTGGCAGGCCGCTGCGCATGTTCTCGGCCAGCGTTTTGTATTGCGTGCGGTGCGCTTCGTCCACCATCACCACGATGTCGTCGCGCGCTGAAAGCACGGGGTAATCAAGCCCGGGGTCGAAGCGAAACTTTTGAATCAGCGTGAACACCACGCGTTTGTTGGTGCTCAACATCTCGCGCAGTCCGGCGCTGTTGACGGGGCGGGCCAAATCGCTTTCGCGCACCGCGCCAGTGTGCAAAAAATTGCGATAAATCTGACGGTCCAAGTCATCGCGATCAGTGACCACCACAAAGCTGAAGTTGCCGGTGAGTTTGCGAAAAATTTTGCGCGTGTAAAAGATCATCGAAAAGCTTTTGCCCGAGCCTTGCGTGTGCCAAAACACACCCAGCTTGCCGCTCAGTTCGTGCCGCCGTGTGAAAGCTTCAAACGCGTTGTTGACGCCGATGAACTGGTGGTTCTGCGCAATGATTTTTTGCGACTCTTTGTAGAAGACCACAAAGTTCTCAACATAGTCGAGCAGCCGTGCGGGTTGGCACAAGCCCAACACCACACGCTCGATGCTCAACATCGAAGCTGCAAGCTGCGCACCGGCCACACTTTCTTTTTCGTCGTTAACCCGCAGCCACGGGAAGAAGTGCTCCCACTCGGCCGACAAGCTGCCCACCCGCGTGCTGATGCCATTCGACAAGATGCACACCGCATTGGTCGTGAAAAGCTGCGGCAGCTCTGCCTTGTAAGTGGTCAGGTTGTCGTCAAACGCCACGCGCAAATTCACGTTTGAGTTTTTGAGCTCAATGAACACCAGCGGCAGGCCATTCACATAAAGCAGCACGTCAGGGCGCCGCCAACCGAACTCGCCGCGCACCCAAAGCTGGCTGACAGCCAGGTACTCGTTGCGCCCGGCGCTGGGCTCGGGTTGGGCGAAGTCGATCACGCGCACACGCTCTTGCACCATGCGGCCTGCGTGAACGCCCTCAAGCGCTTCAAACTCCACCGGCACGCCGTCGCGCAGCAGACCATCGACCTCGCGGTTCGCGGCCACCATGCTCATGGCGCTTCGTGCTTGCGTCAGTTGAGCCACTGCCCGCTCTTGCGCTTCGGCTGGAACCTGCGGATTCAGCCGCTGCACAGCGGCGCGCAGACGGGCCGTCAAAACCACATCGCGCTTGTCAGTGCGCCCCGAGCCATCGTTCAAGTCTTCGGGCTGCGCAGTGAAGCAGTTCAGCGCATTGAAGCCGCACAAGTGCTGTAGCCGTTGCAGCAAGGCTTGTTCAATTTGGTCTTCTGAGATGAAGCTGGCCATTAAATTTAATCAGATCAGATCAGACCAGTTCCGCCACTTCGCGCAGGCGCGCTGCCACCAGTGGCATTTGCAGCTTCTCAATCGCCGCCGCCAAATCCAGCGCGGTCAGCTGCGGGTTGCGCCATCGTGCACGCATCAGCTTGACTGACTTGAGCGCCGCAATCGGATGCAAGTCAAGCTGATTCAACAAGAAGTCGTCGGGGTGCTGCGCCTGCACGGCGAACGGCGCCAGTGCGTCGGCCGGAAAGTCGTCAAGGTTGAAGGTGACGATGGCATCGGCATGGCCGCAGATGGCCGCTGCCAGCACATGCCGGTCGTTGGCATCTGGAAGCCCCAGCAAACCGGACTCAATGCTTTGCCAGCCGTGCACCACACTGTCGGGCACGGCCTGGGCCATCAATTCGCAGGTGCGCCGCAGCGCAGCCTCACCCAATTCGGGGCGACGCTTCAAAAGACTGCGCACCCATTCGGCTTGAATGCGATCGCTCCAACGTGCATGGAACAGCCCGTCGCGCGCCAAACTCAACAGCAGGTCGCGCAACGTGGCCGGGTAAAGCACGCAGGCGTCAAGAATTGCCGTGTAGCGCGCCGAGCCAGCCATGTCAGGGGTCCAGACCCAGTGCTTGCGCCTGTTCGGCCAGTGCCTGCAAAGCCGCCTCGGTTTCCTCGTGCATGACTTGCTGGTAGGCCATCAGGTCATCGAACAGGATGCGCCGGTGTCGGCCCACTTTGCGACAGGGCAGGCGGCCCTCGTCGATTTGTTTCACCACGAAGGGGCGCGACACGTTCAAGAAGGCGGCTGCGTCTTGCGTGGAAAGCTCGGTCTTTTGTGGCAAGAACACGACCGGCTGGCGCTGGGCCATCATGCCCAGCATGTCAGCCACCATGCGCAGCGCCTTGGGCGGCAGCTCGACCGAAGGCATGGTCTTGCCGTCACTCACGAGCCGGATCTTGGCTGCGCGCGAATGGTCGAGCGCCGCCATTAAGCAGCGCTGCGCCGCCTGCACCATGGCGGCGTCGTGCTCGTCGAGCACGTTGTCAATGGCATCGGGTGGGCGGGGCATGGTGCGTTCTCCTGAAATCGCGGGGTCGGTTTCGACCCTCTGCGGGGCGAGCTGCTCGAACTATACGCAACAAACGAAATGAACGAAACGCAATGCCGAGATGCCTGTTCGTCAGGCAGTGACTTTCTCCCGCATCGATGGCGGCAGTTGGATGTCGAGGTGATCAACCTTGAGTTTGCCGGAGATGAGGTGGGGGAGGAGGGCATCGCGGGTCGTCGCCAACTTCTCGTTCACCTCAAAGAGCGCTGAAGCCTGCGCATTCATCGGCCCGAGAATGGCAGCGAACCGCCTCTGCAACGCTGCGTCGGGTACGGCGATGCCAACGTTCGACAAGTGGTTTCGGTTCAGCGTGGGAACTCCGGCGCCGACGTTGAACGTCTCCAACTTCAGACTGCGCAGCGTGTAGAAGATGAGGAATGGCGAGTTCCCGCAGAAGTCCTTCACGTACAACGCCGTGTTTAACGGCCAACTCTCTTTGTTGACCAGCAGCACGGTCCCAAGGCTCCCGGACCGGCCCGTTGTGATGACTGGCGGGTTGACCTTGAACTCGTTGTGAAAGCCCTTGATGGACGTGGACGCAATCACGGGATAGTCACCCGGCTGCATGCTGCTGTCAGGCAAGTCGTAGCCCCGCTTTAGAACGCAAAAGTCATTAAAGGGCTTCAGTGTCCAGGACGACGGCAATCGCTCAAACGGCTGCACCTGTTGATGCCCAGGAAACCGCATTCGCACAAACCATTCGCGATAGATTTCTTCAGCCATGGATTCCAGCAGCGCGATGCGCCGTTGGTTGTTGGCGATCAGGTCGTCGTAGGCGGAGAGGATGGCGGCGATCTTGCCTTGCACTTCCAACGGCGGCAATGGAATTGGCCATTGCTCCAGCACTGACATATCAAGCTTCTTCGTACCGTGCGCGGCCTCAGACGCTGAGTCGCGAATTGCGGAGTTCTGAGACAGCAGGTAATAAAAAAGAAAGACCGCGCTCAAGTCGGCAGCTGGCTGAAGTGCCTTCAAGTCTTGATTAAAGGTTAGCTCGCATTCGGTGATGGCAACGCGAAACTCTTTGGCCAATGACATACCTCGGACTACCACCAAGACCGTATTCGCCGACACGAGTTTGCTTCCCTCACGGGCGCCATCCTCCGTCACATGAAGTTCTGTGTCAGAGATACGGCGCTGCACCATCTCGGCGGAGCCTACCCAAGGAATCTCACCGTTCCAGTACTTCGCTTCATCTTTCCTTGGCGTTCCACCTGAAAGGAAGCGAACTTTGGAGCCCAGCGCAACGACTGGCCACGAGCTCATGCGTCGCTGACCAAGCGTCGAACCGTCGCTTCGATCGTTAGCCCGACTTGATGAGCATGCTTATTCAGCCGCGTAAGTTCGCTGTTCATGGCAGCAAGATCAGCCAAAAATTCCTCCTCCGTCTTCCCATCCTCCTCAATCACTACACCCACATACCGTCCCGGGTTGAGCGAATAGTCCTGTTCTTTCACCTCGTCGGGCGAGGCCAGCTTGCACAGGCCGGTCACGTCTTCGTACCTCGCCTCGGGGAAGCGGTCTTGCAACCATTGGATGTGCTGAAACCAGGTCTCAGCCGACTTCACTTCATCGTGCAAAGCCTGCACCGCGTCTTTCAACAGCTTGGTGCCGCGGTCGGTGCTGCCGCGTTTGCCCGCAGCCTTTGCGACCATCGCCGCGCGCTTCTCCAACTCGCGGATGGCTTTGTCGAGCTGTTTCAAGCTCGCGTGCACTGCTGTGAAAAACGGTGTGAACGCCGCCTGCAACCTGCGTTGCGTCAGGTTGTGCGCATCCACATCGGCATCTGATTCGTGCGCGCGCTGGTAGTCGCCATGCGCTTGAATCAGCGGCGTCAAGTCCGCCCACTGAGCTTGCAAGTGGGCCACTGCATCGCGGCCTGAAGCAGCCGCCAGCGCGTCGTCTGTTTCTTCCAGCACCGCCAGCAATTGCGCGGCCAGCGCGGGGATGAGCGCTTGGTTTTCGATCAGACGCTCGACGCCCTGCACGAAGTAGCGCGCCACCAGCCGCACAAACTTCGTGCGGCGGCCTTTGTGCAAGCGTGGGATCAGCGCGATGTTTTGCAACTGCTCGTCGCTGAGTTCGCGGTGCGATCGATCGATCTGCGTGAAGATGTTGCGCGCGTCGATGAACAGAATTTTGTCGTCGGCTTTGCCTTTGTCAAAGAACCACAACGTGGCCGGCAAGGTGACGGTGTAGAACAGGTTCGACGGCAGCGTGAGCATGCCGTAGATCAAGTTTTTCTCGATCAGCGTGCGGCGAATGTCGGCTTCGGAATGGCGAGCGTCAGATGCCGAATTGGCCATCACCAGGGCAGCGCGCCCTCCGGGTTTGAGCGCGGTGGCAAACAAGTTGATCCAGAGGTAGTTGGCGTTGGGCACGGTCTCGGCCTTCTCGTCTGCCTTGTTGACCTTGCCTTTGTTGCGCGGCACGCCGTAGGTGTTGAAGCGCTTGTCTTTCTCGACCGTCGGCAGGCTCACATCGTCGACGTTGAACGGCGGGTTGGCCATCACGTAATCGAAGGCACCAAAGCTGGCAAACGGGTCTTCGTAGTAGGAATTGGTTTGCCTGATTTCGCCGCGCAGGTCGTTCACAGCCAGGTTCATTTTTGCGAGCTTCACGGTCTCGAGCGTTTTTTCTTGCCCGTACACATAAACGTCGTCGAAGGCACCGGCATTGGCGCTCACGTCGGTGCGGTGTTGGGCAATGAACCCGGCCGATTGAACAAACATGCCGCCCGAGCCGCAGGCCGGGTCAAACACCTTGCCGCCGTGGGGCTCGATGATTTCCACCATCAACCGCACCACCGATCGCGGCGTGAAAAATTCGCCGCCGCCTTGGCCTTCAGACATGGCGAATTCGGCCAGGAAGTATTCGTAAATTTGGCCAAACACGTCGCCGCTGGCATCCAAGGGAATGTCAGAAAACAACTTGAGCAAAGCCTTGGGAATGGCTTTGTTTTGGTCAGAGCGGGTGAAGCGCCCGTACTCTTCTTGCGGCAAAACCCCGGCCAGTTCGGGCTTGCTGGCTTCGATGGAGTTCATCGCGCTGCGTATGGCTTTGGCTATGTCTTCCCGTTCCGGCAGCGTGAGCAGATAGTCGTAGCGGGCATGCGGTGCGAGCGCGAAGCCGCACATCTCGATGGCAATGTCTTGCAGCGACTTTTCGCGCCGCGTGCCTTTGAGTGCTTGGTACTCGGCAAGGATGGCGTCTTCGTGGCGACGGTATTTGTTGTCGGCGAACTTCAGAAATATCAGGCCGAGCACGGGCGTGGAGTATTCGCTCGCTTTGAGGTCGGAGTTGGCGCGCAGTTTGTCGGCGGCGGACCAGAGGTTTTTTTCGAGCTTCTTGAGTTGATCGCGATTCATGGGTCAGAAGGCAGCGCAAGTAAAACCAGCAAGGCTGGCGAGGCGCGATTGTGGCTTTTGGTGCGCCGCATTTGGCAGCGGGTCCGCTGAATCGTCGAAATGATTCAGCGGACTAAAGCCGGTTCAAGTACCCAAAAGTTCCCTCGTCGCGCACCTCAACTGCCGCTGCCACCATGCCGGCCATGGCGGCGCGGTACATGCCGGTGGCCAGGCTGATGCGGCGCACGCCGACGGCTTCCAACTCGGCCACGCTGAAGGATTTGGTTTTGATGCCCACCATGAAGTTGACGGGTTTTTTGACGGCAGCGCAGACCGCGCGCACCGCGTCCAAGCTGGGCAAGCCCGGCGCAAACAACACATCGGCACCTGCTTGCTCAAAGGCCTGCAAGCGGCGGATGGTGTCGTCCAGGTCGTTGATGCCGCGCACGAAGTTTTCTGTGCGTGCCACCAACATGAATGGCACCGGCAGGGCGCGTGCGGCCTCAGCGGCAGCGGCCACGCGCTCAACGGCGTGGGAGAAGTCGTAGATCGGTTTGGCGGCGTCACCGGTTGCGTCTTCTATCGAGCCGCCCATCAAGCCAATTTCACCGGCCAGACGGATGGTCAAGGCGGCGTCGGCGGGCGCGTGCCCAAAGCCGTTTTCCAAATCGGCTGACACCGGCAAGTCGGTGGCCTGCACGATGGCCCGCGCATGCGCGATGGCCTCGTCGCGGCTGAGTTGGCCGTCTTGGCGGCCCAGCACCATGGCGGCTGCGGCGCTGGAAGTGGCAAGCGCCTGGAACCCCAGGCCGCTGAGGGCGATGGCTGAGCCTGCGTCCCAAGGATTGGGAATGACGAAAGCGCGTGGGCCGTCGTGCAGGGCAGCAAAGCGCTGCGATTTTTCGACTTGAGTAAGTGCCATCAGGTCTGCCTCAGTGAAAGAATTTCAGGCTCAGTTGCCGCCGACTTTGTTTTCGCGCGGGTCGTTGATGGAGGCGGTTTTCATCACGAAGCCGTCTTTGTCAAAGGTGGCTGAAAACACCTTGGCTTGCTGGCCGTCAAGGTAGTTCCAATCCCAAATTTCTTCGTCTTTTTTCAGCGCAAAAATTTGTGTTTTTGCAGGGCGGCCCAGCAAGCGGCGCACCTGCACTTTGTCCAAACCGGTCTGCACTTTGGCAAAGGTGTCGGGCTTGAGCACTTGTTTCAGCGCGCTCATTTTTCCGTCCGGCCCAATGGTGATCATGTAGTTGCGGTGGCCCTCGGGCTGGCGCGGGTACTCATAAGTTTTAGAGCCGTTTTCTTCCAGGTAAGTGGCGGCAGGCTCACCGAACTTGGCGCGCACATCGGCCTCGGTTGCCACGCCTTCTTCCAGCTCCTCAATTTTCTTCACATCGCAGCCCGACAGTTGGGTCAAAGACAACGCCACAGCGAACAGCGCAAGGGTGATTTTTTTCAGCATGAAATGGCCTCGTGGAAGTGAGGCGCGAACTATATAGCTGGCGATTTGTATCGCTGTTTTCTGTAGCTGCTCTTTGCCCCCACGTTCACCCACCAGCCGTCAAACCAACCAACCCGCCACTTGCGCCACCAGCGTTTGTTTTTGCGCGGTGGCGGCACCCAACAAAGCAAACCCCAAGACGCTGGCGTCGGCACCGATGAAGCGCGCGTCGCAGCCGTCTGCCGTGGTGGTGACTTGCCACGCACCCACGGCGTGCGGCTCGGGCGGGCACACCACCGTTGGGCAAGCGGGCGTCTTCACCATCACCGGCATCGCGGGGTAAACCACAGGCGTGGGCGTGCCAGCCAAGGTGGCCCCCAAGGCGCGCGCTTGCTGCATCAGCGGCATGACATAGGGCAACACGTGACCTGCTACTTCAGCGCAGTCGCCCAGCGCGTGCACGTGTGCGGCCGATGTTGCCAAGTGGCGGTTGACGATCACGCCGCGATTCACCGCAATGCCTGCGGCATCGGCCAACTCGGTGCGCGGGCGCAGGCCGATGGCACTGAGCACCAAGTCGGCTTGAAGGCGGCTGTTGTCGGTGAGTTCCACGTCAAAACCAGTGGCCGCTTTTTCAACTTTGTGCACCGCCACGTTGAAGCAAAACTGCACACCTGCGGCTTCCAACTTGTGGCGCAAAAAAGTGCTGGCCTCGGCAGGCAACAGACGCGCCAGCGGCCGGTCGGCGAGGTCGATCACGGTGCTGCGAATGCCGCGGTGCAGCAGGTCATTCGCAAACTCGCAGCCGATCAATCCTGCACCCAAAATGGCCACGGTTTTCACGCCCTCTAACCGCTGCGCGAAGCGCGCGTAGTCGTCGAGGTCGTTGACCGACAACACCGCGTCGGCGCCGTTGCCGCCAATGGCAATGCGCACTGTGTCGGCTCCCAACGCCAGCACCACGTCGCGATAGCTGATGACTTCACCGCCTTTCAGGGTGATGCTTTTGGCGGCGGTGTCGATTCTTTCAACTTGAACTTCAGCGCGCACGCTTGCGTTCAATTCAGCCGCCATTTTTTCGGCGTTTTTCATCACCAAAGTGGACGGCGTTTTGTTGCTGGCCAGTGCGTTCGACAGCATGGGCTTGGAATAAAAACCCGCGTGGTCACGGCTCAAGATGGTCAGCGGCGTTTGCTTGTCGAGCTTGCGAAATTCGCGCGCCAAGGTGTAGCCGGCCAAGCCGCTGCCGATGATGACGACACCGATGTCAGCCATCAGATTTCAATCATCTCGAAATCGGCCTTGGACACGCCGCAATCAGGGCACATCCAGTCGGCGGGCACATCGGCCCATCGCGTGCCAGGCGCGATGCCGTGGTCAGGCAAGCCGTCAGCCTCGTCGTAGATGAAGCTGCACACGATGCATTGGTAGGTTTTCATGGGGGCTTGTGGAATTCAGTGGAAATTGAATTCTAGAAGTCGCGCTGAAGCTGACTCTCTTACGTCAACCACTTACGTCAACCACTTACGTCAACCACCCACGGCTGCTGCCTCACTGCGGCTTGGCCCCAAGCACCCACGCCAGCAGCGAAAAGCTCACAAACGCCATCACCGTGCTGGCCATGATGATGCGTGCGATGCGGCCGTTGTCTGCGCCGTAGCGCTCGGCCAGCAGCGACACATTGCTGGCGCTGGGCAGGGCCGCGGCCAGCACCAACACCGTCAACCCAAATGCAGGCACGGGTGCGCCCAAAGCTTTCGCGATCACGCCCACGCTCAGCACCAACAGTGGGTGCACAAACAGCTTGAGCAAGGCCACCGGCAGGTACTGCGCCACCGGCGTTTTCACGCCCGTGTTCTGACCTGCCAAAGATGCGCGCCACAACACCGCGCCTATGGTGAACAACGCCACCGGGCTGGCAGAGTCGGCCAGCATTTGGATGACCTGGTTCACCGGGCCGGGCAGTTTGAAGTCTGTGGCGGCCACCAAGGCACCCAAAGCAATCGACCACGGCAGCGGGTTGCTCAGCGCGGCACGCAGCGAACGCAGGGCCGAGCTGCGCATGGTGGATGGCTCGCTCTCGCTGGGCGAAAACTCTTCCTGCGACTGCGCCAGTGCAATGCAAAACGTGCTGGTCAATATCAAGTCAATCAACACCGTGCTGATGACGGGCCCGGCCGCGGCGTCGCCCAACAGCGCCACCAACAGCGGCACGCCCATGAAGCCAGTGTTGGGGAATGCCGCCACCAAAGCCCCGAAGGCCGAGTTTTTCAGGTCAATGCCGTAGCGGTCGTCAACGCTTTTCAATGTGGCGGCGATGGTGACAAACACCATCAACATGGCGCACACCACGTAGATGGCCATCAGCGTGGGGTCGATGAGCTTGGAAAACGGCATGCTCGCGCCAAATTTGAACAGCAAGCAAGGCAGCGCAAAAAACAGCACGTAGGCGTTGAGTCCAGGAATGGCGGCCTCGGGCAACAGTCCCCGGCGCGTGGCCCAGTAGCCGCACAAAACGAGCGCAAAAAACGGAACAGTGACTGACAAGATGGCTTGCATGCGTCGCTGAGTATCGCAAGGGGTTCCTAGCGAACGCACCCCTCAGACAGGGAGGGGTGCGAGCGAGTAAGTCAGCCTTGATTCACCGGGCGGTTGTTTTTTTGCAGCAAAAGGTAAGCTCGATGCCACTGATGTTTTTTTTGAATGGAGTGGCCATGGCCTCATCAATATTCGGCGCAGTACGCAAAGGCTTTGTTGGGTTGTTTGGCTTTTTAGACGCCAGCCGCCGTGTCTTGCTCAACCTCATCTTTTTGATCCTCATCGTGGCCGTGCTGTGGTCGCTGATGAATCGCGGCCCAAAACCGTTGATGGACAAAACCGCGCTGGTGCTGGGCCTGGCGGGGCCCATCGTTGAACAGCGCTCGGGCAGTTTGCGTGAAACCGCGCTGGCCCAAGCGCGCGGCGAAGAGCAAGACAAAACGCAGCTGCGCGACATCATCACCGTGTTGGACGCTGCTGCGAAAGACCCAAAAATCACGCAGCTGGTGTTGGCGTTGGACGAGTTTTCAGGCGCTGGTTTGAGCACGCTGCGCGAAGTGGCTGCGGCTTTGCAGCGCTTCAAAGCCAGCGGCAAACCGGTGGTGGCTTGGGGCTCCAGCTACGACCAGCGTCAGTACTACTTGGCCGCGCAAGCCAACGAAGTTTTGTTGCACCCCATGGGCATGGTCTACCTCGACGGCTACGGCCGCATGCGCAACTATTACAAAGACGCGTTCGATAAGTTTGGCGTCACCGCCAACGTCATTCGCGTGGGCAAATTCAAAAGCTTCGGCGAGCCCTACTTTGCCAACGGCCCGTCCAAAGAAGCGCTGGAGGCCGACGGCCTGTTGTACAACGGCCTGTGGGCCACCTACACCGACGGCGTTGAAGCCGCGCGCAAATTGCCTGCTGGCAGCATCGCCAAAGGCATCGCAGATCTGCCGCAAACCTTTGCCGCCGCCGGTGGCGATGCAGGCAAATTGGCCCTGAGCAGCAAGCTGGTCGATGGCCTGAAAACCCGAGACGAACTGCGCGCCATGATGATCGAGCGCGGTGCCAAAGATAACGAGAGCAAGAGCTTTCGCCAAGTCTCATTCGACGCCTATCTGGCTCGTCAAAAATCCAAGCTGACAGGCGACGCAGTGGCGGTGGTCGTGGCCGAAGGCACCATCACCGACGGCAGCGCACCCGCCGGTGGCGTGGGCGGCCGGTCAACGTCTGAACTCATCCGCAGGGCCCGCGACGACGACAAAGTCAAAGCCCTGGTGCTGCGCGTCAACTCGCCCGGCGGCAGTGCGTTTGGGTCGGAACTGGTGCGCCGCGAATTGGAATTGACGCGCGCCGCAGGCAAACCCGTGGTGGTGTCGATGGGCGACGTGGCGGCCTCCGGCGGCTACTGGATTTCGATGTCCAGCGACGAAGTCATTGCCGACGCCGCCACCGTCACCGGCTCCATCGGCGTGTTCGCGATTTTGCCCAGCGTGGACAAAGCGCTCGACAAAGTCGGCGTGCATGCCGACGGTGCCACCACCACTTGGTTGGGCAGCGCAGGCGACCCGCGCCGCCCGCTCGACCCGCGCTTTGGCGAGCTGATTCAAACCAGCGTCGGCCGCACCTACACCGACTTCATCACCAAGGCCGCAGCCGCCCGCAAAACCACGCCAGAAAAAATCGATGAAGTGGCGCAAGGCCGAGTGTGGACGGGCGCGCAGGCCCTCGAGCGCGGCCTGATTGACCGCGTCGGCAGTTACGCCGACGCCCTGCAATCGGCAGCCACCAAAGCCAAACTCGCCCCCGACTTTCGCGTGACCTACATGGAACGCGAACCCGGCAAATTGGAGCGCGTGTTGGACATGTTGGGCGGTGGTGCGTTGGTGAATGCGGTGACGCAAATGGTCGACGAGCAAGTGGGTGCGAAGGCCGCCAGCATCAGTTTGCCAGCGTTGACCGGCAGCGCCGCAGTGGGCCAGATCAACCGTGATTTGGGCTGGTTGATGGAAGTGGCCGATAGACGCAAACCGTTTGCGGCGATGACGCATTGTTTGTGCGATGGGGTGAGGTGAGGGGTTTGAATCAACGCCTACTTCCTGCTGATGACGTCGTTCACGAACAAGAAGTTTTTTTTGGGGTAATTTGTTGAGTGAAACCGCTGTGACTACCGCACAAACCGACTTTTTAAATCGAGGCGATTTTTTAAAGGCGCTTGAGCACCACATCAATGGCTTGGCCGAAATTCAACTCGATTATTTGGCTTCACCGCGAGTGCTTGCTGTTGACGCGCCTTGGGGTTCGGGCAAGTCCTGGATCGCTGAGCGGCTAAAGGCGCAGCTTCAAGGTGAAGACAAATCGCACCCGGTCGCGTTCATCGACGCGTTCCGGTACGACCACCATGACGATTCGTTCGCCGTCATCGCGGCGTCGGTTTTGAAGGCGTTGAATCCGAAAGATGCGCAGAAGAAAAAATTTGTGAGGGCTGCGGGTGCAGTTTTGAAAGGCGCGGCGCCAATGCTCGTGAAAGCAGGTGCAAACTTGATGTTGAAAACAGTTGGTTTGACTGGCGACGACGTAACCGGAGCTTTTGAAGGTGCGGCTGAATCGGTTGTTGAGGGAGCCTCAAAAGCCTCAGAGAAAGCTGTCGAAAAACTGCTTGACACCTACGCAAACACACAAATCGTGCAGGACACATTTGTGGCCATGCTGAGCGGACTGACGAAAGACCTCAAAAAGCCGTTTGTCGTGATCATTGATGAGCTTGACCGCTGCCGCCCGTCTTTCGCGCTTGAAGTGCTGGAACGGATCAAGCACTTATTCGCTGCCGAAAACGTTGTGTTTGTTCTCTTTTGGAATGCCAGTTCGATTTGTGAGTCGGTGCGTCATTCGTACGGACTTGGAATTGACGCAGAGCTTTATCTTTCGAAGTTCATTGCCGACACCATCGCTGTCCCAGTGAAATTGACTTCCAGAAATGTCCCCAAATTGCGGCATGAACTGTTCATACGCAGCGTCGTGTCCCGCACGTTTCAGCGCGACACATTTGCGCAAGAGGGTCTGTTCGTCGACTCACTCGCACAGTTTGCAAATTGTTTCGGCGCTTCATTGCGGGACTTGGAGAAGGTCGTCCTGCAACGCAAACGAGTCTCTAAAGGTGCAAGTTTTTCGGAGATGGACTTTGCGTACGTCGCGTTGCTGAAAGTCAGAAGTGAGTCGAGCTTCGCTGAGCTGATGGCCAGAGAACCGACTCTCTTTTTGCGGGAGGCAAAGCGCTTGGAGTCCGCTTACACACCAGGCATGCGCAATTACGCCAGCGACATGTTCTTGGTGCTGACCTATCTGACTGACCCCGGTGGGTTCGAAGCCGCATTTGCAAATGAAGCTGGGCAACCGCTCACCGACCAACAAAGAGAGTTGCAACAGGTGATTTATGACCGGGGTCATGCCAGGCGCCACGACTGGTTGTTTGAAGCCGGAAACCTTATGAATGACCCTGTGTTTGGGCACAGACACTGAATTCGGTTGAGACAAGCGCAGCGGACGGGCCCAGCTGCGGGCACGGTCATGCGTGAGTTCAGCGAGCTGGCCGAACTCGGGTTGCTCAACCGCGAAAGACGCGGGAACTGTCAGGTCTACAGCGCCCACTCCGTCAGCGCTATTTTTTCTGAGCTGCCCAGCATCCTGCGCAAAACTTAGAGGTTGACCGACGTGCTGGCGATGGCGCTGCACTCTGGTGTCGCTTGACTGCAAATTGCCGTTGGCTGTAGCTCGATGGCGCAGGGCATCAAGACCGTGGGCAGCGAGGTTGACGCAACTTGCACTGATTGATGGACGTAGCCGACCGCTGCAAACCGTTTGCGGCGATAGCGCATTGTTTGTGCCGTGCTGTGACGTGACTGGCCCCCAGCGTCGGGCATTTTTCCCCGATCAAGCAAGCCACCGCGCGCTGGCGAGTTCGACGCTTTTTAGGCGACAGATGACGCTCAAGTCGCATCAACTTTTGACCGCTGCCGGGCTGCCCAACGTCAGCGCCAAGGTCGCCAAGTTTTTGAAAACTCCAAAAGCGCTTTCATCTTGGCCATCAACCAGCCAATCGAAACGCCGACGCTATGCCCGCTTGTTCGCGGCCTGAAATGCCCAATTGCGCGGCCAGTTTCGGCCATTGCCGCACCACTGCCTGGCTGCGCTGAATGATTTCTTTGGCTTGTTTGGCGTTGACGCGAAAGTAAGGTGCCACTGAGCGGGCCAGATCAAGGTCGAGTGCGTTGTCGGCTTCGCTGATGTTGAGCTTCAGGCCGATGGAACCGGGCTCGGGGTTCATGTCGTAAGCCTCAGACAAGCGCCAGCCTTTGCCGGGCACCAAAACGAAACCGTGGTTGCGCAGGTGATCGTCTGTGTTGGACACCAGCAGGTTGAAAACAATGCGCGACCACAGCTCCTTCAGATCGACAGCGGTCTGTGCCCCGCTGTCGGTCAGCACGCGGGCGATCTCAAGGTAGCTTGCGCCGGTCGAGGCATCGTCGCCGTCTTGGTGGCCGGTGAGCGTCATGGCAGATGCGAAGTGCAAGCGTCGGCCTGCGACGGTTCGGTCGAATCTTTGAACCAAAAATGTGTGGTGAGCGCTGGCGCGCTTGCTATTGAAACGCCGCACCAGACTGGCGGGAACGCGCAGGTCGCAAGCGCGCGCCAAGGTGTGCAGCACCATTTCCCAGGCGCCGGTGTTGTGCGTGTCGCGGGCGCTGGGAAACTTGGCGATCCACAGGCGGCCGTCAGGGTCCGCCACGCTGGCTTTCGGACGCGCGCCGCCGAGTGATCCACCAGGTGCCAGCAGCATGCGCAGCCAGCCATCGCCTGCGACGGCGGTGTTGTCTTCGTCGCGTTCCAGCGCCAGGCTTGCGGCTTCGAGTTCGCGCAGTTGGACGAAGGGCGGTGCCGCCACGCCATGCCGGTTGTCGAGAAAATCGCCGGTGTCGTTCAACCGAAAACGCAGCGCGCCGACGCGAAATGCGTCGTGCACCCCGAGCAAGTAGTCAGATTCGAGCAGCCGAATTTCTTTGCCCACCAGCCCCTGCCGTTGCTCGCGCTCCAAGCGTCGACGCATCAGCATGCGGCCCCAGCGGTCGGGGCTGGCATCGGCGAAAACACCAAATGTTGAATGCCCTTGAGGCGGGTTCTGTCGACCCGAGAACAATCCAAGCCGAGGGTCGAGTTGCAGGCCTCGCGTGGCCGGGTGAGACAACGCCGACGCATCGAAGGCAAACTCAAAAACTTCGCGCGCGGCCGCACGACGGGCATGCAAAACGCCCAAGCGAAGCGGAGTGCTCAAGCCAAGCCAATCGGCGTTCACCGTGATGGCCGACATGTGTCAGCGCGCTTTCTTGGAAGCAGGGGCGGGCGCTTTGATCAACTTGGCCAGTGACTCTGAGCTGGTGAAGATGTCTTCCACGGGCAATTTTTTGGCAGACTGATTTCCCTGCGCGGTTTTGAGCTTTTGCAGCCTTGATTTACTCGGGGTCGGCATTGTTTCGGGCTTGGCGACTTGCGATGACATAGGCGAGAACTTCTTCGGCGCTGGCAAATTTGCATCTTGCAATTCACGCCCCAAAGGATCGGCCTTGGCGAGCAGGTTCAGGTCGGTTTCGACGCCCAACGCTTGCATGACCGCGAGGTAAGCGCCCATCGTCACGCCTGAGCCGCCGCGTTCCAGGCTGCGCAAAGTCATGGGCGACATGCCGGCCCGCTGGGCAAGCTGTTTGGCAGGCAAGCGCCGCCGTTTGCGCGCCATGCTGAGACGGTCGCCCAACTGGCGCAGCAACGCGTCGGTGGACGGCAGAAGGATTGCGACTTTATTGGCCATAAGAGAAGTATTTTGGCGATTTTATCAAATAATCGCCAGAATAATTACACTTATTTATTCCTGCGATGAGCCGTGTGGGATCCCAAACTCAATCCGGCTTGATCTTCGCCCGCGCGATCACCAGCTTCCAACGCTGCTGTTCAGTGGCAATGAACTTTGCAAATTCTGCGGGCCTGCCGCCGATCGCCAATGCGGCGTTGGCTTTGAGTCTTTCAGTTGCACCTGGTTGCTTGACCGCTGGTAGTTGAGCTTGCCGGGTTCTTTTTGGCGCAAACAATGAACTCTTTCAAGTTGCGTGCAGGCACGTCGGGACGCACCAAATACAAGCTCGGCACCTTGGCCAACAGTGAGAGCTGGATGCGAGTGCGAGCCAGTCGCGGCGGGTTGAAGAGGGGTGGTTCAAAGGGCGGTTGTGACTATTTTGATAGCGGCGATTCCAGCTTCAATCACGTCGCAATGCAAGTAGCCAAACCGCTCACTGAACGACTCCACCGCCAAGCCCTTGTTTCAGCAGAACCGCATGCTCGTTTGCAAACCAGACCGCCATGTCGGATTGAAAGGGCTTCACCAGTGCAATCGCTTCTTCAACCTCGGCAGCGGTCGAAAACTGGCCCGCGCGGTACTTTCGGTTGCGCCAATCGCGCAGTGCATCCAGTTCATCGAAGCGGTTTTGCCGCAAGCCCATGGCTTGAGCTGCACCTTCGAACACGGCTGCGTGATGGCCCTTGTCGCTCGTGGCGCGCCATCCCTGTGCGCAGGCCACTGCCAAGCAGGCCAGCAGCACGGCGTCCCAAGCTGCATCCATGCGGGTACCTGCCGACACCACGGTTTGCTGCGCATCACTCAACTTCACCTGAGCGGCCTGCAGCCAAGCAACGACATCGCGGGCGTTGGCGGCCAAAGGCTTCAACGGTGCATCCGGCTCACTGGCCAATTGCTTGAAAGAGCGCAGCATCCAAATCTCCAATCAGTGAAACCCGTGGCCCTTGCAAAACGCCCATGGCAAAGCTTTCGCCACCGCGCAATTGGTTTTTGAATGAGTCCAGGGTGCAAGCCGTAGCACGCACCGCACGCCCCAGCTTGCGGCCCACGGGCTTCAAGGCGGCGTTCAACTTCAATTCAGATGCGCGGCCCAACACCAGCAAATCCAGGTCGCTTGCGGCACCCGCCGCGCCGCGCGCCACCGAGCCAAAAATCACAGCCACATCCACACCCGTCAGGCTTGACAACGCATCACGCAAGGCGCGCACCAAAGCACTGTCTTGCTGCATCAGTGTCACGAGTGGTGCCAAGGCCGGGTCACTGCTGGCGTAGTAGCGCGGCAGCCCGTCTTGCTGTCGCCGGGTCACCAAGCCAGACGCAGTCCAACGCTTCAGCAGCCGCGCCACACCGCCCGGATCAAGCCCAGCTTCGCTTGCCAATTCACGCTGACCAAAGCCGCGTTCGGGTTCGGCGAAAAGGGCGCGCAAAGCGCGCATGCGGCCGACGCTGCCGAACACTTCGATCAGGGTGGATTCGTTCATCGAGAGGATGATGTGGGTTTGGCTACAACGTAGACACAATTACTACATTGTAGATAAATTGAGTTCGATGTAGGCAGTTTGTCATCGAGTGTCTGGTGCCGCGCTGTGCGCTGCGTATATGAAACTAGCCGCCTCTCGTGGTCAAGCGCTCGCTTTAACAAATCAGCATGCGCGCCAACTGACAGGAACGTCTGCAAGATTGGCCGCCGCCGAGACACGTCCCGTCGAGCAGTGCCTTCACGCCGCATCGTCCAACCGAACCTGGTGTGGTTCACGCTCCGCATCTTAGGCAAGGCAGCTCCGAATATCGGCGAGTGTTTGCTCGGAATAGTCGGCCACGAGCTCTTCTGCCGTCTGACCCATGGCCAGCCAACCGGGCACTTCGCCCACGCTGATGCGCAGATTACGCGTGCACGGACGGCCGCCGCAGCGAAGTGGGTCGGTTGTGATGGAGTGGTGAGGTGAGGTCATGAGCAAAGCGTCCCGCATTCGGCGAGGGAGGGATAACTGGCGGATGACTCGAGGCTTACGTGCGCGTATCCGGCTCATTGGCTGATTGCTTGAATAAGCGCAGCATTCAAATCTCCAATCAATGAAACCCGTGGCCCTCGCAAAACGCCCAGAGCAAAGCTCTCGCCACCGCGCAATTGGTTTTTGAATGAGTCCAGGGTGCAGGCCGTGGCGCGCATAGCGCGTCCTCAGAGGAGATGTATCCAGGCCACCTGCTTTTTCCGTTTGCGTCCATTCCGCCCTGGGCGATACGGAGCCAAGAATCAGAGCTGTACGCGCGCCTGTCAGTCTTTACGCCGTTGGGGTGCGCGCACCAATGGCTGTCGTGCGTCGCTGGCGTCACTAGTCGCGCAAAGCCTCTTGCGTGCGTCGCTTTAGGCTCTGACTGCGCGCCGCATACTGTATTGACTGTAACTCCTTGTTCGTAACGCAAATGGCACACGAAAAAGCAAGCGTCGCATCACCTGATCACGGAAAAGGTAGCTCCCTGAAAGGGCGCTCTGAGCGACGCGAGCCTGTCTATCTGCGACCTACTTGTGAGATCGCAAGCGAAGATATTCCCGAAATTTCGGCGCTTCAAGAGGGGTGGTTCTTTGAAATCAAAGAACGCGCTCCCGAAAACTCGAAGCTTGCAAAATCGATTAGTTCTTTCGCCAATTCCCACGGAGGTTTGCTCGTTATCGGAGCAAAGGAAGACCAAAAGACACGTCGCTTGGCCAGCTACGTTCCAATGACCCGCGACGAGGCAGACGCGGCAGTCGTGCGCGTCCGTGAGGCCGTTATATCGCACGTGTCGCCGCCAACTTTTTTCGATGCGAAGGCGCTGGAAATTGAGCCGGTCTCATCATCACTTGACCATCGATGGATTGTCCTCGTACAAGTTCCTAAGGGACGCTCCGGTCCCTATTTGCACAGCAGTGGGTGCATTTATGTCCGCGTGGGAGATGCGGCCGCGCCGAGCGCCCTAACCGACTTGGCTCAGCAGGAGCGATTGTGGGCAGAGGCACTGCACCGCAATGAGCGGATCAAGGAAAGGATTGAGCGTCTATCGGAGCAGCTAAAACAGGGATCGCCCGCAGTCCACATTGCGATACTCGCTGACGAGGACATGTCCCCCGATGGACGCTTCGCCTCATTGAGCGATTTCCGGAAAATTGCGCTGAGCACCCATGGCAATGACACTGATTCGGTGTTCGATCATGTGCAGACACTTGATACGTCCTATGTCGCTCGCAGAACAGAAAAGAAGATTGATGCCGCCTCGCTTATCTGGGATTACGACGCTCTAAGGCGACTGCACTTCCTGCGGATTCCCATAGCTACGCATCGTTGGTCTGGCGGTGTATTCGTCACCGGAACCAGTCATTTCAACTTGGAAAAACTCGCGACGAATTTGCGAGCGCGCGTCGCTCCCGACGAAATGCTCATTGCAAATCTTTTGCCATCACTCTTTTTCCTTGCATTCATTCTTCGCATGGTGACCAGACTTCATGACGGTGCCAACTATGCAGGAACGCTGCGGTTGAACGCTTGCGTAGTGGACGCCAGGGGAACAGTTCCGTATTTGGGGACGCCCATGTATTTCTCTGACATCGAGCAGAACGGGCCTCCCTACGTCCTTCGCGAAACAGGATTTTTTCGGTCGTTGAATGAGCCAGCCACTTGGCTTCCTTTGACCGTCACTCGCGATGCGCCGGAGTTGTTCAAACTCGACATCGAAAACACGTTTAGCGTGTTTATCTGCATCGCAAGATCTCTGGGCATCTCGCCGTATCTGACCGTGGGTTTCCGAGACGATGAAGACGATGCAAACGTGGGACCGCTCATGGAAATGTTCACTGACCTGCTAACTGGGAATTTTTCTTTCATGAGCCAGCAGAACCCGAGGAAGTAGTTGAGCCGTGTGCGGTTCACGGACGCTCAGAGGCCATCAGTTGATTCAACTATGCGCCGACCAAGTTCCTGCTTTGTGCGTCGCCGCCGCTGAGATCCAGTGTATCGTTACCGGGTTGCCGCAGACTGGGAAGTCTGTCGATGAGCCGCATCAACAAGGGTGAGCAGCCATGCCGCATGTATCCTCACTTTTTCACCTCAAAGGATCAACATGGCACTGTCAAAGAAAAAGCGCGTCGGCAAACGAACCCTGTCTGCCAAACAAGTCAAGAAGACGGCAAGCGGTAGGAAGCGGCGCAAGGCTGACGGCACTCAGCCGCCGAAGGTGGTGTTTCCTGTTGCGGCGACGGCTGCCTGAGGCAATACGGTTCGTTGAACGAGGCCCGTTCGGACTGAAGGAACTGTCCCGACTGTCCTGAGGTATCGAAGGAAGGCCAGAGCAGGACTTCCTTCGATACCTCAGGATGATCGGAACAGCCACCTCAGCCCGAACGGGCCTTTTTTGTGTTCGTCCTAAAGCGAATAGCGAAGTGACCTGAGCAATTGGAGAGGCAGATTGCGCCAGGCCGCATCGGATTGGAAGTTCCGGTTTTACCGCGTCGTCTTGTTTGCTTGCTAACAGAGGGCCGTGACAGGCTATCGAGAATCATCACCCCCGAGCCAAAACAGGCCGCAACGCCACCCCCGTGTGGCTGGCCTTCACTTTCACCAATGCCTCTGGCGTGCAAGTGGCCACGACCGCACCACCTTTCACGCCGCCTTCCGGCCCCAAATCAATCACCCAATCGGCTTCGGCGATCACGTCCAAATCGTGTTCTATGACCACCACGCTGTGGCCGCCGTCTACCAAACGGTGCAGCACGCGGATGAGCTTTTCTACGTCGGCCATGTGCAGGCCCACCGTCGGCTCGTCCAACACATAAAGGGTGTGCGGCGCTTTGTTGCCTCGGCGGCCGATGTCGTCGCGCACCTTGGTCAGCTCACTCACCAATTTGATGCGCTGCGCTTCGCCGCCGCTGAGCGTGGGTGACGGCTGGCCCAGCGTGAGGTAGCCCAGGCCTACGTCTTTCATGAGCTTGAGCGGGTGGCTGATGTTGGGCATGCTGGCGAAGAAATCAACCGCTTCGTCGATCTCCATTTTCAAAACGTCGCCGATGCTTTTGCCGCGCCAACTGACGGCCAAAGTCTCGGGGCTGAAGCGTTGGCCGTGGCACACGTCGCACAGCACTTTCACGTCGGGCAAAAAGCTCATCGCGATGGTGCGCATGCCTTGGCCTTCGCAGGCCGGGCAGCGGCCGTCGCCGGTGTTGAAGCTGAAGCGGGCGGGCGCGTAGCCTCGGGCGCGCGCCTCCAGCGTGTCGGCAAAGAGCTTGCGAATCGTGTCCCAAAAGCCAATGTAGGTGGCGGGGCAACTGCGCGGTGTTTTGCCGATGGGGGTTTGGTCAACTTCCAACACGCGGTCGATGTAGCCCCAGCCTTCGATGTTGGCGCAGCCTTGGAAGCCGGGCACGCCGCCTTTGATGTTGATGAACTTCAAGTTGGCCAACAGCACGTCGCGGGCGAGGGTGGATTTGCCGGAACCGCTGACGCCGGTGACGGCCACCAGGCGTTTCAGCGGGATTTGGACGGTGATGTTTTGCAGGTTGTGCAGGGTGGCGTTTTTTATCGTGATGGCTGTTGGGTTGGTGTTGCTGCTTGTTTTGGGGGCACCGTTTGTGTTTGGCGTTTCTACCCCCACCCTGGCCTCCCCCAAAGGCATCGAAGAGGCCGTTTCACTTCCTTGGGGGGAGGAGATGGTTCTTCTTGCTTGCAGCGGGTGGATCAACGGGTGAGCCAGTAAGCGACCCGTCTGCGACTCTGGGTTTTTTGCGATGTCTGCCGCGCTGCCCTGCGCCACCAAATGGCCGCCGCGTTTGCCTGCGCCGGGGCCGATGTCGATGATGTGATCGGCGCGGCGGATGGTGTCTTCGTCGTGCTCCACCACCACCAAGGTGTTGCCTTTGTCGCTGAGACCTTGCAGGGCTTTCAGCAAGATTTGGTTGTCGCGCGGGTGCAGGCCGATGGTGGGCTCGTCCAGCACATAGCAAACGCCTTGCAAGTTGCTGCCCAACTGCGCAGCCAAGCGAATGCGCTGGGCTTCACCGCCGCTCAAGGTGGGCGCGGCGCGGTCAAGCGTCAAGTAACCCAAACCCACTTCTTCCAAAAATTCAAGGCGGCTTTTGATCTCGGTGACCACGTCGCGGGCGATCTCGGCGTCGCGGCCTTGCAGCGCCAAGGCTTGCACCCACTCGCGGCAATCGGCCACCGACCACTGCGCCACCGCAGTGATGGCGTGCTGCTCAAACGTGATGGCGCGTGAGGTGGGGTTCAGGCGCGTGCCAGCGCAGTCGGGGCAGGGCGCGTCGATCAAATCTTCGACGTCGATTTCCTCCGACGGGAAGCTTTGTTCTTTGCCGCGTTGGTCGTCGTCGCGCACCGAATCATCGAAGGCTTTGCGCTGCTCGCGGGTCAGCGCCAAGCCGGTGCCCACGCAGGTGCCG
>JANYJJ010000192.1 GCA_025358485.1 Burkholderiales bacterium | reverse complement strand
CCGCCCCCCCCGCCCCCAAAAAAGAAGCGGCCGACTCGTACTGAAACGGGTCGGCCGGTGGGGGTCATGCGCTGGTGAGTTGGTGCCAGCCGGGCTGCCTCTTCAAGGTGACAGCCCGTCAAATTTCAGGGCGCAATCGTCAAAGAGTACAGAACCGTTTGCAGGACAAACGCCCTGCCCAAAGCATCGGTGGCGGTCAGACCGAAACTGTTGACAGTGCTTCCCGTTTTGAAACCCCCGCCAGTTGCGCCAGCGCAATGTGTGTCAGCAGCATTTTGGGTGGAGCATGCAATCGACGCGCTCAAAGACGTTGCCGAGTAGTTCACTGAATCGCTGAAAGATGTTGAAACGTTGTTGTCCGCCAAGTAGCGCCCTGTCATGGTCGAGCTGGTGGGTGCCAAGGCCCCCGCGGGCACTGTCCAAGCGATGTTGAACGCCGCACTGGTTGTCAGCGGGAAGACGCCCGACGTAGGTAGCGCGTTGGCAACGATATTGCTCACGGTGGCCGAGGACAAAGTTGCGAGAGAGCGGCTTCGAATCTCAGCCATTCCCAAGGCCCGTCCGCGTGTGCGGTACACCTGTACGGCGTCTGCTGTAACGCCGGTGTTGCCCGTTAAAAAATATTTGAAAGTCCACGCCGATTGCGAGGGCAAGGCCACCATTTCGGCCTCGGTGAACGCGGGTGACTCAAACGCCAGGCCGCTGTTTTCATTGATCAACTTCGCGGGTACCGAAAAGTTTTTCGTCGCGTCACTGAATTCCGAGCGCAGGCGCACAAAGTTGGTGGCCCCTTTGCCAGACAGAATCAGGTAACTCACCGCAGCGCTGGGCACCAACGTGAAGACCCTGCCGTTCGGTGCAGTCACCTCCACCTTTTGAAACTGCCCGGTGTTGTCAACGTTCAATGAGTAGCCAGAGCTGAGGTAATTCCACTGCGACTGGTTCAGTGTCAAAAACTCGCGCGTTTGCATAAAAGCTTGAACGCTGCCGTTGTACTTGAACTGGTTGCCAATGAACTTCAGCTTTTGATCGGCCGGGTCGAGTCGCGCAAAAGTTGAAACCGAGCTTGTCACTGCGTCCACACGCGTCGTTCTGAAAGTGAACGCCACGTCACCATTGGGCAGCGTGTATTCATAAACCGGGGCATCAAAAATCACGTTGTTTGCGACACTCGAAAACAGCCCTGCAAACGAGCCCGAGCCGCTTGCATTGCGACCGACTGTGCCGCCATTGAATTTGTAGCCGCTCGGGTCGTTGCTCATGAAAATGCCCTTGCAGGCTGGGGCGACGACGTCGGCAGCCGCGCCCACTGCGGTGTTCGAGCCGCTGGTCGCCGTGCTCACCCGCGTCGCCAAAGGCAAGGCATAGCAAGTACTGGCGTCCAACATCAACTGCGCCAACTTGGCAGTGGTGCCCGTGGCCAGCAAACTGGTTGACGCAATGGCAGGCAATGCAGGCAATGCGGCCGTTTGGTTGCTCGAAAACTGCGACACGGGCGGTTGCGCTGAATCGGATGCGGCTTGCACCTTCATCCCGATTTCGATGTTCGACGACGCACCGGCTGGCGTGATGGTGGCGTTCACTGAATCGAGAAGCTTGTCGTAGCCCGCGCCGTTGGCCGAAAACACCTCCGTCAGCGGGTTGGCATTGGCCACGCCCAGCGCCGTGGACGCCGTCTGCAACACGTCCTGCACCGCCTTGGTTTTGGCGGCCAGCGTGGTTTGTGAAATGACCGCGCCGGTGGCGACCTGTGCGGCCAACTGCGTCGGGTTGCCGTTGCTGCTGAGCAGCGCTGCAATCACGTTGGTGATGGGCGTGATGTTGGCTCGGGTGTTGGCTTTGTCAGCCACCACCGAGGTGTACGACTCGACCTCACCCGTGGTCTGCGTTTTGGACGCGGTCAGCACAATCGGCGTGGCCGTGGCTATGGGCAAGGTGATGGCGTATGTGCCGTCCGCGTTCACCGTTTGTGCCGTGCCCACCGGCCCGGTCGGGTTGGAAGCCACCACCGTCGCGCCCTCAAAAGGGGCCCCCTTGGCGACCACGCCAGAAATCGTCAAGGTGGTGGGCGTTGGCGGCACGATCACCACAGGCGGCGGCTCTACGATCACAGGCGGCGTCACAACCGCATCGCCACCCCCGCCGCCGCAGGCGATCAACAGAGTAGAAGTGAAGCCAGCAGTGGCCAGCGCGTAGGTCAAACGGGTGAGGTTCATGGTTTGCTTTCTGTGGATGAGGCTGTCGAAAGACGTGACGATCACGTCCAACCGCAAACGGAAGTTACGGAAGCAGCCGCGATGGCGCATCAACCAAATTGATGACAAAACATTTGTGTCGCGTTGCGGTCGGCACGCTGCGGCGGTCGCCAAATCTCAGCCGCGCAGCGCTTGAGGTTCATCAGGGGCGAATCGAACGCAAGTCGCGTTCAGAGCCCTCAGCCGAAGTTGAAACGTCAACCCCCTAGTTCTAAAAGCGACACGCAGCCACTGCGAAACCACTGGCAACTTGAAAACTTCTCCATCAAACTAAGGATGAAACTTTAGGCAACACCTGTGAGCATCACTACTGAAGTCGCGAACTCGATGACCGATTGGCCCGAACTGCGCCGAGAGCGTCGCGTCATCGTGGTGGTGGACGTGGTCGAGTCGGTTCGGCTCATGCAGGCAGATGAGGCCGGGACGATTGACCGTTGGCGGCGCTTTGTTCACGAGGTGCGCACGCAGGTGTTGGCGAAACACGGCGGGCGCATGGTCAAGAGCCTGGGCGACGGGATGTTGTTGGAGTTTCAAGAAAGCGCAGCAGCCATGCAGGCAACGCACGAAATTCAGCGAAGGATCAATCACCAAAACGTCGGCCTGTTGAGCACGCAGGCGCTGTTGTTGCGGTGCGGTGTTCACGTGACAGACGTGATCGAAGACGCGGACGACGTTTACGGTGCTGGCGTGAACCTGACCGCCAGGATTGCAGCCTTGGCCGAACCCGGTGCGGCTGTGGTGTCGGCGGCGCTGCGCGACGAGTTGGTTGACGGGATCGACGGCCGAACCAAAGATTTGGGGCCGTGCTACTTCAAGCACATTGACAAGCCGGTGCACTGTTTTGAGGTACGGCAAACCGAGGCAGTCAATCCCACACTCCCGATCAAAGCCCCGAGGCTACTTCCGGTCATCGTTGTCCTGCCGGTACGTGAAGAATCCGTTAACGGCAATGGCGTGTGCCTGGGGTCTGTCTTGGCAGACCGGTTGGTCGTTGGCATGGCCAAAGGCCGCAAGTGGCGCGTCGTCTCGCGCTTGTCCGTGCAGGCCCTTGACCGCGCTGGTATCTCTGCGTCTGATGCGGCGCAACTCACGAGCGCAGACTATGTTTTGAGTTGCTCAACAGTACAAGCGGGAGCTGGAATCGTCGTCCGAGCGGCAGTTCTAGACGCAGCGCGTCACTGCGAAATCTGGTCACAAGAGTTCGCATGCAAGCTTGTCGATTTGCTCGCTGACGACGCCGAGTGTTTCTCAAACATTTGCAACAGCGTGTCGGTCGCTGTGTTGAACCGCGAGCTGGCGGCGGTCAGCGGATTGGGTTTGCACTCGTTGCCTGGCCACTCGCTTTTACTAGGAGCCATGCAGCGCATGCACCGCTTGTCAGGCAACGAGCGCGCGGCCGCACGCGATGCTCTTGGGTGTTTGGTGGATCGTCACCCACGGTCGTCCGACGTGCATGCGTGGACAGCGAAGTGGCACTTCTTGCGCATCGCCCAGGCCGATGGCGAAGGTGCTGAAGTTGAAGCGCGCAAAGCGCGCGAACACCTCGACCGCGCACTTGACCTTGACCCATGCCTTGGCTTGGCACTCGCGCTTAAAAGCCATATGCACGCTTTTGTTGACAGAGACATCGATGCAGCGTATGCAGGCTTGCGGCATGCGGTTGCCATAGATAGCAGCGAGCCATTGAGCTGGCTTTTCCTGAGTCATGCCCAAGCCACTTGTGGCGACGGTGCAGCCGCGCTTGAATCTGTGCGCATCGCAGATACGTTGGCTCCCTTAGATCCGCTGCGTTACTTCGTAGAAATGATGTGGGCCTCCGCCTTTTTGACAGCTGGTCAATACAGCGCGGCTGTTCAGTCTGCGACCCGATCAGTAGAACTTAATGCAATTCACTTGCCTGGGTTGGCGACGCTGATCATTGCTCAACAGCTTGCTGGCTTCGACACTGAGGCGAGCAACAGTGCCAAGCGTTACCTCGCCATGCGGCCGGGTGCATCGGTTTCACGGTATCTGTCCACCCGCGCAGCGCCCAGCTCTGATATGGGCAGGCGAAGCGCGGAAGCACTGCGCTTCGCTGGAATCCCCCCCTGAGTTTTTTCACCACGAAGGAAAATTTGTATGTCTAAAACCTATTCGGCCGGTACCAATGCGCTCTGGCCGCTCAGCTACACAACGCAAGGCGGCCATCAACCACCTGGCAGTAACAAGTCGGCACGCTACCTTGTCGACTCATTCGTAGGCGAATCTGCGGCTGCCGTCTTTGCTGGCGAGCAAACGACGTTGGAGGCGTTGGATAGGGTTGCGCTCTGGACTGACGGTGCAAAAGCCACGCGTTGTTTCGACTTCGACATGCTTTTAGCCGACCGCTTGGACAAAGGGAGCGACTGGGTGCGAGTCAACCTGACCGCGAACGAACTGCTGGCAAAGATAAAAATCGACTGCAAAGGCGATGACGCACCAACGGCCACATCTGTCGAAATTTCATTTTCGGCGAGCGATCTACTCACCATTAAAAGACCGACCGACGCATCGCTTAACGATGCCGTCTCCGCCCTCCTCGACCTGCAAGCGGGCGGCGTAAAAAATCGAGACGAGATTGTCGGACAGGCCAATGATGCTGGTCTCGCAATTGTTCGCGCCCTGACTTTGAATCCGATCAGGCATCGACACTTTCTCTACTTGTTCGATGTGCTTGAACTCGTGTTGGCACCGTTGTTGTACGGGGCAAAGCTGCACCTCAACGTTCCACGTCCCTCAGCTCACCCAGCGGGAAAGAAAATTTCAACGGTTGTGCCTGTGCCTAACCATCAAAGCTTCCCGAGTGGTCACGCCAGCTATGCATGGGCGATGGTAGAGCTCGTAATTGGATTAGCTCCCCTTACACCTGAACAGCAAACGTATTTGCGCACCCTGGCCGCGCGCATTGCGCGCAACCGCGAATTTGCTGGACTGCACACCGCGATGGACAGCGAAGCAGGCAAATTACTCGGCGTGTCTCTCGGCAAATGGATAGCGGAATCGGCAAAAGACAGCGGTGCGTACCCTAAGTTGGCCACGCTTGTGGCACAAGCACAACGCGGTTGGACGATGCGCGATAACGAAATGTGAATTTCATCGGAGCCGAGTCCCGCCAAGTCACCCCTCAGTCTGGCCAGAAATGTGTCCGTTGACCTGTGCCTGTGACTTAGCGAAACAGCTGGGATCCGCGCCCGACCCCATGCGTCAACACAACCAAATTGGGGCGTTTGAAATGATCAAACGCAAAGGAAGAAAAAAATGAAATCAGTGATCGTTTCCAGCTTCTCTTGTTTCCTCGCATTGACGGGCTGCGGCGTGACCCTCGAAAGCAAGCGTGTCGCCGACGGCAAGCCCACGACGCTAATTCCAGGGGAAGGAATTGTTTATGCGCTGCCAAAGACTGAATTCTTGGTGGCTCAAAACGTAAAACTCTCCGTACCGACCAGTGGCGTACTCCAAGTTGTCTTCGACAAATGCACGTCTGCGTGCAGTGCGAATGGCAGCGATACCAAACCTAAGGAATGTGCGTTCACCAACGAACCATCTTTATCGTTCGCCGTACCGCAACTTCGTACCGTTTCTTTGCCAGACACTTCGAGGCTCTACCAAATTTCGCCGAGCGCTGACATTTTTCAGACACTGGATTTCAAATTTGAGATTGGTGCCAACGGCGTGTTGGACAAAGCTGACGCTTCCGGGACAAACCTTGGATACGAGGTCGTGGCGGCGATTTTAAAAGGCGCAGCCAAGATGACAACTTACGCTGGCGGATCACCGCTTGTCAGCCCAATAGATTCTGGATTGAACCAACGATCTCGAATCAGCGCTGCTGCGCGAACCTGCGATCAGACAGCAGCAAGCGTCGCTAAATTGTCAGACAAGCGGTCGGACTCGCTTCTCTGCAAGCTTGCAAATGAAATCACCGCATGCATGGCACCGTCAGAAAGAGTATTGGTGGACGAACGCGTCGAATTGGACGGGATATACAAAGAAGCAAGAACTCGTAGCATGGACGTCAAACTACTATCCGCACTTGCGGCTCACCAACGTAAAAAAATTGATATGGCTAAGTCTCAACGTGACGAAGCGGCTGCACGGTTTGGACTCGGAGAATCAGCCGCTCTGGAAGCTTCGTATCAGATCATTTTTCAGATGGGTTCGCCGGCTGAGTTCACCGCGCACTCTCAATCAATTACCTTGGGCTCGTCAATCGTCGACGGAAGCTCTCGGATTGTTGGACTCAGCGACAACGCGGGAATCTTGCTGTCTACATTTTTGCCGTTGATCAAGGCCGAAAAGCGGCAGTACAAGGTAGAAAGTGAGATGCCGAAAGACATCGCGATTACCACTGAGCCTGAGGCGAAAGTGGTCGGAAAAGGCTATCGTTACAGAGTCCCGATTGCTGCAGAGACGACACTTTCCGTCTTTGAAGATTCTTCGGAGCGGCAATCGCTTCATGGCGGACCGATTCGGGACAAAAAAGTTGTTGCTCAGTACGGTCCCATCGCTGCTTTGCCATCCAGCTTCAAAGGAAAACAAGGGCGCGTCATGGTCAAGCATTGGCCCGATTCCGGTGGCCTACAAACCGTCGAGATTGGGTCTGAGGGTATTCCGACCACTGCCGTCACAGGCGTGGTCGAAGAATTTGTCGCTCAGCGAAAGGCGCGCAAGGACAAGGCGGACGCTGCCGCTGCACTGGCTGCAGGCTCCGATATAGAGATTGACGCACTGACAAGGCAAGAAAAAGTTCTCGCGTTAAAAAAGCAAATTAAGGATCTAGAGGAGTCGCTGAACAAGTGATCCCTTAGTTAAGGCTTTCCAGGCCTTTGACCTTGTCCCTCAAAAACGTATCTCTTAGCTGATGGTTCAATTCAGCAAATGGAGAAGCGAAAGTGTCGAACAAAAGCGAAGCAAAAAGCGTCTTGAGTAGACGAAGCAAATACACCCTGGAGTTCAAGCTCGAGGCTG
>JANYJJ010000187.1 GCA_025358485.1 Burkholderiales bacterium | reverse complement strand
TCACGCCAGGCACCTTGACGGACACCGAGCTGCTGGCCGACAAAAGCGACGCGCTGCTGCTGGCCGTGGCCCGCAAATCGCATCGTGGCACCACGACCCACGGGCTGGCGTGGTTGGGTTTGACGCAAGGCCAAATCGGGTTGACCGAATGCAGCGACCGCGAACTTCCGGGCTGGTTGGCAAGGCTCAACGCGGCCGAAGTTTTGGTTGACCGCGATCACACACCAGTCGCTTTGACGCAGCACAGCGCTGCCATCACCCACCGCCCGGCTTGGCAGTTCGACACGGCCTTGGGCCAACGCAAGCTGTGCGAACAACTGCGCGTGGCAAGCCTCGCAGGCTTCAACGCGCAAGATCTGCCCACCGCACATGCCGCCGCCGCCGCGCTGCTGAGTTATGCCGAACACACGCAAGGCCAAGCGCTGGCACACGTGCGCACGCTGGAGGTCGAACGCGCCTGCAATTTGCTCGACCTGCCACCCACCACGCACCGAAATTTGGAGCTGACGCAGACGCTGCGCGGTGAAGATGCGCCGACTTTGCTGTCGCTGCTGGACACCTGCCGCACCGGCATGGGCAGTCGCGCGCTGCGCCACTGGATGACGCACCCGCTGCGCGCCAGGCAGGTGGCCACGCAGCGACACGATGCCATTGAAGTACTGCTGAACCAGCCCGCCAGTCATCCAAGAGAAGGACTGCGCGACCTGTTCAAAAGCATCTGTGATGTCGAGCGCATCACGGCGCGCATTGCGCTGCGCCAAGTGCGTCCGCGCGAATTGACCGGCCTGCGCAGCACCTTGGCTGCGCTGCCGACATTGCGCTCACTCGTGCCGCAAAACCAAGCCCTGCTGCTGGACATGCTGAGCGAAGCGCTGAGCCCCGATGCGCAGATCGAAGCGCTGCTCAGCGCTGCCATCGCCGCAGAGCCTTCGGTGCTGCTGCGCGACGGCGGTGTGATTGCCGTGGGCTTTGACGCCGACCTCGACCAGCTGCGCGGCATCACACAAAACTGCGACGCCTTTTTGCTGGACCTGGAAGCCCGCGAACGCGCTCGCACAGGCATCACCAACCTGCGGGTGCAGTTCAACAAGGTGCACGGCTTCTACATTGAAGTGACGCAGGGCCAAGCCAGCAAGGTGCCGTCTGACTACCAGCGCCGCCAAACCTTGAAGAACGCCGAGCGCTTCATCACGCCCGAATTGAAAGCCTTTGAAGACAAGGCCTTGTCGGCGCAAGACCGTTCGCTGGCGCGCGAAAAGCTGCTGTACGACCAAGTGGTGGATCAGCTGCAAACGCATCTGGAAGCGTTGGCCGCATTGGCGCGCGCGCTGGCCAGCTTGGACGTGCTCACGGCCTTGGCCGAACGCGCCCACACACTGAATTGGTGCCGCCCGCAGTTCGTCAAAGAGCCTTGCATCGCCATCGAAGCAGGCCGCCATCCGGTGGTGGAAGCGCGCTTGCAAGAAACCGGTGCGGGCAGCTTCATGGCCAACGATTGCATGCTGGACGCCAGCCGAAAAATGCTGGTCATCACCGGCCCCAACATGGGCGGCAAAAGCACCTTCATGCGCCAAGTGGCCTTGATTGCGCTGCTGGCTGCGATGGGTTCGTTTGTGCCCGCACGCGCTTGTCGTTTGGGGCCGATGGACGCCATACATACGCGAATAGGTGCGGCCGACGATTTGGCGAATGCGCAGTCCACTTTCATGGTCGAGATGACAGAGGCAGCCGCCATTTTGAACAGCGCCACCGAACAGTCGCTGGTACTGATGGACGAGATTGGACGGGGCACATCGACGTTTGACGGCTTGGCCTTGGCCGGTGCCATCGCCAGCCATTTGCACGATCGCAGCCGCGCTTTCACGCTGTTTGCCACGCATTACTTTGAGTTGACGGCCTTCCCCGTCAAGCACGACCGCGCGTTGAACGTGCACGTTTCGGCGGCAGAGAGCGGCGACGACATTGTGTTTTTGCACACCATCCAGCCCGGCCCGGCCAGCCGCAGTTACGGCGTGCAGGTGGCGCGTTTGGCGGGGATGCCCAGCACTTTGGTGCGCCAAGCACGCATGACCTTGGAGGCGCTTGAGAAGCAACAAAAAGCGGATGACGCGCAAATTGATTTATTTGCCGCGCCGCTTTTGCAAACAGATATGCAAACCGAAGTGCAAGCGTCGGCTGTGGACGCGGCCTTGGCCAAAATAGACCCCGATATGCTCAGCCCCAAAGACGCGCTGGAAGCGCTGTACCAACTCAAAAAACTGGCCACGCGCTAAAGGAAAAAGCAGCATGACGTATTGCGTAGGCATCAAGCTCGATGCGGGCCTCGTTTTCCTGTCCGACTCGCGCACCAATGCAGGTATGGACCAAATCAACACCTACCGAAAAATGATGGTGTACGAGAAGCCGGGCGACCGCTTCATGGTGATGTTGTCGGCCGGAAATTTGTCCATCAGCCAATCGGTGCGCGAGATATTGCAGGTCGAAAAACTCGACAACGGTGACGGCACATCCACCACGATTTGGAATGCCAAAAGCATGTTCGACGCCGTGCGCGTGTTGGGTGCCGCCGTGCGCCGCGTGCATGCACAAGACGGCCCCTCGCTGCAAGCCGCGGGCATTGACTTCAACGCCACCATGATTTTTGGTGGGCAAATTGCGGGCGAGGCGATGCGTTTGTTCTTGGTCTATTCGGCCGGCAACTTCATTGAAGCCACGCGCGAAACCTGCTACTTCCAAGTCGGCGAAAGCAAGTACGGCAAGCCCGTGCTCGACCGCATGCTCACGCCTGCCACGCAGTTGGACGAGGCTGCGAAATGCGCTTTGGTGTCGATGGACTCGACGCTCAAATCCAACCTGTCGGTCGGCTTGCCGCTGGACTTGCTGGTGTACGAACAAGGCGTGCTGGCCAGCAACAACATCGTGTGCATCGACGAGCAAAACCCGTACTTCAAAATGATCCACGACACCTGGGGCGAACGCCTGCGCCAAGTGTTTGAGTCGATAGACGACCCGCAGTGGAGCGGCGGTGCGGCCGCACATCCATTGCACGTGGACGCACCCAGGTTCGAACCCATGCGCAAGATCACGCATCCGGGTGAGAAGATTATTTAACTCGTTTTGACTTTGCGTAAAACTCACCTGCGTGACGCGCCTTGCTGGTGTTGCCCCCTCTCCTTGACGCAGAGGCTTGGGGCGAAGTTAGCGCTGTGATTACCTAAGGTGCTTCTACGCCGATCCTAAATTTCTGCCAAGTTTTCACCTCTCCCCAGCCCTCCCCGTCCAGGGGAGGAGGCCATTCAATGAGCACCATCGTCTTCTCGCACGCCAACGGCTTCCCCGCTGGCACTTACCGCATGCTGTTTGACGCCTGGCGCGCCGCAGGCTTCACCGTCCACGCTGTCGAGAAAATTGGCCACGATCCGCAGTACCCACCCACCAGCAACTGGCCGGGCTTGCGCGATGAGTTGGTCGCACTGATCGAAACAACATCCACCGAGCCTGTTTTTCTGGTCGGACATTCCCTTGGCGGTTGGTGCAGCGTGCTGGCCGCGGCGCACCGCCCAGAGTTGGTCAAAGGCGTGGTGCTGATCGACTCGCCGCTGATGGGCTCGCTGCTGGCTGGTGCCATCCGTTTGACCAAGCCCACACCCATCTTCAAACGCTTTTCACCAGGCCATGTGTCAAAAGGCCGCCGCCAACATTGGCCCAGCGCCGATGCAGCACTGAGCCATTTCGCGGCCAAGAAAGTGTTCGCGCGTTGGCAGCCCCAAGTGCTGCGCGACTACATCGCCTGCGGCGTCGTGCCGGGTTCAGACCCGTCCAAAGGCCACACCCTCAGCTTCAAACGCGACATTGAAACCACCATCTACAACACCCTGCCCCATCACATAGGCTCGCTGCTGCGCGCGCAGCCGCTGCGCTGCCCCATGGCCTTCATCGGTGGGACCGACTCGGTCGAGGTGCGCCGTTTGGGCATGCGCAACACGCGGCGCTTGACGCACGAACGGGTGTCGTGGATCGAAGGTTCGCACCTGTTTCCGTTTGAAAAACCAGTGGAAACAGCCGTCGAGGTGCTGCGCTGGTTGACGCTTTTCTCGCAGGCCAATCAAGCCGTCTGAGGTCGTTGTTCGGCGCTGCGCGCCATGGCACCCGCCTATAATCGCGCTTTACCAATTTGGCCTTTGTTGTGATGACAAACGGCTCACAAGCAATGACCAAGTTTGTCTTTGTCACCGGCGGTGTGGTGTCCTCGCTGGGCAAGGGCATCGCGGCGGCTTCGCTCGCTGCGATCCTCGAATCGCGCGGCCTCAAAGTCACCCTCATCAAGCTTGATCCCTACCTCAACGTCGACCCCGGCACGATGTCGCCGTTTCAGCACGGCGAGGTGTTCGTCACCGACGACGGCGCAGAAACCGATCTCGACCTCGGCCACTACGAGCGCTTCATCACCACCAAGATGAAGAAGGCCAACAACTTCACCACCGGCCAAATCTACAAAAGCGTGCTCGAAAAAGAGCGCCGCGGTGACTACCTAGGCAAGACGGTGCAAGTCATTCCGCACGTCACGAATGAGATTCAAGACTTCATCAAACGCGGCGCTGGTATGGGCACAGACGCCGAAGTGGATGTGGCCATCGTCGAAGTGGGCGGCACGGTGGGCGACATCGAGTCGCTGCCGTTCTTGGAGGCCGTGCGCCAGATGAGCCTGCGCATGGGCCCCAACAACACTGCTTACGTTCACCTTACTTATGTGCCGTGGATCGCAGCGGCCGGTGAATTGAAAACCAAGCCCACGCAGCACACCGCGCAGAAGCTGCGCGAAATCGGCATCCAGGCCGATGTGTTGCTGTGCCGCGCCGACCGCGCCATCCCCGATGAAGAGCGCGAAAAAATCTCCCTCTTCACCAACGTCCCCGAATGGGGCGTGATCTCGATGTGGGACGTCGACACCATCTACAAAGTGCCGCGCATGCTGCACCAGCAGGGCTTGGACGGCCTGATTTGCGACAAGCTGCGAATCAACGCCCAGCCTGCCAATCTGAAGCGCTGGGACGATTTGGTGAATGAGGTCGAGCACCCGAAACGCGAAGTGAACATTGCCATCAGCGGCAAGTACACCGACCTGTCCGACTCTTACAAATCATTGAACGAGGCACTGCGTCACGCAGGGCTGCACAACCATGCGCGCGTCAACATTGAGTACGTTGACTCCGAGACTTTGAGTACCGCGAACATCCATCAGCTCGCCAAGTTTGACGCCATCCTTGTGCCCGGCGGCTTTGGCAAGCGCGGCGTGGAAGGCAAAATTTTGACGGCGCAATTCGCCCGCGAGCATCAGCTTCCTTACCTGGGCATTTGCCTGGGCATGCAAGTGGCCACCATTGAATATGCGCGCCACAAAGCGGGCTTGACGCACGCCAACAGCACCGAGTTTGAACCAGCCACCGATCACCCCGTCATCGCATTGATCGAAGAATGGCAAGACGCCGACGGCTCCATCCAAAAGCGCAGCGCCAGCTCCAACCTGGGCGGCACCATGCGCTTGGGCGCGCAAAGCTCAGACGTGAAACGCGGCACGTTGGCGCACGAGATTTACGGCGACGTGGTGACTGAGCGGCACCGCCATCGTTACGAAGCCAACGTCAATTACCTTGACCAGTTGGGTGAAGCGGGCTTGGTGATATCGGCGCTGACACAACGCGAAAAATTGACCGAGATAGTCGAACTGCCGCGCAGCGTTCACCCTTGGTACATCGGCGTGCAGTTTCACCCTGAATTCAAGTCAACGCCTTGGGACGGGCACCCGCTGTTCATCTCCTACATCCAAGCGGCGCTAGCGCACCAAAGTGCAAACGAAACAGCACGCAAGGAAGCCCTCAAGATCAAGGCCGTTGCATGAAGCTGTGCGGTTTTGAGGTCGGCATCACACAGCCGTTTTTCTTGATCGCCGGGCCCTGCGTGGTGGAATCTGAGCAGCTGCAAATGGACGTGGCCGGTGCGCTGAAAGAGATGACCGCCCAACTCGGCATCCCCTTCATTTTCAAAAGCAGTTACGACAAAGCCAACCGCTCCAGTGGTGCCACTTTTCGCGGCCCCGGCATGGAACGCGGCTTGGAAATCTTGGCCAAGGTGAAACGCGAGTTGAATGTGCCCTTGCTGACCGATGTGCACAGCGAATCGCAAATTGCGGCCGTCTCAGCGGTGGTTGATGTGCTGCAAACGCCGGCCTTCTTGTGCCGTCAAACTGACTTCATCACCGCCGCGGCGCAATCGGGCAGGCCGGTGAACATCAAGAAGGGTCAGTTCTTGGCGCCGCATGACATGAAAAACGTCATCGACAAAGCACGTGCCGCAGCGCGCGCCAAAGGTCTGCTGGAAGACAACTTCATGGCCTGCGAACGCGGTGCCAGCTTTGGCTACAACAACTTGGTCAGCGACATGCGCAGCCTCGCCATCATGCGAGAAACGGCGGCACCAGTGGTGTTTGACGCCACGCATTCGGTGCAGTTGCCCGGTGGTCAAGGCACAAGCTCAGGCGGTCAGCGGGAGTTTGTGCCGGTGCTGGCACGCGCCGCCATTGCCGTGGGCGTGGCGGGTGTGTTCATGGAAACGCATCCCGACCCGATGAATGCGATGAGCGACGGCCCGAATGCGGTACCGCTCAAGCACATGCGCGCGCTGTTGGAGCAATTGGTCAGCATTGACCGCGTCATCAAAGCGCAGCCGCTGCTGGAAAATGATTTCTCTTGTTAAATTTTTTTGCTGAAGTTTTTATTGAACGTTCTGCCGATCCTACGAAACACAAAATCCCACCGGAGCCTCCCATGCCCGCTGCCTTCTTGATTGTCGAATCCCAGGTCACCGACCCTGAAATTTTCAAAAGTTACATGCAAGCTGCCCCGGAAGTGGTGAAGTCTTTCGGCGGCGAATACTTGGTGCGCGCCGGCCGCATGCAGGTACTCGAAGGCGATTGGCAACCGCCGCGACTGACGGTGCTGCGCTTCCCCGATTTCGAGACCGCCAAAACCATGTACGACAGCCCTGGCTACACCCATGCGCGCAGCCTGCGCAGCGGTGCTACCGCGATGTTCAACATGGTGATCGTTGAGGGCGTCTGACCGCAGTTGCCGCACTTCAATCTGAACATCGAACGCATGGCTGTTGGTATTTATACAAATACAAACACAAACCAATTCCGTTCGGGCTGAGGCGGTAATTCCGACCGTCCTGAAGTATCGAAGGAAGTCCCACGCTAGGCTTCGACACCTCAGCCCGAACGGATCAAAAAAACCTGCCGACGCACGGCACCCAAAAAATTTTGACTTTCAAGGAAAAAAATGAGCGCAATTGTTGACATCGTCGGCCGAGAAATTCTCGACAGCCGCGGCAACCCCACCGTCGAATGCGATGTGCTGCTGGAGTCCGGCATCATGGGCCGCGCGGCCGTGCCGTCGGGCGCATCCACCGGCTCGCGCGAAGCTATCGAGCTGCGCGACGGTGACAAATCGCGCTATCTCGGCAAAGGCGTTCTCAAGGCCGTCGAGCACATCAACACCGAAATCAGCGAAGCTGTTCTGGGTCTGGATGCCTCAGAGCAAGCCTTCCTTGATCGCACCATGATCGACCTCGACGGCACGCACAACAAAGCCCGCCTCGGTGCCAACGCCACGCTGGCCGTGAGCATGGCCGTGGCGCGCGCCGCCGCCGAAGAAAGCGGCTTGCCGCTGTACCGCTATTTCGGCGGCTCGGGTGCCATGCAATTGCCCGTGCCCATGATGAACGTCATCAACGGCGGCGAGCACGCCAACAACAACCTCGACCTGCAAGAGTTGATGATCATCCCCGTGGGCGCACCCACCTTCCGCGAAGCCATGCGCTACGGCGCCGAGGTGTTTCATGCGCTGAAGAAAATCTTGCACGACAAAGGCATGAGCACCGCAGTGGGCGACGAAGGCGGCTTCGCGCCCAGCCTGGCCAGCCACGAAGCGGCCATTCAAATGATTTTGGAAGCCATCGACAAGGCGGGCTACACCGCAGGCACGCAAATCGCACTCGGTTTGGACTGCGCGGCCAGCGAGTTTTATAAAAACGGCAAGTACGAATTGGCCGGTGAAGGCCTGTCGCTCACTGCGCCTGAGTGGACCGACATCCTCGCCACCTGGTGCGACAAATACCCCATCATCAGCGTCGAAGACGGCATGGCCGAAAACGACTGGGACGGCTGGAAGCACATCTCGGACCGGCTGGGTTCCAAAATTCAACTGGTCGGCGACGACCTGTTTGTCACCAACACAAAAATTTTGAAAGAAGGCATCGACAAACGAATTGCCAATTCCATCCTCATCAAAATCAACCAGATCGGCACGCTGACCGAAACCTTCGCAGCCATCGAGATGGCCAAGCGCGCCAACTACACCGCCGTGATCAGCCACCGCTCAGGCGAAACCGAAGACTCGACCATTGCCGACATCGCCGTGGGCACCAACGCCGGTCAAATCAAAACCGGCTCCATCAGCCGCAGCGACCGCATGGCCAAATACAACCAACTGCTGCGCATAGAAGAAGACCTGGGCGACGTGGCCAGCTACCCAGGCCGCGCGGCGTTCTACAACTTGCGCTGATCAGCGCTGATTTCTGCCCGTTGAAAGCTTGCTCCGTTCATGCGCTTCATCACCGCTGTTTTGCTGTTGCTGTTGGCCCTCGTGCATGCCGAACTTTGGTTCGGCAAAGGCGGCGTGCCGCGCGTGATGCAGCTGCAAACCAAGCTCGATGAACAGAAGCGGGACAACCAAGCCGCGCAGCGCCGCAATGATCAGTTGGTGGCGGAAGTGAGCGACCTGAAAGAAGGCTTGGAGATGGTCGAAGAAAAAGCGCGCAGCGATCTGGGCATGGTCAAGCCTGATGAAATTTTGGTGCAAATTTCGACCCCCCAAGCCTCCACCCCCAAAGCGGTGAAGCCCGCGCGTTGAGACTCCGCCGAATTTTCAAGGCGACGTGGTGAGACGCGTCGCTGCGGGCGACTCAAACAGCCTTCCGCCATGACCGCCCTGCTCGCCCTCATGCAGCCATGGTTCACTCCCGCCTTCACGGCTTGGGATGTGCCCTTCACTTGGTTAGAGATCGTGGCCGTTGTGCTGTCCATCGCCATGGTGGTGTGCAACATGCGCGTCAACCCACTTGGTTGGCCATTGGCCATCGTCGCCTCATTGCTTTACTTCGCGCTGTTCTGGAACAGCAAGCTCTACGGCGACGCGACTTTGCAAATTTTCTTCGTCGCAATTTCGGCCTGGGGTTGGTGGCAATGGCTGCGCGGCACGGCTGCCGACGGCTATGCCTTGAAAGTGCAAGCACTCAG
>JANYJJ010000171.1 GCA_025358485.1 Burkholderiales bacterium | reverse complement strand
TCCAATACTGCGGGCGGCTTGCCGACGGCCACACCGGCAACATGCCGCTGCGGTGAGTCAGAGCAGATGCCTTATTTCTGCGCCTACTGGATCAAACCGTTCTTCAGCGCGTAATAGGTTAAATCGCTGTTTGATTCCAGCTTCATTTTTTCCATCACGCGCGTGCGGTAGGTGCTAACGGTCTTCACGCTCAACGACATGCTGTCAGCCATGTGACTGACGGTTTCGCCTTTGGCCAGCCGCAAAAAAACTTGCAATTCGCGCTCAGACAGCTGCTCGTGCAAGGGTCGATCCTCACCGTTCATCAATCCATCAGCCAAGCGCTCAGCCACACTGGCGGTGATGTAGCGGCGGCCCCGAAATACGGTGCGTATGGCCTTGACAATTTCTTCGGGATCGCAGTCCTTGTTCAGATAGCCGCTAGCACCTTGCCGCAGGAGAGTGGTCGCATAGTGTTCTTCCGGGAAGCTGCTCAATATCAAAACCGGCAGATCGGGGGCTCGGGCTTTGATGGCCGCCAAAGCATCGACGCCACTTTGGTCGGGCATGGAAATGTCCAGCACGATCACGTCCACTTCTGCCTTCCTGACGATGTCGAGTGCTTCGCGACCGGTGGCTGCTTCGGCCACAACCCGGAAGTCAACTTGTTCCGAAAAAAATTGGCGCAGGCCGGCGCGCACGATGGCGTGGTCATCAATGATGGCGATTCGAATCATGGTGCGCGGCTCCTCAGATTTCCCTGTGTTGAGATGGTCGCACAAACATGCCGGTGTTGAGCCTGTTGCACACATGCCCAGCACGTTCACGGCAGACAAAAACATCGGCCGACCACCACAGCGACACAGGCAAAAAGCAGTCACCGCAGGGCGGCGTCCTACACCGCTATCGGTGCTTGCCCACGGCGTGCCGCGCTCTGCGCCTAAGCCTGTGCCAACGCGGTCGCCACACACTAAAGTCAGCGCGACAGATGCGGTCAGGACTGTTTATCGAGTGACCAATCGAGATCCCGCCATCTATTCAACCAAGGAGATCGAAATGCTTCACTACGCCGTTGTGTTCTTCGTGATTGCGCTGATCGCCGCGCTGTTTGGTTTTGGCGGAATCGCTGCGAGCGCGGTCGGAATTGCAAAAATTTTATTTGTGGTGTTCGCGGTCTTGGCGGTCGCCAGCTTCTTGTTCGGTTTGATCAAAAAGTAATTCGTTTTCAATCGTCTCAACTCTTATTAAGGAAACATCATGATTTCAAAAGATCTGTCTCAAGCCTCTGGCCACATGGCTGACCAAGCCGCTCGCAGCGCCGACCAAGCCATCGATGCCACACGCAGCGCCATTGGCCAAAAAATCGACGGCATGGCCGACACCGTGCGGGGTCTGCAGGATCAAGCCGCGCCACTCCTTGACCGTGCTACCGACGTGGCCAAACGTGGTGTGGATGCTGCGCGCGATACGTCGGCCGACTTGATCAACCGCGCTGGCAAGGCAACCGATGCCACCGTTGGTTACGTCAAGGACGAGCCCGTGAAGGCAATGCTGATCGCTGCTGCCGTTGGGGCCGCATTGATGGCCTTGATGAGTGCCATGTCACGCGGTGGACGCAACTAAAGTGAATTGAACGGCGCGCACGTCGCGCTGGAAACTCGCTCGCCGCTGTGAAAAACCCGCTGCAAATTGCGGGGAATTTTGATGAGCAGTGGCGGGCTTCAGACTTAATTATTTAGAACGGTTGGGCATGAGCGTGGCAGTCAACGCAGACGGTGTCGAAAGATCAGTGCAAATTGAATTGCAAGTCGGTGCGTCCAGTGCCATGGATGCCGCCGTCCAACGTTTGCGCGAATCGCGCGAGCGCTTGCTGACTGCTGTCACACAAGGCACAACCGCACCGCGAGCCGCCACAAGCAAGCTTGCGCCGCGTTGGACAGATCACCTCAAGCGCATACCTGGAGTCGGCTTGGCGCTCCCACTGTTCGAAGCATGGTGGTCACAGACGACTGTGAATTCTGCAAGCGTGAGCTTGTTGCAAGCCGTCAACGCGGTTCTCAAACCCGCGGCGGCGCGTCATCCAGTGTTTGCTGTTTTGTGCGCCACCTCGTTCGGGGCAGCGCTGGCTTGGAGTCGGCCGTGGCGATGGATTTTCAAATCTGCCTTGGTCGCTGGGGTGGCCGCAAGAATGACCGGGCAGGTCATGTCGCGCATTCCCATTGAGTCGTGGTTTTCATTGCTGTCATCAATCGCGCAAGGAGCAGCAAAGCGTTCAAGTGCCGCGCCTGCTTCTCGGCAACGCTCGGCATCGCCTGAGCAGTATTGACCCGCCTTGACGTTCGCTGCCCTCGCGGTGGGCTGTACGTTATTGCCTTTGCCGAAAAGACAACTGCTGACAAGGTAGCCAAACAAGTGGAGCTCGGCTCGACTGAATTCGTCTGCATCGACGATATACAGGTGACGCCATTTTTGGATCGTAGACCTTGTGATGCCTACCCATTCGGAACAGATTTTTTTGACCCAAGCGCCGCAACACGTCTGCACTGCACTCTGCAATCGCTGATCGATCTTGTCGCTTATTCGTGCACCGTCGCTGGGGCAAGGAAACCCTTGATCGGATCGACATCAAGCGCCATGGTTTCGATAAGTTGCGGAACCAGGTCCAAGGCAATCCTTGAGTGCCCAGCCGTGGCCACTCAGAGATCAAAACGCAGCCCGGTAAACGCGAGATCCCCCGGTGAATCGTGTGGGAGCTGTCGTACAACCGTAATGGAATTTTCGCCACGTGCACAGGCTTCAGCCGCTCTGGCGTGCGCCCGTTCAGTCGCTTAACCTCAACAAATGAATGTCAAAAAGACACGCGCGCTGGTCGTGCTGAAGCAGAGCTGGGGGCTCCTCAAAGATGCAGGCGAAGCGTGGATCCTTGATTACGCGCCCAGCATGGGTGCGGCTTTGGCTTACTACACGGTGTTTTCGCTGGCACCGCTGTTGCTCATCGTCATCTCGGTCGCGGGTTTGGTGTTTGGTCCTGACGCAGCGCGCGGAGAGATCTTTGGCGAACTGCGCGATTTGATGGGCGACGACGCTGCCAGAGCGGTCGAAGGCTTGTTGGTTAGCGTCAGCAAGCCGGCGCAAAGCGTGGTGGCCACGCTTGTGGGCTTGGGGGTGGTTTTGATCGGTGCCACCACGGTGTTCGGAGAGCTGCAAGATGCGCTTGACCGAATCTGGCGTGCACCCGCACGCGCAGGTGAGGGCGGCTGGTTCAACTTGCTGCGCTCACGTTTGCTGTCGTTCGGCATGATCTTGGGCGTGGCGTTTCTGTTGATGGTGTCACTGATGCTCAGCGCGCTGATCGCGGCACTGGGAACCTGGTGGGGCAGCCTGTTTGGCGGCTGGAGCCTGTTAGCGCAGGTCATCAATTCGGTTGTGAGTTTTGCATTGACTGCGGTGGTGTTTGCTTTGATTTACAAGCTCATGCCGCGTGTGCGCGTGTTGTGGAGCGATGTGGTGTGGGGTGCTTTGGTCGCTGCCTTACTGTTTGCCCTCGGCAAAGGTTTGATCGGTGCCTACATCGGGCAAACCGGCTTGGCATCGGGATTTGGTGCGGCGGGCTCCATCATCATCGTGTTGGTTTGGGTCTACTACTCGTCGCAGATATTTTTACTGGGTGCCGAGTTCACCCGCGTGTACACACACCGCCATGGGTCTATGCGTGACGCGAATTTGGACAGACCCGGCGTTCTTTCAAACCCGCCGGAACGAGGTGTGCAGGCGATCGACACGGCGCAAATGCGTCGCCGGTCAACAGACCAGTGACGTAATCGGTTGAGTGCCGTCGCTGCATCGCCGGAGTTGTCTGGGTTAGATACAGGTGTTTTCTGACACCCAAGCCACGTGGCCGCTGATTTAGCGATTTGCTTTGCTCGATACGCTGGAGGCAAATATCTTTTTGACTTGACCTGCAGCCCACCGTGACAACCCACCTCAAACTGTGCGCGAACTCCGCCAGGGCTACCGAAGAGTCAGTCTCGGTTGACCTGACCAGAGATGACGACTTGAGCTATTGGCGCGAGCAGCTCGGGTGCAGCGCCGAAAAATTGCTGGCCGCGGTTGAGTCGGTCGGGCCGCGTGTCGAGGAAGTCGCCGAGTATTTGCACGCAGGGTGGTGAAAGCGGTGTGTGAACGCATCAAGGACTTCCAATCGGTGGGTGAACGGTTGGGCAAATAAGCGATGAGTTCTAAGTCGAGCTTCAATTGCGCTCGGGTAGGAATCCGCTGACGCCGCATTGAGGCCATAAGCTACTGCCGTTCACACCCAGCATGACTAAGCTTTGCTAACGTCATCAGGGGTGTCCTGGAGGCGCAGTCCAACCAACGCAAGGGGCAATATATGAACAAAGATCAAGTCAAGGGCGCAGTCAAAGAAGTAGCCGGCAAAGTTCAAGGCAAGCTTGGCGACGTGACGGGCAACACCACCCAAAAAGTGAAAGGTCTGGTCAATGAAGCTGCTGGCAAGGCGCAGAAAAAAGTGGGCGACCTGAAAGAAGCGATCGCCGACTCAAGCAAAAAAATTTGAGGGACCAAGCTTCGAGTCACACCGTGAGGTTGGCCGAAGCCGAATTCAACGTGGCGGCTGCGGCCGCCTTTTTCATGATGAAAACGGGTGGAACACAGCATGCGCAATGTTGAGGGCAGGGCAATGGACGCGACGCCTGACGAGAGCCCAATTTCGGCCCCAGCCGCCGCCGTGATAGCGAGCGGCGTTCTGTTCGTCCCGACACTGATGAGTTTGTCATCCAGTCCGTCGCCCGACCATCCGCGGATCATGTTGTGGTACCGAACACTTCGCCAGCCTTGGTTCAAGCCGCCTGACGTTGCAATCCCGCTGGCGTGGACGGCCATTGAGGCGGCCTTGGCATTCAGCAGTTACCGGTTGCTGCGCGCACGCACATCGCCTGTCAGAACCAACGCATTGGGATGGATGGCGTTCAACGTTTTAATGATCGGCGGTTGGAGCAGGTTATTTTTCAAGCGGCGCAATTTGCCAATCAGTACCGTCGCAGCTGCGGCCATGGTGGTCAGTGGTGCAGCGTTGACTGCGCAGGCCAACAAAGTCGACAAGCCCGCAGCGCTGGCTACTCTGCCTTTTGTTGGCTGGGTCGCATTCGCTACCGTGCTGACCGCGTCGATTTGGCGCTTGAACCGCAGGCGCTGAGCGCGAAGTGCGGTTCCATGCGTTTGGATGTGCGCCTTTGGCAGGTGGACGGTGAGCGGTGCGTTAGAACACGCTTTTCGTCAACGGGCTTATGCGCTGGTGAGGGCAAGTTTTCAGGCGCGGCCAACTTGAGCTGAGCGGTCAAATTTTTGTGCAGGTCTGCCTTGAAGCAACACAAGGCATTTTAAAAATCTCGCTCAAGGAACGAAATTGAACATCGAATTTGGTTTTGACATTGCGTTGGCCGTCTCGGCACCCAACGCGTTGGTGTTCATGATGAATGTGAACCCTGACCGCCAACATGACATCGTGTTCGGCGATCAAGTTGTCGTGGAGCCTGCGCTCAACATGACGTCCTACACAGACGCATTCGGCAATCACTGCGTTCGTGTGCCCATTCATGCCGGCGTGAGTCAGGTGCGCCTGCGCAACACGGGTGTGATCAGTGACAGTGGTCAGACCGACACAGTCAATTGGGGCGCTGTGCAGCACGAACCTCAAGCCTTGCCCGCGCACACATTGCAGTTCTTGCTGCCCAGCCGTTACTGCGAAGTTGACAGTGTGTTGCTCAACTTTGCCTGGAATGAGTTTGGCCAAACCCCGTTGGGATGGGCAAGGGTGCAAGCCGTGTGCGACTTCGTGCACCAGCATCTGCGTTTCGATTACAGCAAAGCGCGGGCCAATCGAAGCGCTGTGGAAGGCTTTAACGAGCGTGTCGGCGTATGCCGTGATTTCGCGCATTTGGCCGTCACCTTGTGCCGATGTTTGAACATACCTGCGCGCTACACCACTGGCTACCTCGGCGACATCGGCATGCCAGCCATGGCGGCCCCGATGGATTTCAGTGCGTGGTTTGAAGTCTATTTAGGCGACCGTTGGTACACCTTTGATGCGCGGCACAACACACCGCGCATTGGGCGAATCGTGATTGGACGCGGACGTGATGCAGGTGATGTGCCCATCACCATGACATTCGGCCAGCACACGCTGACGCACTTCAATGTGGTGACGCGGGAGGCCTTGGCATCTTAAGCATAAAAAGGCTGTGATGAGACCCGCTGCCCTGGAGGCGTGGGATGCGAAATAGGACGCCGGCCGGTGTGCTCACCCAATTAACTCTTTTCCATCTCCTTCGCAATGCCATTGCTCAGCGCTTTGGCGGCAGCGTCTGTCATTTCTACAGGCAGCACAGCGCCGTTTTCAAAGAGGAGCTGCACACGCACCTTTCCGTCCGTGCCAGAGGCCACCGCGCCTGCGGCCAGGGGCTCAAGGGCAGGCGCTGGTTGCCCAGCACCGTGATCGGCTTGCTGAAGCAGCGCGATTGCCACGGCCGGGGCCAGTTCAGTCGAGATCGCTTCGTCTTTTTGTGACCTCAAAGGCTTGCGAGGCGACGCTGCTTTGGCTTTGCGGGGTGTCGATGGGCGCACCGTTTTTTTCTTAAGTTTGACAACAGAAATTGCCGGTTTTTTCGCGGTTGCCATGGGTCACGTGTGTGATGTAGGGCCTCCAATATAGCTGTGACTGGACGGTGGGCCATCTGTCGAGGTTCAAGCAGCACTCGAGGCTTGGAAAAATGCCCCGTCGAATTTCACGCAGCTTTTTAAGCGCACGAACGCGACGAGGCATGCCTGTCCAGTTCGATGCTTTTACGACAACGGTTTCACATCAGCAGTCTCATCGTCCGGCACTGAAAACGTGCTGGGAATGATGCTGGGTTCCGACACGTCGTCGTTCGCCAAGCCCATCAAGAACATGACAAACGAAGCAGAGCTTGCACCCGCGCTGTCTGGCACGGTCGCAGGGCTCATGGCCGTGTTGGCATTTGCCTCTTCGTCGTCATCTAACCAACACCCTGAGACAGCGGCGCTGAGTGAGATGGCCACCAACATACTGAGCATGCGCAAATTTTTCATAAGGCTTCCTTTCAGTTGGCGGGGAAGATCGCGCCAGCGGCGGGCGCTGGGTTGAAGTTGCCTGCCAAAGGAGTGGTGAGGTAAGGGAATGTGACGCCGTAATTGGCAGCGGTCTTGCGCACACCGTCTGTCAGTGCCAAGCCACCTGCAGGCGCGTCTGAAGGCTTGCAACCTACCTTCAACGCGTCCGTGGAACCTGTCAACACACACAGCGCGCCCATCGACACGCGCAGCGACAAATCAACCACGTCGTCCGCTGGTCGGCGGCCGTTTGGAAAACCAGCGTTGTCACCCGCCGCAACACCCAAAGCACTTTGTGAAGCTGCCGGTGTCACGGCGATGGCGGTGTTCAAGCGCAGCATTTCACTGGCCACCACATTCTTGGGCTGATTCACGCCGTCGATGCCTTTCAGGAACACCGTGAGCAAGTCGGTACGCGGAAAGTTGGTCGGAGCCTTGGCCGATGGGAACAACGACTCGATCAGTGCTGGCAGCACCGGATTGGTCACGTAGTCGGCAAAGTTGGCGGCATCGTTGATGGGCCTGGACGCGTTGAACTTGTCTTTGTCGTCCAAGCCGATGATCAGCTCGTTGACCAAGGGCATGCCCAAACGCGACACCTGCGTCCATGCACCGCCGTCGCGCGGTACTTTATTGAAACCTGTGCGCGGTGAGCCGTCCAGCAAACGGCCTTGGCGCAGGCTGGCCGTGGTGTGCGCACCAATCACCGTTTCCGTGCCGGCGGTCAGGCAGGAGATGGGCACTTCCATGGCCAGGGTGCTGACGTTTTTGGCTTCCAGGTCGTTGTTGTTGCCACCAACTTCTGCGCCCAAGGGATTCAAGTTGAACAGGTCAAACGCTTTGCCAACTGCAATGTAGAACGGCTCTTTGCGCTGCCCGACAAACACGCGGCCCGGTGTGGCGCAACCAGGAATGGCGACGTTGTAAACGTGTTGATTGGCATAGGCTGCGTATCCACTGGAACTGCCAAACACCTTGTCCCCAATGTTGTCGACGGGTTTGTCAAATTCAACTGCGCCGCCACTGACATTGGTGACCGGAGACTTCGTGCCGCCGCGCCGTGTTCCGCGAACCACATCAATGCTGAAGGTCTCGCGAACATTCAGGGTGGCTGGATTCACGCCGCTGATGAGGCCGCTGTTGATGAGCGGAATCTTGACTGCCTTGCCACCCACGGTGAGTGCTGCGCCCTTGGACGTATTTTTGAAGCGGAATTGAAACGTCAGGTCTTCCACACCATCGCCGTTGTTGTCGATATGAATTTCGTACAACGCGTTTGGGTTGAACATGAAAAAGTTCGGGCCGCCCTGCGGGTCTTGGAATGGTTGGTAGTTGGCCAGGATGGTCACAAAGTCCTGGCGGCCTGTCTCGTAACTTCTGAACATGTAGAGGTCTGTCGCATCAACCTGCGCTTGGCCCGCCACAAAAGGCGCCTCACGGTGACTCGATGCGAACGTGGATGGAGCGGTCAGCAAGGCGCCGCACAAGCCAAGGGTTAAAACTGCGACGGCTTGGTTGATGCGGGTGCGCTGGACAAGGCGATTTTTCATGTGGGTTCTCATAAAAAAATTTGAATGAGTCAGGTGTTGCGTGAAGGCGACCCTGCGTTTTTGGAAAGCCGCTTGCACATAGGCGTGCGCGCGGTGCGGGTGAATGCAGGTGAATGCGCGTAAATGCGGGTGAATGCGCGTAACTGCGAAATTGAATCCGGCAGCATCCGAACGATCACTTCGCGAAGTCAGGATAAATATTTGAAACTTGATGCTCTGTGCGCTGACACACACCCGCACACGTTTTTTGTTTCGACCCAAGCGCCATGGGATGGATCAACGCACTTGAAGCGCCCATCAAAAATGCCGAAATTGCATTGGCTGTGAATTCACCGTGCTGCCGAATAAGCCGCAGTGAAACCGTGGCGAAGCAGTGGTGAATGCAAGTGTCTCGACTCAGGGGCGTCGCCGGACAGCACTGAACCTCGCACGCTTGAGTGCAGTCAGTGCGGATGTGCGTTGTGTTGTCAGTTCAGCGCCTCGTCCGCTCAACGCTTCGGTTCGGGTGCCGCACTTTGCGGCTCGCGGTAGCGCCTCATCAGCGGTGTGACCGACACGCCGTGCACCGCCACAGACACAGCAATCACCAACAAGGTCAGCGCGCTCAAGCTTTGTGCCAGTTGTGGGTTCAGGCCGTGATTCACTGCGTAGGCAAGGTAATAAATCGAGCCGATGCCGCGAATGCCGAACCATCCAATGAGCCGACGTTGTGACGTCGAAATGCGCGACCCGACCAACGCCGCCGCCGCCGACGCAGGCCGTATCACCAACAGCAAGCACGCGACAAACAGCCAGTGCCGCCATGTCACCTGCTGCCACTCGACGCTGTAAAGCGCGATGCCCAGCACCACCACTGCCACTGCTTCGCCAACTCGGTCGAGTTGTTCATTGAAGCTGAGCACGGCGTGTGCCATGTAGGCCGATGAATGGGTGGGGTGGGTCGCCAGTTTTTCTTCCTGCGCCGCAGTGGCGACCGCTGGAGCTGCCACCGCAACAGTCGCCGCATCAGTCGCCATCGATACGGGCGCAGCGGGTGCGGCGGCCGTGGCTGTGCGCTCAACACGGCGCAGCGCGGCCCCCGCGGCAAACACCGCCAGAAATCCGTAGGCCTGAAGCTGCAGCGACACGCCGTAGCTGAGCGCAATCAAACCCAGCGCTAAAAAATTGTCCATGCCAACGGCTTCGTGATGGGTGCGCCGCAGGTAGAGCACCAGGCGACCCACTGCGCTGCCCAGCAAGCCACCAATGCCGACACCGCCGCCGATGGCCCACAGCACGTCCAAACCCAACCAGCGCCAGCCAAACTCACCCAGCGGGTGCAGGCCAAGCAAACCCATGCCAAGCATCACCATGGGGAAGGCCGTGCCGTCATTCAAGCCGCCTTCGCCCGTCAATGCAAAGCGCAAGCGGTCGCGGTCATCCGGGTTGGACAGTTGAACGTCCGAGGCCAACACCGGGTCGGTTGGGGCCAGGATGCCGCCCAAAAGCAACGCCGCTGCCCACGACAAATCCAACAGCCACACGCCGGTCACGCTGATGGCGGCCACGGTGACCAACATGCCGATGGTGGCCAAACGGATAGGTGCCAGCCAACGCCTGTCTTGCAAGCCTGCCGACAACTTCAAACCCGACGTGAACAGAGAAATCAGCACCACCACTTCCGCCATGCTTTCCAAACCCGGTGACGGCAAAGCCGCATTCACCGTGGCCCAGCCCAAACCCCACGGGCTCACCGACAACCCCACCAACGCGTAAAGCATCGCGCTGCTGAAAGGCACGCGCGCCAACAGCGTGCTGCCCAGCGCCATCAACAGCAACAAGGCACCCGCCAAGGTGAACCAGACAGGCAGGTTCATTCAGTCACTCGCTGCATCAAGAAGGAAATGGCAAGCGAAAAAAAGTACGCAGTGATGCGTCCCGCTATCGCCCATCGGGTTGGCAGCACCGACCGCCACCGGCCAATGCTGCCGAACTAAGCATCACGCCGGATGGGTGCCGTAGAACGTGTGCACACCTTTCGCCCAGGTGTCGTCGGCCATGGAAGGCCAGTGGTCTTTGTCAAAGCCGGGTGCGTTTTTCATGGCGTCTTTGCTCACGTCCAAGGTGAAACGTTTGTGTGCGGTGTCGAGCTTGAGTGCCGTGAAGGGTACGGCAAACAGCTTGTCGCCCATGCCCAAAACGCCGCCAAACGACAACACCGCATAGGCCACCTTGCCGGTGCCCATGTCGATCATGAATTCTTTGATGTCACCCAAATCCTCATCTGCGGTGTTGTAAACGTCGTTGCCAAGCAAAGTGTCTGCTCCCATGAGCCGGGGGCCGGGTCCATCGTGCTCGGTCGTGTACATGCCGAGCGTGTCGCGTGCGACGTAATTGGTGTCCATGGGTTGGTTCCTTTTAAAAAAAGCAAGTGGTTGGGGTGAGAGTTCGGACGACTGCACAACGCTGACGTGCTGTCTACCGAACCGTCTTGCACCTTGAGCACCGCATGCGGGGGCAGCTGTAGGAATGTGCGCGGGATCGACGTCGGCCACGGACGTGCCCAAAAATTTCGCTACACCGTATTGCCTGATGTCTGCGGTGGCAACGCGAATCACGTCGCCGAGCTTGCAGCGCTGCCTTTTCTGAACGCCTGCCTGATCTTGCGCGCCAAAGTTTCGCGCGTGTAAGGCTTGGCCAACAGGTCAACTTCTGATGCCAGGCGGTCGGCGCTGGCGATCACATTGAGGGCGTAGCCCGAGGTGTACAGCACGCGCAGCTGAGGCAATTGCTGCTGCGACAAACGCACCAAATCAACGCTTTTCAAGCGCCCCGGCATCACCACATCGGTCAGCAGCAAATCGATGGCCACGCCGCTTTGTATAACTTCCAGCGCACGGTCTGCGTTTTCGGCCAGCAGCACGCGGTAACCGAGATCACTTAGCAATTCGACCAAAGTTGTGCGCACGCCTTCGTCGTCCTCCGCCACCAAGATGCACTCACTGCCACCGGTGAGTTGCCCAGCATCGGCATCGACCGCCAAAGGCTTTGCTTCATCCGCCTCGGCACGGGGGAAATACAAAGTCAAGGTGCTGCCTTGGCCCACGACACTTTCAACGTCAATGTGGCCGCCCGACTGTTTGACAAAACCGTACACCATCGACAAGCCCAAACCCGTGCCGCTGCCCACTGGTTTGGTCGAGAAGAACGGCTCGAAGATTTGCGCGATCACCGCGTCAGACATGCCCGCTCCGGTGTCGCTGACAGCGAGTCTGACGTAGTCGCCCGCCGCCAGATCGGCGTGCCGCGAGCCGGGCGGCGCGCTTGCTGTGAGGTTCGACACGGCCATGCTGAGTTGACACACCCGAGCCTCGTTGGACTTCATCGCATCGCGCGCGTTGATGGCCAAATTCAGCAAAGCGTTTTCGAGCTGCGCCAAGTCCAGCATTGCATTCCACGAGCCCTGCGCCACCACGGTGGAGATCTCAATCGACTCGCCCATGCCGCGCCTGACCATGTCTTCCATGCGCTGAACAAAGCGCCCCACGTCCACCACCACCGGCTCCAGGTTTTGCTGGCGGCTGAAGGCCAGCAACTGCGACGCCAGCTTCGCCCCTCGGCGCACCGCGCCCTCGGCACTGGTCACGCGGCTGAGCAGTTTGTCGTTGCCAGCGGCGTGCTTGACCATCAATTGCAAGTTGGCCGAAATCACTTGCAGCAGGTTGTTGAAGTCGTGCGCCACGCCGCCTGTGAGTTGCCCCGCGGCTTCCATTTTTTGCGATTGGCGCAGCTGCGACTGCGTGGTTTGCAGCTCGGCAGCTGCCAGTTTCTCGGCGGTGATGTGGCGGTCACTGGCGTACACGACGTCGCCTTCAGGGGCCAGGGCCCACGCCAACCAGCGGAAGCCACCATCGGCATGGCGCATGCAATTTTCGTAAGGCGACACCGCGGCCAAAAGATCGATGGGAAGGGGTGGCATTGGCTCGTCGTCCGAGCGCTGCGGCAGCGTTGACACAAAGCCCCAATAGCTGGCACCCACCACCTCATCGGGTTGCCAACCGAGCACCGTGAACCACGCGTCATTGGCAGCGCGGATGATGCCTTCGCTGTCCATGATGACCTGCAAGTCCAGCGAGTTTTTCCAGGCACGGTCAATGTCGCGGGCTTGGCTGTCCACACGCGCTTGCAAGTTGGAATTAGTGTTGCGCAGGGCTTCGCGCAGGCGGTGCTGTTCTTCCACGTCGGTGCTGGTGCCCACCCACCGAGTGACTTGGCCGCTTTCGTCACGCAGTGCTTCCGCCCGCGCGATGTGCCATCGAAAGCTACCGTCACTGCGCCGCAAACGCATTTCATACTGCAGGGCCGTTCCATTCGGCAACGCGTTTCGCCACAACCTGCGCACCTCGGGCAAATCTTCAGGATGCACCCTGTCGGCGAAGTTCGTCGCAAAAAGCGCGTCGTTTGAATCACCAAAGTATTCAATGCCTCGCGCATTCAGCCAATCCAATCGTCCCTGCGGCAAGGCTGTCCAAACTTGGTGTGGCAGGGACTGCGCTAAGGCGTAGAACTGCGATTGGCTGGTACGCAGTAACTCGTCGGCAGTCATGCGCTGCGTCACGTCTTCGATCACACCGACCCGTTGCGCCGCCTCGCCAGGCACGGCGGTCAAAGCTTGGCTGACGCTGCGCACCCAACGCTGCGTTCCATCGGGGCGCACCACGCGGAAAATAGATTCCAGGCTTGAAGCCTTGCGCCCCGCTTCAAGCACGTCGCCCCGAATGCGCGCCAGATCCTCTGGGTGCACGCGTGCGTAAAAGTCGACGGCACTCACCCCTTGGTGATTCAAACGACGCGCTTTTTGCGACGAACTTCGCCGACAGGGTGCATCCTGAAGATTT
>JANYJJ010000153.1 GCA_025358485.1 Burkholderiales bacterium | reverse complement strand
GGCATCGTCAACCGCGAGTTGATTGCCACGATGGCGGGCAACGACATCGGCGGCGCGGGTGGCAAAAGCACGGATATCAACCTCGCCGCGCAACCGCCCGCCGTGATTCTGATGGCCGGTTTGCAAGGCGCAGGCAAAACCACCACCACCGCCAAGCTCGCCAAGCACCTGATTGAGAAGCGCAAGAAAAAAGTGCTGACGGTGTCGGCCGACGTGTACCGGCCAGCCGCCATTGAGCAATTGAAAGTCGTGACGCAGCAAGCCGGTGCCGAATGGTTTGCCTCCAGCGCCACCGACAAGCCAGTCGACATTGCCCTGGCCGCGCTCGACTACGCGCGCAAACATTACTTCGATGTGCTGCTGGTGGACACCGCCGGCCGCTTGGCCATCGACGAAGCCTTGATGGCCGAGATCAGCGCACTGCACGCAGTGCTCAAGCCGGTGGAGACGCTGTTTGTGGTTGACGCGATGCAGGGTCAGGACGCGGTCAACACCGCCAAGGCCTTCAAAGAAGCGCTGCCGCTGACCGGCATCGTGCTGACAAAAATGGACGGCGATTCGCGCGGAGGTGCGGCCCTGTCGATGCGGCAAATCACCGGCGCACCAATCAAGTTTGCGGGCACCAGCGAGAAGATTGATGGCTTAGAGGTTTTCGACGCCGAACGCCATGCCGGCCGCGTGCTGGGCATGGGCGACATCTTGGCGCTGGTCGAGCAAGTCACGCAGGGCGTGGACGTGGCGGCGGCTCAAAAGCTGGCCGACAAAGTCAAGTCAGGCACAGCCTTTGATTTGAACGACTTCTTGTCGCAGATTTCTCAGATGAAAAAAATGGGCGGCTTGGCGGGCCTGATGGACAAATTGCCGACGCAAATGACGGCCAAAGCCGGTGCGGTGGACATGGACAAAGCCGAGCGCGATGTGCGCCGCATGGAAGGCATCATTTGTTCGATGACCGCGCTGGAACGCCGCAAGCCCGACCTCATCAAAGCCACCCGCAAACGCCGCATTGCCGCCGGCGCGGGCGTGCAAGTGCAAGAGGTCAACCGCATGCTCAATCAGTTTGAGCAAATGCGCGACATGATGAAGAAAATGAGCGGCGGCGGCATGATGAAAATGATGAAGCGCATGGGCGGCATGAAGGGCATGGGCGGGCCCGGTGCAATGGGCGGCATGCGTTGAGCAAAGCTCAGATCAGCCCAACAACGCCACCGCAAATTCACGCGCATCAAAGGTCTGCAGGTCTTCCAGCTGCTCGCCCACACCGATGAAGTAGACCGCCACTGAACCCGCGGTTGCGGCTTCAGGTCTTTCGCGAGCCCATAGCGCAATGGCCGCCAACACACCCCCTTTGGCCGTGCCGTCGAGCTTGGTGATGATGAGCCCAGTCAAGCTCAAGGCTTCGTCAAAGGCCTTGACCTGCATCAAAGCGTTTTGACCGGTGTTGCCATCCACCACCAACAGCACTTCATGCGGCGCGCCGCCTTGCGCCTTGCCTATCGTGCGTTTGATTTTGCGCAGCTCTTCCATCAAGTTCAACTGCGTGGGCAAGCGCCCCGCCGTGTCGGCAATCACCACATCGCAGCCGCGCGCTTTGCCTGCGATCACCGCGTCAAACGTCACCGCCGAAGGGTCGCCATTGGCTTGGCTGACGATCTCCACATTCGTGCGTCCGGCCCACACCGCAAGCTGCTCCCTGGCTGCCGCGCGGAAGGTGTCGGCCGCCGCCAACAACACCTTGGCACCGCTGCCCGCCAGGTGCCGCGTGAGCTTGCCAATGCTGGTGGTTTTGCCCGCACCGTTCACGCCCACCACCATCATCACCGTGGGCGCGGTTTCTTGCAGCGTCAATGATTTTTCCAGCGGCTTGAGCAAATCCGTCACCGCGTCAGTCAGCAAGGCTTTCACCGCCGCCGGATCCGTGGCGCGCGCTTCTTTGACGCGACGCTTCAAATCGGCCAGCAAAAATTCAGTGGCCTTCACACCGGCGTCAGCCATCAGCAGCGCAGCCTCCAACTCCTCGTACAGCGCGTCATCAATCTGGGTGCCGGTAAAAACCTGGGCAATGCTGGAGCCGGTTTTTTTCAACCCCGCGCGCAGTTTGTCAAACCAGTTGCGGCGCGTTGGCTGCGCCGTCACCTCAAGCGAAATCGGCTGGCCCGCGTCGACCACCACAGGCACGATTTCAGGCGCAACTTCATGCACAACTTCAAGCGCAACTTCGGGCGCTATTTCAGCCGCTGGCGGCTTCTTCTTGAAAAAACTGAACATGCGTGATCGGTGTGGAAGTGCCGGGGGCGGGAGTGCGAGAGCGCAGGAGTGCATAACAACCGAGGACGCAACGCTATACTCGCGGGCTCAGGCGCTTTAGCTCAGTCGGTTAGAGCGACGGAATCATAATCCGCAGGTCCGGGGTTCGAATCCCTGAAGCGCCACCAGAATCCAAAAGGCTTGTGAGTCAACGACTCACAAGCCTTTTTCTTTTCCAGGGGTTGAGGCTGAAGTTCCCCCAATTTCGCGGACATTCAGTCACTCATGAAGACGTCCGAGATGCCAAACACCACGCCGCTCGGGCTCAAGCTTCATCGTGAAAACGGCTTCTTCGGACATGAGCATCTAGGCGTCAACAAGTACAAACGAGGCATAAAAAACGCAAGTACGCTTGGCAGGCCTAGCGATTGCCTGACGCGTTTTAGGTAGGCCGTGGGGCTTGAGAGGCACTCGTCTACACGTTGATTCAGAACACCGCTCCACACACTGAATTTCTGACACTCTGCGGCAACGACAAGAGGAAAGACCGTGCAATCCAGACCCCCCTTGGCTTACATCTCCCCGAATGTTGCTTGCTGTCTGAATGCTCTGGTCAGCGACGGCCCGGCGGGCCAGGAGGCATCGCTGTGAACGCCGTGGCACAAATACTGCGCTTCAACGCGGGTCGCGATCCCGAACGGCTGGGCATGAAATACCGCGCGATGCGCGCGAGCCCGTTTGCCTTTCTGCGCGGCACCTGCCATCTGTTTTATGACCGTTTGCCTTTGGGCGGAGTTTTCAAGTCGGCTCCCAACGTGTGGACCTGCGGTGACCTTCACTTCGAGAACTTCGGCAGCTACAAGGGCGACAACCGACTCGTGTATTTCGACCTCAACGACTTCGATGAAGCGGCACTTGCGCCTGCAAGCTGGGAGCTGGTGCGGTTTTTGACGAGCCTTCGCATGGCCAGCGACGGCCGTTCCATCGGAGAAAACAAAACACAAGGGCTGTGCCAAGCTTTTCTCGATGCCTACGCCGCAGCACTGGCGCTTGGCAAGGCGTATTGGTTGGAGCGCGACACGGCGCAGGGCCTGGTGCGACACCTGCTGGACGGCTTGCGCCATCGTGAGCGCGCGAGCTTTCTGGGCACACGCACCGTCGTCAAGCGCAAGCAGCGTTTGCTGCGCGTGGACGGCAAGAAGGCGCTGCCTGTCAGTGAGACGCAGCGCACGGCAATCACGCGCTTCATGCACGGCTTCGCCAAAGATCGCGCGCAGCCTGACTTCTTCACGGTGCTGGACGTGGCCCGTCGCGTTGCGGGCACGGGAAGTCTGGGCGTTGATCGGTACGCCATCTTGATTCAGGGCAAGGGCTCGCCGGATGGAAACTACCTGCTCGATCTGAAGCAGGCCTTGCCTTCATCGCTGGTGGGTCGTTTGAAGGTCAAGCAACCGAAATGGGAGAACGAGGCACAGCGCGTCGTGGGTGTGCAGCGTCGCATGCAGGCGACTTCCATGGCGTTTTTGGAACCGGTTGTCTTTGCCAAGCAGCCCTTTGTGCTGCGTGCGTTGCAACCGTCTGAAGATCGTGTGGTGATGGGCGGCGCTCACCAGACGGGTGCCGATTTGGATCAGCTGGTGCGCACCATGGGGCAACTTTTGGCATGGGCGCAGCTGCGCAGCGCAGGGCGCGACGGCTCGGCAATCGCCGACGAGCTGATTGACTTCGGGCAGCGCAAAAAGTGGAAGGACGCGCTGCTCGGCGCTTCGCAAGACTGTGCCGCCCAGGTTCGCCAGGACGCTGCGAGTTTCAACGCGGCCTGGGACGACGGAGCCTTCCGTGTCTGAAACACCCGCAGCAGCTGGCAGCGCGACTGTCGTTGGGCAAACCGTCGACACACACGCTGCCGCGTCGCGCTGGAGGGACGTTGGCGCAGGCCTGTGCGTGGCCGGGCTGCTGCTTCCCGAGGCCGTCGCCTACGCTGGCCTGGCCAGGTTGCCGGTTGTTCATGCGCTGACGGCCATGATGGTCGGATTGGCCGTTTACGCTGCATTTGGCGGCAGCCGCTTTGCCATCGTCGCCCCCACGTCGTCGAGCGCCACGCTGTCGGCCGCGGCGGTGGTGTCGCTGTCTGGCACGGCGGTTGCCGCCGATCCTGCGGCCTACGTTCAGGCCCTGCTCGCCTTGGCGCTTGTGGCGGGTGGGCTGTTGATGTTGCTTGCCGTGGCGCGGCAAGGGCAGTTGTCGGCCTTTGTGGCGCGCCCGGTGCTGCGAGGTTTCGCGTTTGCGCTGGCCATCACCATCGTGATCAAGCAATTGCCCGATGCCCTGGGCTTGGCATTGCCGAAGGGCGCGGGTTCCGATCCTTTGCATTTGCTGGTCTTTGCCGCATCAAATGCGCAGGCATGGCACCTGCCCACTGTGGCGGTCGCCGTCATCGCGGCGGCCGCCGTTGCGGGATTGAAACGCTGGCCGAAGGTGCCTGCCGCTATGGTCGTCATCGTGCTGGCCATCGTGGCGGCGCATGGGTTGGACTTGAAGTCGCTCGGCGTTGAAGAGGTCGGCGCGGTGCAGCGACCGGCGTTCAGATTCGGATGGCCCGATCTTCCTTTCACAGAATGGTTGCGCATCGGCGAACTGGCGTTCGGCTTGGTCGTGCTTGTGTTTGCCGAGTCGTGGGGCAGCATGCGCAGCATGGCGCTTTCGCACGGCGACACGCTGGACGCAAATCGAGAGTTGATGGTTCTGGGTGCCGCCAACGTGGCGGCAGCGGTGCTGCAAGGCATGCCGGTCGGTGCCGGGTTTTCTGCAACGTCGGCGAATGCAGTGGCGGGTGCCACCAGCCGTTGGGCCAGTGTGGTCGCGCTGGTCGCGATTGCCCTGGCGCTTGCGCTTGCCTTGCCAGCCCTGCACTTGCTGCCGCGCCCGGTGCTTGCGGTGGCGGTGATCAGCGCGCTGTGGCACGCCTTGAATCCACGGCCGCTTGTTGATCTCTGGCGCATGCGGCGCGATCGAACGCTGGTGGCCGGTGCCGTCATCGCGGTGCTGGCGCTCGGCGTTTTGCACGGCATGCTGGTGGCCATTGCCTTGTCGGTACTCGACGCCATGCGCCGATTCAGTCGGCCCATCGTGCACGAGTTGGGAGAGCTGGGCTCAACGCGCAACTTCGTGGTGCTGGACTCGCATCAAGGCGCTTCGGCCGTTCCAAGTTTGCTCATTCTGCGGCCCGAGGGACCGCTGTTTTTTGCGAGCGCAGAACGCGTGGTGGCCGATGTGATGGTTCGTGCCGGAGGCCGCGCTGACCTGCACACCGTGATCCTCAGCCTGGAAGAGAGTTCAGACCTCGACAGCACGGCGCTTGAAAGCCTGATCGAACTCGATCAACGCTTGCTCGCCTCGGGAAAGGTGCTGATGCTGGCGCGCGTGAAAGACCCGGTGCGCGAGTTGCTTGGGCGATGCCATCCGCATAGCTTGGGCAGCAACAACCGCCTGTTCTGGAGCGTCGCCGATGCCGTGCAGGCGCAATCGGTGGCCCGCGTTGATCTTGGCGGCTCAGCGTCGCGGCCCGTGTCGCCTGTGTTGCAGTTCCACACGTGACCCCTTTGAACGGACAGGCGCAGCGACCAAAAAAGGCCGGCAGCGTGATTGGCGCTGGTGAGAATTTTTTGCCGCTGTGTTGGCCACTGAACGCTTTCGCGCTGCGCCCAATACCTTGACCTTGACCTTGACCTTGATCTTGGCCGTGGCCGTGGCCTCAGCGGTCGTCCTCGGGCTGCAAAGCTTGCGCCACGGCGCGCGCCAGTTCGGCGCGGCGCAGCGGTTTGGTCAGGCACTGCGCAATGCCAGCAGCGGCGGCACGTTCGGCCAAGTCGGCACCGCCCCAACCGCTGAGCAGCAACACCGGCAGCTGCGGCCGCAGGCGGCGGCAGCGTGTGGCGAGTTCGGTGCCCAACAAACCGGGCATGGCTTGGTCGGTGAGCAAGAGATTGAAGCGATCCGGCGTGGCCTCGAAATGCCGCCAGGCTTCGCTGCTCGACGTGATGCCAAACGGCTCGTAGCCCAAGCCTGCGAGCACGTCTTCGGCCAGGCGAACCAGCGCTGGCTCGTCGTCAACCACCAGCACGGTCTGGCCCTGCCCGGGCGGGACGTCCTCGTCGGCCAACGCCGCGCCAGGCGCGGTTGAAGCATCGCCGTGCGCCAGCGGAAACCACAGCTCAACACGGGCGCCCTGAGCGGCTTGGTTTTCGACATGAATCGCACCACCCAGATCGGCCATCACACGGTGAACCACGGCCATGCCCAGGCCCGTGCCTTCGCCCGGAGCTTTGGTGGTGTAGAAGGGCTCGAACAGGCGCGGCAAGGCCTGCGGCGCGATGCCCGGGCCTTCGTCCTGCACCACCAACTGAACGTAGGCACCGGTTTTGAGTCGGCCCTCGAACACGGTGTGCGGCGTTTCAACTTGCCGTTCCTGCAGCCGCAGCTGCAGTCGACCGCCGCTGGCGTGCATGGCCTGCACGCCGTTGCTGCACACGTTCATCACTGCCTCATACACCGCAGCAGCGTCTGCATGCACCCCGGCTATCGGTGCCAGCAGTTCATCGTGCACGGTCACATTCGGCGGCAGCCTGGCGCGCAGCCGCTGCAACACCTCACCCAACAGCGACTGCAGCGGCACGAAGCCGGTGGCCCCGGCTGCTCCGCGGCTGAAGGCCAGCACACGCTCGACCAGCGACCGCCCGCGCTCGCCGGCTTGCAGCACTTGTTGCAATTCGGGCGCGGCCGACCCCTGCGCCCCGACCTTCTCCAAAGCCACCTCGCTGTAGCCGATCACCGAGGCCAGGATGTTGTTGAAGTCGTGCGCCACGCCACCTGCCAGGGTGCCCAGCGCCTCAAGGCGACGCGCCAAGGCCAGCTGCGCCTGCAGCCGCTCACGTTCCTGCCGGGCTTGCACCTCGGCGCTGATGTCCACCGCCGTGCCCCCCAGCAGCCAGCCTGCGCCGTCGGGTGTGGCCATGCCGCGCACACGCACACGCAAGTGACGCCAATCGGCCTGCTCATGGCGAACCCGGAATTCGTGCTCGAAGGGAATGTCGCGTGCGGCGGCCAGCACTTGGTGCAGCGCGTTGAAGTCGTCTGGGTGCAGCGTCGGTTGCAGCAGCCCAGCTTCGGCGCAGGCTTGGGGTGCGATGCTGAGCAGCTCGCGCATGCGCGGAGAAAGGAAGCCGTGGCCGCTGTTGGGCTGCCATTCCCAAGCCCCTTCCTGCGCCGCTTGAACGGCGCGCAAGGCCCGCGCCTGGTCTTGCGCCAACTGCTCCTCGGCGCGTTGGCGCAGCACCTGTTCCTGCGCATGGCGCAGTCCGAGCAGCAAGGTGGCGAGCAAAGCCGAAGCCGCGAATGTCGCCACCACGGCGGCCTGCTGGGTCCAGGCCGCGAGGGCGACATTGGCGTCGCGCGTGACCAACAGCAGCAGGCGATGGCGATCAAGCACCCGTGCCGCCAGCAGCCGCTCGCCGCCCCTGGTCAGCGTCACGCGTTGTGTGTGGCCGGTCGGTTGCTGCCACAAAGACTTCACCAGCTCGGGCGGCAGCGGGTCAACGCCAGGGTCGCCAGGGCCATCGGCAATCAACGCCAAGTCGCGGCGCAAGATGGCCATGCGCGTGTCGGCGCTGACACCCAGGCGCGCAAAGTCGCGGTCCAGGAACTCGGGGTCGGCGAGCAAGGCCACCGTGCCGCGAAAACTTCCGCTGGCGTCGCGCCAGTCGGTGGCCAGCGTGACAGCCAGTCGCCCGTCCAGCGGCGTCACCGCAGGGGCACCGACCCAAGGTTCGCCGCCTGCGCTCTCACCGAGGGTTGCAGCCACTTCGCGGCCGATCAGCGGCAGGTTCGCCATCGGCACTCGGGTGGACGTGGCAACCGGGCGACCCGCAGCGTCTGTGATCACCAGCGCACGGAAGTGCGGCAACGCGGTGATGCGCGCCTGCAGCAGCGTTTCGGCTGCCGGGCTGCCCGGCTGCAACAACCCGGCGCGCAACTCGTCGCGCGTGGCGCGCAGTGCCGCATCGGCGGCGTCAAGCGTGGCGTCGGCCTGCGCAGCTACCGCAGCAGCCAGCGACGACAGGTGGCGCAACTCGGCATTCAAGACCTGTTGGTGCAGCGCCCACAGTCCGACGGCGAGCACCGCTGCCACACCGGCCTGGGCCAGCAGCAACCAGCGCAGGCCGCGCGCGCGCAGCAACACAAGCAATGGGCTCAGCCAGCGCGGTGTCACGGCGTTGGCAGCCGCTAAAGTAGTTGACTTCACTTGCACGCTGTCAGTCTGACATGTCCCACGTCCCCCCGCCGAGCCCGCCGCCCGCGCATGTGTTGGTGGTTGATGATGATCCGGCCTTGCGTCATCTGCTGTTGACCTACCTCGGCGAACGTAATCTGCGCGTGACTGCCGTGGCCGACGGCCGCGCCATGGACGAGGTGTTCGCGCGCGAGACCGTGAACGTGGTGGTGCTGGACTTGCGCCTGCAAGGCGAAGACGGCTTGCAGCTGGCGCGCCGGCTGCGCGAGCACACCGCCGTGCCCATCATGCTGCTGTCAGGTCGCAGCGAAGAAGCCGACCGTGTGATGGGCCTGGAGCTGGGCGCCGACGATTACGTCACCAAGCCCTTCAGCCCACGCGAACTTTTGGCGCGTTTGCGCGCCTTGTTGCGGCGAGCCCAGCTGAGCCCGGCCACACCAGCACCTGGCCAAGAAGCACGCCAACGCGCCTACCGCTTCGCAGGCTGGTTGCTCAACTTGGGCACACGCCGCCTGACGGCTGCAGACGGACGCGTGGTCGATCTGTCAAACCACGAGTTCAACATGCTGGCTGCGCTGTGCAGTGCGCCGCAGCGTGTGCTCAGCCGTGACCAACTGTTGTCGATGTCGCGCCTGAACGGCGCCGAGGTCTACGACCGCACGGTGGACGTGCAGGTGTTGCGGCTGCGGCGCAAACTTGAAGCCGACCCGTTCCAGCCGCGCCTGATCGTCACCGAGCGAGGTGCCGGCTATCGACTCGACGCCGTGGTTGAAGTGTTGGTCTGATCGCTGCGTGAGGTTGCAAACGCAGCTTGATGCAGAGCTGCTTTCGGCGATTCACGGGTCGATTCACGCAGCGATTGATTCAACGCTTCTTGCGGCGCGGCTTCTCGACGTCGAATTCTCAAAGTGCTGCGCACCAACCACCAAGCCAACAGCGCCCCGGCGGCAGCCGCCAACAACAGGTGCAACAGGAAGGGATGCAGTCCGTCAGAGGCTGAGGTCATGGCTGGCTGACTGAAAACTGAATGCGGGCGCACGCAAAGTCTGCAAATTCAAGGCACAACGCCTTCCGGGTTGGCGGTTGCTGCCGCAAGTTGCGGCCGCCGCAGGTCGCGCACGAAAGACCATATTTGCCAGGTGAAAAATACGGCGATCACCACCATCAGCGTGGCACTGATCGGGCGCGTGACGAAGACCGAGAAGCTGCCGCGGCTGATCAGCATGGCACGGCGGAAGTTTTCTTCCAGCATCGGCCCCAAGATGAAGCCCAGCATCAGCGGCGCTGGCTCCAGTCCGAGACGCAAAAACGTGTAGCCGAGCACACCAAACACCGCCGTCACATAAATGTCGTCCAGGTTGTTGTTGACGCTGAAAGTGCCTATGCAGCAGAAAAACAAGATGGCCGGGAACAGGGCCGCATACGGAATCTTGAACACCGACAGCCAGTACTTGACCATGGGCACGTTCAAAAACAGCAGGAAGCAGTTGCCTATCCACATGCTCGCCACCAGACCCCAGAACAGGTCTGGGTGCTGGCTGATCATGTTCGGTCCTGGCTGCACGCCCTTGACGACAAAGGCCGCCATCATCAGCGCCATGACGGCGTTTTCAGGTATGCCTATGCTCATCAGCGGGATGAAGCTTGTGCGCGCTGCGGCTTCATCGGCCGCCGCCTGACCCGCCACGCCTTCGATGGCACCTTGGCCGATTTCGCTGCGGTATTTACTGAACTTTTTTTCCACCGCGTAAGCGCCGAACTGCGCCAACGTTGGGCCGCCGCCGGGCAACAGGCCGAGGATGGAGCCGATCACGCTGCCGCGCAGGGCACTCGGAATGATGCGTTTGAACTCGGGCCACGTCGGGATCAAGTCGATCTTGCCGCTGAAGGGCGTGAAGGTGTTGCGGATGTCCAAGTTCTTGGTGATCTCGGCAATACCGAAGCAACCCAGCGCAATGCTGATCAGGCCAACGCCGTCGGCTAAAAACGGCAGGTCGAAAGTGAAGCGCTGGGCGCCGCTGGTCACGTCCGTGCCGATCTGGCCCAACAGCACACCCACCAGCGCCATGGCCAACCCAGACAGAATGCTGCCGCCGGTGGTGACGTAGCTCACACACACAAAACCCAGCAACATCAATGCGCAGTAGTCAGAAGGCCCAAACAGGAAAGCCACTTCAGCCAACGGCACCGCGAGCGTTGACAGCACGATGATGGCCACAGTGCCGCCGATGAAGCTGGAGATTCCAGCCGCAAACAGCGCCAGACCGGTCTTGCCCTTCAGCGTCATCGCGTAGCCGTCGATGCAGGCGACGATGGAACTGGCGTGCGGAATCTTCATCGTGATCGCGCTGACGCTGTCGCCGTACTGTGCGCCGTAGTAGATGCCGGACAACATGATGAGCGAGCCGTCCAGCGGAATCGAGTAGGTCAGCGGCAGCAGCAAACTGATCGTTGACAGCGGCCCCAAGCCTGGCAGCAGTCCGACCAGCGTGCCGACAAAGCAGCCGATGGCGCAGTACATCAGGTTGTTCAGCGTCAGCGCATGGCCGAAGCCGAAGGCGAGGTTGTTCAAAACTTCCATGGTGCCTGTCTCCTCACCACAGCCGCAGGTTCAGGCCAAGCAGGTAGCGAAACGCCGCTGCAATGGCCAACAACACAGCCGTGATTTTCACGTTGCGCGACAGTGAGTAGTCGGAGCCGGCAAACGTCGAGATGAAGACGAGCCAGATGATGGCCAGCGTCACGTTCAAATGCTCGGCGATCAACACGAAGCCGATCAGGCTGACCACGACGATGGCCAGATTGCGCGGGTTGAAGCGCAACTGCTCGACGGCCTCAAAACGGGCCTGCACCAGCATCACGAGACCGATCAAGCCCAAGGCCACGCTGATCATCAGAGGAAACAGCCCGGCACCGGCCCTTGCCAGGGTTCCCAGGTGATAACTCAAAGACTGCAGGCCAAAGAAAAGCGCAACGCCGATCAGGACGACACCCCGCCACACCCTTTGATTGTTCATGTCTTCGTCTGCTCCACACCCCGCAGGCGGCAACATACCGACTGATCTGCCGCGGATGTTCCAGGGCCTGTGTTAGCAGTCGGTTACAGCGTCTGTTACGGCTGTAACCTGGCGCATCGGTGCAAGGATTTTCGTTGTCACCGCACCGCGCAGGCGAACTCAAACACTGCCCTACGCGCTGCCGATGCACTGCCGGTGGACAGACACACCGCAGGGAAACTTCGACGGGCCCGACCCGGCCAAGACCGTCAACCGAAGCGTATTTGCCGCACCCCAACTTTGAACTGTTGCTAGCCAACAGTTCCTAGACGTTTACCTGTAACCAGCCGGGACTTGTCATTTAGAGAAGCAGTCTGCTTCCTCGTTCATGCCCTTCAACGGCATCGCCTGCATTTTTATCAGCCGCAAAACCAAACGGAGATCGTCATGAAAACCAATTCATGAACCGATATCAGATTGACAAAGTGGGAAGTCCCTTTAAGGGGTTAGGTCTCAATTTGCTTGCGGAACCGATAGATGGCCCTTACTGCATCGGCAAACGCGTACAGAAAGACCACCAGAATGAAGACTCGCAGCGACCCATTTTGGCCGTAGGCCGACACCGGTGATGGCAGGTTCGTTGCAAGTAGTAGTGTGCTGACAATGGGATGCAGAAAAAGCAGTGCTGCCGCCGGTAGATACCAGCGGTGAATGCCGTATACCAAGCCGGCGAGGACAGGAAGTTCCAGTAAAGCTACAAACGCTACGATGGAGCTCGGACGTTCGACGTAGAAGCCAAGCGCTATTCCGACAGCTGCAAGAACCACGTAGGCCACACCGGCCTTCCATCCACGGTTTACCGCTCTTAGCAGAGTGGGCGGTGCGAGCCTGCCGTCAACATATGTGTCCGGGTCGGACGCTTCAGGGAAATGGGGTTGATCATTCACGGTGATTGGATTTGAGGCCTAACGTTTGAGCTAAGCGGGCGACAACGGCAGGACGCCAGGCCCGGACTGGCGAAATGTACCGTGTACCACCAGCCCGGGCCTGGTGGCCTGCCGTTGGCGCTCCGCTTGAGCGGAATGTGAAGGGACTTCCCACCTTCAGGCCAGAGCGCGAAAGCGCCAAGATGGTTGGGGTTCAAAGTCACCCATCACAAGCCACCGAAAGGGGAAGTTCCATGAACCAGATTACACGAGCTGTCGTGCAACGTGAAGCACGCGGCCAAGCCGTTCGCGTCGGTGTCGATTTGGCCAAACGCGTGATCCAAGTTCACGCCGTTGACAGCGCCGGTCGCGTGCTCACCAGCCGTGCCTTGACGCGCGACAAATTCATCGCCTGGTGTGCTCAGCTGCCCACGGGATGCATCGTCGCCATGCAGACCAGCTCCAGCGCGCATCACTGGAGCCGCAAACTCATCAGCATGGGCTTGGACGCCAGAATCATTGCCGCTCAGTTGGTCAGCCCCTACCGCAAACAAGGTGCCAGCGGCAAGAACGACGCCAACGATGCTGCTGCCATCTGCGAAGCCGCCTCGCGCCCTCAAATGCACTTCGTCCCCGTCAAGAGCATCGAGCAACAAAGCATGTTGTGCGTGCATCGTTTGCGAGAGGGCTACAAGGCCGACCGCGTGGCCTGCATCAACCGCATACGCGGCCTGTTGGCCGAGTTCGGCCTGGTCTTCGCGCAAGGCCCAGCAGCGCTTGAAGCTGACCTGAGCGACACCATCGAAGACGCCGACAACGAGATGAACGCCCTGGCCCGCCTGGTCATGCGCCAAGCTCAAACCCAGTGGCGTGAGTTGGACGCCCACATCGCCTGGTGCGATCAGCGAATTGCTGCGCACGTCAAAGACAATGACGACGTTAAAAAGGGCGACCGAACTCATGGGCATCGGCCCCATCGGTGCGTCTGCCTCCGTGGCCACTGTGGGCGACTTCAAGCAGTTCAAGAACGGCGCACAGTTTGGTGCCTGGATGGGGCTGGTGCCACGCCAACATTCATCGGGCGGCAAGAACAACCTGGGCGGCACATCAGGGGTGCAGGGGCCCCTTCCCCTGCTCACCAAGCGCGGTGACACCTACCTGCGCAGCCTGCTCATCCAAGGCGCGAAGTCAGCGGTGATGAGTGCGCACAAACGAAGCGACCCGATCTCGGTGTGGGTCACTGCACTCAAAGAGCGTCTGGGATGGCAGAAAGCGGCCGTGGCGCTGGCCAACGAGAACGCACGCATTCTGTGGGCGGTGATGACCAAGGGCGATGCGTTTGATGCGCGGCACGTCAGCGTCAAGCCGGGCGCAGCAAGTTCAACCACGCAGGCATTTGCAGCCGCATAACCCGCGACGAATCCATCCCGCAGCAGGCATCAGCCAGAAGATGAAATGACAGGTCAGACCGGCAGCAGACAAGCTCGACTAACCCTTTGTGGCTCAAACCGCCGATGTCCACGGGATCGGAATGGAGACCCTGCTGAGCGATTCACGTCTGGGCCCGCACAAAGCGCTGCAAAGCATGTGCAACAAGGCCGTCTTTAGAGAAGCAGTCTGCTTCCTCGTTCATGCCCTTCAACGGCATCGCCTGCATTTTTATCAACCGCAAAACCAACCCGAGATCGCCATGAAAACCAATTCGTAAACTGAAATCGAAATCAGCTTGACAGCGTGGGAAGTCCCTCTAAAGGGTTAGGCCGCACCGGGCACCATATGGCATGACGAGCGATCTTGAAAGGCGCCACCAGGCAAGCCCCAAGCATGCGCGTAAACCACACTTCGATCTGCGTTGATTTGAATCGTGATCTCCTCACGGAAGGACGCCACCTCGCCGCGAGGAGCGCTACCGAATACTGCCTTGATCTCGCCTGCGAGGCCTGCCTCCGCGGAAAGTTCTACGTGCGGCAAGACCACCGGGATTTCGGACATGACCGGCCACAAGCAGAGCTTTCCGTTCGGACCAGTTCCGAGCAAACTTGATTCGGCGTGCACGATCTTGCCCGTATGAAGCTTCGCGATATAGATGAGCAACGCCGCGCGGCCGCCTTCTAGCACCTGAATTCTTAGCTCGCCGACAAAGGGTTCACTCTCCTCATTCACGCCCTCGCCACTGAAGACTGTCGCACCGGATACGAGGGAAGTGAGAAGCATCATTTGTGCGGCCTAACGTTTGACATGAGGGGTGCACAAAAGGCGCAGCCTTTTGGGCATCCCCTCGATGGAAGGGTTGGGCGTCACTGGTGGACGAGCGTCAAGCAGAGACCGCAGCGGCGTGGCGTGCACGCTCACCTTTCATGAGACGCTGAGCCTCGATGCGAAGCAATAGTATTTGTTGCTCAAAGAGTCCGATGTACTCGCGAAAAGTGCTCTCAAAGTTTGGATTGACGTCCAGTTCCGGCTCGGGGCCAATGAGTGGCATCATTTCTTTCGCTACTCGCCGAGCATTGAGCAAGGCTTCGAGAGGCGCTTCGCCTTGCGCAGCTTCCAACGGAAAGCGGTGCAGGGCTTCCGACAACTCGGAGAATCGCGTGCTGGGTTCCGCCGGGTGCCCAACAGGCCACCGCTCCATCTTCTTCTTTTCAGCTCGCGCCTGTTCGGCGCAGTCTTTCAGATGAATGAGTATTCGCGCAAGTCCGTCAAGCGAACGTGCTTCGCGCTCGCTCAGCTCAAGGCGGGCGCGGCGAGTTTGCCAATAGACGACGCAAGCACCCGCAACGATCGCTAGGGAACTGACGATCGCTTGTGCCCAGGCCGCAATATCGGAGCCGCTGAGATTCGTGAACAGGCAGAGTTGGTTCATGCGCTAACGATACGACTCTTGTGACGCCCAACGTCTAGTTTATGCAGCACGCCGCGCCGCATAACGCCGGCGGGTGCTGCATAACCAAGTGGTGGTCGATCTTCATAAGTCGTTGGTTCTGCTTTAGAAACCAGCAGTTGACTGTGGTTTCATCCAGTATTAAATTCGCGTGCAAAGCGGCACGTCTGTTACAGACTCTGCCAGCCCTTCGAGCGCTGTGCAAGCGCGGATTTTCACTGCTGGAACAAGGCCGACGATGTCTGCAACTTCACCTGATTCGAGCCTCGCGCGCGGCGCGTTGCGACCGGTCATGACGACCATGATGCCGCCGCTGAAGAC
>JANYJJ010000144.1 GCA_025358485.1 Burkholderiales bacterium | reverse complement strand
CTGGGCGGCAGCGGGCAGGTGTGAGGGTCGCTACCGACGAGCCACGGACTGTTACTAAGTAGAATCACTGGCCTGGACTGCAAGGGTTAGCAAGGTTTCCGATCAGCCCAGCTGCACCATAGACCGCTTAATACAAGGAGTTCCATCCATGGATCGTCGTTCCCTCATCAAGAATGCCGGCATCGCCGGTGTTCTGGCCACCGGCATCGCGCCGGCCGTGCATGCCCAGGCCGCAGTGCGCTGGCGATTGGCTTCCAGCTTCCCGAAATCGCTGGACACCATCTTCGGTGCCGCTGACGTTTTTGCCAAAAAAGTCAACGAGATGACCGGTGGCAAGTTCCAAATTTCGACCCACGCTGCTGGCGAACTGATGCCAGCTTTTGGTGTGGTCGACGGCGTGCAAGCCGCTACCGTTGAAATGGCGCACACAGCGCCTTACTACTTCTTCGGCAAAGACGAGACCTTCGCCTTGGGTTGCGCCATTCCTTTCGGCTTGAACTCACGCCAGATGTCGGCCTGGATGTACGAGGGCAACGGCTTGAAGCTGATGCGCGAGTTCTATGCCAAGTACAACATCATCAGTTTCCCTGGCGGCAACACCGGCGCGCAAATGGGCGGCTGGTATCGCAAAGAAATCAAGACTGCGGCCGACATCAAGGGTTTGAAAATGCGAATTGGCGGCTTCGCTGGCCGCGTGCTTGAGCGCATGGGCGGCGTGCCGCAAAACCTGCCCGCTGGTGAGATTTACCAGGCGCTGGAAAAAGGCACGATCGATGCGGCTGAATGGGTCGGCCCCTACGACGACCAAAAATTAGGCTTCAACAAAGTGGCGCCGAATTACTACTACCCCGGCTGGTGGGAAGGCGGCCCGCAGCTTGACTTCTTCATCAACGACAAGGCCTTCGCAACCCTGTCGCCCGAGTACAAATCCATCGTTGAATGCGCGGCCTCGCATGCTCACGTGGACATGCAGGCCAAATACGACGCCAACAACCCGGCTGCATTGAAGCAGTTGGTCGGCGGCGGAACCAAGTTGTTCCGCTTCCCGAAGGACGTGATGGAACTGGCCTTCAAAGAGTCGCTCGCGCTGTACTCAGAGTTGTCTGCCAAGAACCCAAGCTGGGCCAAGGTGTACGCCGACTATTCCAAGTTTCGCGGTGACCAAAACTTGTGGTTCCGCTTTGCCGAAGCTGGCTTCGACGACTTCATGCAGGCGCAAAAGCTGTAAGCAAAGCATCGACGAAAAACTAAAAAGCCCCGCAGTGCGGGGCTTTTTTTCGGCTGCTTGTTTTGTCGTGTTGCTTGGGGCGCGGCCGCGTCAAGCAGGGTCAGATTCCAGCGGCTCCAGCGGCGTTTGACCGAGCGTCAATCGTTTGAACGCGTTCAAAACTGACGCGTCGGCGGTGTGAAAAACGGTTGACCCTGGCGATCGTGACTTCACCACCAGCCGGGGTGAAATCAACCACGCCAAACCAGGGATGTGGATCAGTTTGATTTGCGTGATGTCGGTGAACGCAATCTTCTTGGTGCTGACCCAGGTCTGCTCGATGCCGGTGGAGGTGACGCGGGTTCGGCTGCGCAACATCCAAAAATAAATCACCGCCACAAAGCCGCCGGCACTGAACATGAAGAGCATGGCGGTCCATGACCATGCCTGGCTCAACATGAGTTCTTTGCTGAGCCAACCAAAATAGACCAAGCTGGCAACCATCGCGCTGGCCAAGGCCTTGACCAACCAGGTGAAGGCTGGCCCTTCGACGGCGCGTTGAGTCGCGGTGAGTTCTGGCTCAACCAGCCGCACCACTGTCTTAGTTGCTTGCACCGGAAGCGGGTTTGGCTGGGGTCAGCTTGAACAACTCGTCCAAGTTTTGCTCGCCCTCTTTGGGCGCACCGAAGTCTGACTTGGCGGGCGCTTCAATCTTCACTTTGTCGATGTCCACTTTGACTTCTTTGTCCAAAAACATCGTGACGGTTTGAGGGAAGAAGATCACGATCACCACCAACACCAATTGCATGATGACCCAGGGAATCGCGCCCATGTAAATGTCGTTGGACTTCACCTTCTCAGGAATAGCACCGTTCTTGAACAAGGTGTCTGCAATGCCGCGCAAGTAGAACAGCGCAAACCCAAACGGAGGGTGCATGAAGCTGGTTTGCATGTTCACGCAAAGCAGCACGCCGAACCAAATTTGGTTGATGCCCAATTTCGCGGCCACCGGGCCCAGCATGGGCAAGATGATGAAAGCGATCTCGAAAAAATCGAGGAAAAAAGCCAAGAAGAAAATGAAGATGTTGACGACGATCAGGAATCCGACTTGACCACCCGGCAGGGAAGTCAGCATGTGTTCGATCCACTTGCCGCCGTCCACACCCTGAAAAACCAACGAGAAAACGCGTGAACCAATCAAGATGAAAACCACCATGGCGGTGATGCGCATGGTGCCGGTCATGGCTTCTTTGATCAGCGTCCAGTTCAAGCGCTTGTGTATGGCTGCCAAGATGAAGGCACCCACTGCCCCCATGGCACCGGCTTCAGTGGGCGTGGCCACCGCGGTGTTGATGCCGGGCAATCCGCCCATGCTGCCGAGCACCGCAAAAATCAAAACTGCTGAAGGGATGATGCCGCGCAGGCACTTGCCCCACAGCGCCCAGCCGTCCAGAGTGCGCGCCTCTTTGGGCACGCCCGGAACGTGGTGAGGCCGAAAGCGGCTGAGAAAGAAGGTGTACAGCGCAAAGATCAGCACTTGCAGGATCGACGGGCCCCACGCGCCTTTGTACATGTCGCCCACCGACTGGCCGAGTTGGTCGGCCAGCACCACCAACACCAGCGACGGCGGCACCAATTGGGTGATGGTGCCCGACGCGGCCAGCACGCCTGTGGCGTAGCGCATGTTGTAGCCGTAGCGCATCATCACTGGCAGTGAGATCATCGCCATGGCAATGACTTGCCCCGCCACCGTGCCTGTGATGGCACCCAAGATGAAGCCGACGATGATCACCGAGTAGCCCAAGCCGCCTCGCACGGGGCCAAACAACTGGCCCATGGAGTCGAGCATGTCTTCAGCCAAACCGCACTTCTCCAGCACCGCACCCATCAGTGAAAAGAAGGGAATGGCCAGCAGGAGCTCGTTCGACAAAATGCCGAACACATTGAGCGGCAAGGCGCTCATGAACTGCGGCGCAAACCAGCCCATCTGAATGGCGATGAAACCTGACAACAAGCCCAAGGCTGACAAAGAAAACGCCACCGGAAAACCGATGAGCATGATCAAAATCAGCCCCGCAAACATCAACGGGGCAAAGCTCTCCATGCTCATTGCAGCGGTCTTTCGTAGTGGACGTCAAGGTCGTATTTGCCTTGCAACCAAGCCAGGCGCTTGATCAGCTCAGACAGGCCTTGCAAGATCATCAAAAAGAAGCCCAGCGGCAGCGTGAGCATGGCGGGCCAGCGCAGCAAGCCGCCTGCGTTGCTGGACATCTCACCAGATTGGTACATCTTCATGAACAGCGGGAATGAGAAATACAACATCATCACCATGACCGGCAGCAGGAAGAAAACGATGCCGAAGATGTCAATGAGTGCTTGCGTTTTGCCGGAGTAACGGCCGTACAAGACGTCCACCCGCACGTGCTCGTTCACGCGGAATACTTGCGCGGCACCGAACATCACGCATGCCGCAAACAAGTACCACTGAATTTCGATGAAGCCGTTGGAGCTGTAGTCAAACGCGTACCGAACCACCGCATTGGCGCAGCTGATCAGGCAAGACGCCAACACCGCCCACTTGGCAATGTTGCCGAATTGGTCGGTGATGGCGTCGATCGCTTTCACCACTTTGAGCAAAAAGAACACGGTGGGTCTCCGTTCAAAAAAATACGTTCATGGCCTGTCGCTTCTCGCGCGTAATCGCATATGAGACACCAGCCAGAGGGCAGGCACAACGCGGGAATTCGCTAGGCAATCCGCCGCTGCTAAGGCAATCACGCCACCCGAATCGGCACCCGGTGCGAACCCCGCTTATGGACCCACTCATCGACCAGCTTATCGATCCGCCGCTGCGGCCAGATACAGCTTGCCCGAGCGCGTGCCCGATCTGCAAAAGGCCAGCACCGGTGCTGGCAATGTTGTCAGCAGTTTTGCGAACTGCGCGACTTCTTCGGTGCTTTGAAAACTGGGTTCTACCGGCAAAAACGCGTAGCTCAATCCGGCGACTTGCGCGGCGGCAGCCATCGCTGCGTTGGTGGGTTGGTCGTCGCCGCCTTCAAAGTCGGGGCGGTTGTTGATGACGCTGCGATAGCCGTTGGCGGCCGCCCAGGCCATGTCGGCGGGCTCCAACTGGGCGGTGACGCTGACTTGGGCGGAGAGCGTTTGAACGTGGGGCGTGTAACTCATGCGCTCTCTATCTTTCAGCTTCTATTTCAGTGACTCAGCGCGGCCTTGACCGCAGCCGATACCAAACCCATGTCGGCCTTGCCGGCCAATTTGGTTTTGACAGCACCCATCACCTTGCCCATGTCGCCGGGGCCGCTGGCACCCAACTCGGTCACGATGGCAACGACCGCTGCGGTGACCTCATCGGCGCTCATGCGCTGAGGCAAATACGCTTCCAGAATTTTCAATTCCGCGGCTTCTTTCTCAACCAAATCTAAGCGGTTGCCGCTGGTGAATTGGGTGATCGAGTCTTTGCGCTGCTTGATGAGCTTGTCGACGATGGCGACCACGGCAGCGTCGTCGAGCACGATGCGCTCATCGACTTCGCGCTGCTTGCAGGCAGCCAACAAGCCGCGAATGGTGAGCAGGCGGTCTGCGTCCTTCGCACGCATGGCGGTTTTCATGTCTTCGGTGATTTGGTCTTTGAGGCTCATGGCGACCCTTGTGTTGACAGACGGCAGATCAAAAAACCCGCGAAAAACCTGCGAAAAAAACCCGCAAAAAAGCCCGTGGGAGGCACGGGCTTTTCAACACCAGACGCTCTGAAAAATCAGAACATCTTCTTAGGCAATTGCATGCTGCGAACGCGCTTGAAGTGGCGTTTGACAGCGGCTGCCTTTTTGCGCTTGCGCTCGGCAGTGGGCTTTTCGTAAAACTCACGGGCGCGCAGGTCGGTTAGCAGGCCGAGCTTCTCGATCGTGCGCTTGAAGCGGCGCAGGGCAACGTCGAACGGCTCGTTTTCTTTGACGCGAATCGTAGTCATGTAACGGTTAAATCCTGAAAGGGAGCACGTGGTGTCAGTGCATCAGTGGAAAGAAGGTCTGGGCTTCCGACCCACTGGACGCTGCCTGCGCATCAGTTACGAATTCGTTTCGAATTTGTACTGAGTGCACATGCTCTCTGATAGCAGCGCGGGGTTGTCGGCAAAGAAGATGATTATAGCCCGGGAAATAAGGGCATAGCGCAACACGCCAAGCCAGGAAGTCAGGCAGCCATGGCCCGCGCGCATGCCGCCGCGCTGGCCCAGGCCCACTGAAAGTTGTAGCCACCCAACCAGCCGGTGACATCCACCACTTCGCCGATGAAATGCAAGCCCTGTGTGTGCTGGCTTTCCATGCTGCTGGAGCTGAGCTCGCGCGTGTCGACACCGCCGCTGGTGACTTCGGCTTTTTTGTAGCCTTCGGTGCCGTTGGGTGTGAGCTGCCAGGACTGCAATCCCGCCGCAAGCTGCTGCAAGTCACGGTCGCGCAGCTCGGCCAGGGGTTTGTCGGCGAGTTCCGGCTGCGGGGTCAGCCAGGCCTCTGCCAAGCGGCGCGGCAACAGGTCTATCAACTCGTTTGCAAGCTTGCGGCGCGACTGCGTCTTGGCATCCAGCAGCTTTTGCGTCAAGTCCACCGCCGGTGCCAAATCGATGCGCAGCGGCGTACCAGGCTGCCAGAAGCTCGATATTTGCAGCACGGCTGGGCCGCTCATGCCTCGGTGGGTGAACAGCAAGTCTTCCAAAAACTCGCCTTGGTTTTTGCCTTGACCGGTTTGAACCCGCGCTTGCAGTGACAAACCCGCCAACGGCACGAAGGGCTGCCACGCGGTGGCATCAAAAGTCAGTGGCACCAGGGCAGGGCGGGTGTCAATGATGTGGTGACCGAACTGGCGGGCCAGTCGATACCCAAAATCGGTCGCGCCTATTTTGGGTATCGACAAGCCGCCCGTGGCAACAACCACGCGCTTGCTCAACACAGTGCCGCGGGCTGTGTTGACTTCAAACCCGCCCGCGGTTTGCTTCACGTCGCCGACCGCGCAAGCTTGCCAATGCACCACGCTGCCGCGTTCGCATTCCGACAGCAGCATTTGAATCACGTCGTCGCTGGAGTTGTCGCAAAACAACTGGCCTTTGTGCTTTTCATGGAAGCCGACGCGGTGACTTTGCATCAAGCTGATGAAGTCTTGCGGCGTGTAGCGCGCCAGCGCCGAGCGACAAAAGTGCGGGTTGCTTGACAGGAAGTTGGCGGGCGTGGTGTCGCGGTTGGTGAAGTTGCACCGGCCACCGCCCGAGATGCGGATTTTCTCGGCCACTTTTTCTGAGTGGTCAACTAGCAGCACCTTCAAGCCGAGCTGCCCTGCAATCCCCGCGCAGTGAAGTCCGGCGGCACCCGCGCCGATGATCACCGCGTCGAATTTGTTCATGGCCGCGATGGTACGGGCGCTGTGACTTTCAGATTTTTCCTGGCGCTCATCGCAGCGGCGCAGAGGGCGGATAGGGCGAAGCGGTCGAGCCAGAAAAATCAGGCTGCGGCGCTGCTTGAGCCCTCGTCGCGAATGGCTGTTGCATTCACTTGCGCAAGCCCGCTGAGCACGTCGCCGACGATGATGATGCTGGGGCTGCCGAGTTGTTCACGCTCGACTGCATCTGCCAAGTCGCTCAAGGTGCTGACCACGCAGCGCTGTTGCGGCAGGCTGGCGTGTTGAACCACGGCGATGGGCGTGTCGGCGGGCAGGCCTTGCAGCAGGCCGCGTTGCAAGTTTTGGATGCTGGTGATGCCCATGTAGATCACCAAAGTGATGCCTTGCGCTGCGCAAGCGGCCAGCGTGGGCCAGTCGATGGCAGCGTCTTCCGCTTTTGCGTGATTCTGAGGATGGCCGGTCACAAACATCACGCCGTGGGCATGCTTGCGGTGGGTCAATGCCACGCCGAGCGCATTCACCGCAGCCAAGCCGGACGTGATGCCGTTGACGACTTCAACGTGTATTCCCAAGGCTTGTAAATGCTCAATCTCTTCGCCGCCTCGGCCAAACAGCAGCGGGTCGCCGCCTTTGAGGCGCACCACGCGTTCGCCTTTCAAAGCTTCCGAGGCCATCAGTTTTTCGATGAAGGCTTGCGGCGTGCTGGTGCAGCCGCCGCGCTTGCCGACGTACACGATTCGGGCCGATTTGCGTGCGTAGTTCAGCACGCCTTCGCCGACCAAGTCGTCCACCAACAACACGGTGGCTGCGCGTATGGTGCGCACGGCTTTGAGCGTCAGCAAGTCAGCATCGCCGGGGCCTGCGCCCACCAAATGAACGCTGCCTGTTTTGCTTCTATCTGTCATGGACGCATGGCTTTCAAAGATTGAATCAAACAGTCCACCTGCTGGGTGATGGGCAAGGGCGCAGGGGCTTCACCGCTGAGCACCGATTGAATATAAACGGCGGTGGTGGCGGCGGCTATGTTGCGCGGCAGAAGCGGCAGTTCGGTGAGCACGCCTTCTTTGGCGGGCAGGCTCAAAGCAGCTTGCAATGTGCCTCGCAAAAAGACGTCCAAGCGCGGCAAGCGGCGCGCATCTGCCACGGGCTCGCCCTCGGTGCCACGCATCAGCATGGCGTTGGCTTGCGTGTGCTGCAAAAAACCGCCCAGCGCATCGGCGTATTCGGGGTGGGTGTGGTTGACAACGCGCAGTGCCGCACCACCTCGTGTGGGGTCGAGCAACTTGGCCACCGTGTGGCCGGGGTTGCGCAAACCGATGACTCGGCGCACATCCAACAACTTGGCAAGGCGTGGGCACAAGGTGTCGAGCGCGATGAAGACCGGTTCGCTGCGCGACCAAGCCCGATCGACGTCATCGATGCCCAGTGCCGTCGGCAAACCCAAGGCGTCGAACACATCGGCGGTGCTCACGCGGGCGGCGTCTTGGGTCACGCCGTGCACCAACACCGACACCCCTTTTTGCGCCAACGACATAGCCAACAGCGCGGTGAGATTGGGCAGCTTGCGCGCGCCGTTGTACGACGGCAGCAGCACGACGGGGCCGTCAGGGTGCAAGCTGTTCGTGATGGGCAGACAACGCTCTTGCGCCGCCTCCAAAAAACCGGCCAGCTCGACCGTTGTTTCACCTTTGATGCGCATGGCAATGCAAAACGCGCCCACTTCCAAATCGCTGACGTGGCCGTCCAGCACCTGGCTCATCAGGTCATAGGCTTGAGCTTGGGTGAGCGACCTTGCCCCTTCTTTGCCACGGCCGATTTCTTTGATGTAGGGAGCGATGCTCATGGTCTGTGTTCAAGAAATCCAAAAAAGCGAAACCTTGAGTTTCAGGCCGTTTGTCGGCTGCGCTGAACCATGCGTTTCAGTTCGGGAAGGCAAGAACCGCATTGAGTGCCGCATCGCAACTGGTCCTGAACCGCTGCAAGGCGCTGAATCTCGGTTCCCGTCACATCGCTCAAGGCAGATTGGATTTGACGCTCGCTCACATCGAAGCAACTGCACACCTGCTTTCCGCGCGAGGCCACAGCCACAGGCGCCTTCGGACCAGGTGCCAGCAGCAAACGGCCGTAGGCTTGGGCGGGCAGCTCGTCTTGCAACAAGGTTTTCACCCAAGCCTCAGCACTGATGTCGCCTGCCAGCAAGAAGCCTTCCAGCGTGGTGTTGTTGCTGTCGGATTGGAGTCGCAGGCTCGTGCTTTGGAGTCGCATGCTGCGACGTTGCCCGCGTTTTTTGTCGGCGTAGTGCAGCACCTCGGCGCTGCTCAAACCCAAGATGTTTTCGATCTGCAACAGCAACACCTCGGGTGCCGCGTAGTGTGCTGCGGCGCGGAACAACACGCCGCTGCGCTCGCGTCCAAAAGGCACACACGAGGCGAAGGCGAACTCAGGCATCAAGGCGCGCAAGCGTTCGCGTGCGGTCAGCGCGGCGTCGTCCGGCAACCACGCCACAGCCAGCAGGCGCCACGGCAATTCGGCTTTCAAAATCTTCACTGCCGCATGCTTCAGCTCGGGCTGTTTTGATGTCGGACAAAACGCAGGTGAGGTCAGGGCATTCACTCCGGTCATGCGCTCGCCTGTGCTGGTGCTGCCTGACAAAAATTCTTCGCCCCAGTGCATGGCCATGAAGGCTTGGCTGCGGGGCACCTGGCTGCTGGTTCGAGTCGGCACCACGATGCAGCCGCGCCTTGATGTGACGTAAGCCAAATCGCCGTCGGCCAATTTGAGGCGCGCCATGTCTTGTGCGTGCAGATCGAGCGAGGGTTCAGGCACGTGTCCGAACAAGCGGCCCACCGTGCCGGTGCGGCTCATGCCGTGCCACTGATCTCGCAGGCGACCGGTGTTGAGTGAGAACGGATAGCGCGCGTCACGCGGCTCCGCCACGCGTGCGTAACCGACATCTGCGAAGCGGGCGCGGCCGTCAACGGTGGGAAATACGGCGTCTTCGTACAAGCGCGATTTGCCGCTGCGCGCGCCTGTAGGATACGGCCATTGCGCGGGCGCGGCTTCGAGTTCGGCGTAGCTCAGGCCGGTGATGTCGAGGTCGCGGCCACGCGTGGTTTCGCGGTGTTCGTTCCAGACCTCTTCCGGCGTGACGTAGTCAAACATCGGTGGCAAGCCGGGGCGCAACTTGGCTTCCAGCAAGCGTGCGAAGTCGGTGGCAATCAACCAGTCGTGACGCGCTTCACCCGGCGCTGAAACGGCAGGCCGCACGCGGCTGATGCGGCGCTCAGAGTTGGTGACGGTGCCGTCTTTTTCGCCCCAAGTGGTGGCGGGCAACAGCAAGTCGGCGTAAGCGCAGGTGGCCGTGTGAGCAAAGGCTTCTTGCACCACCACAAACTCGGCGCGTTGCAAGGCGCGGCGCACCGTGGCTTGGTCGGGCATGGACTGCGCGGGGTTGGTGCAAGCTATCCACAAGGCTTTGATTTCACCGTCGGCCGCCGCCTCAAACATCTCCACCGCTGTTTTGCCTGGCTTGCTGGACACGTCGGCAACGCCCCACAAAGCGGCCACTTCAGCGCGATGTTCGGCGTTGGTCATGTCGCGGTGGGCGCTCATCAAATTGGCCAGCCCGCCCACTTCGCGCCCGCCCATGGCATTGGGTTGACCCGTCAGCGAAAAAGGGCCTGTGCCCGGCTTGCCAATCTGCGCTGTGGCCAAGTGCAGGTTGATGAGCGCGGCATTCTTGGCGGTGCCGCTGCTGCTTTGATTCAAGCCTTGGCAATACAGCGACAAGGTCGGCCCGCTGGCAAACCAGCGCGCGGCCTGCACGATGTCGTCTTCGCGCAAACCGCACACGGCCGCCACGGCTTTGGGCGTGTCTTCGCGCACGCGTTGGCGCAGCGCGTCGAAGCCGTTGGTGTGCGCTGCAATGTAGGCGTGGTCGACCAAGCCTTCCCACAACATCACGTGCAGCATGCCGTTGAACAGTGCCACATCGGTGCCGGGCAGCAGGGGCAAAAACAAGTCGGCGGCGTCTGCGGTTTCGGTGCGGCGCGGGTCGGCCACGATGATCTTGAGTGCGGGGTTGGCGCGCTTGGCGTCCTCAATGCGCCTGAACAAAATAGGGTGCGCAAAAGCGGCGTTGGAACCGGCGATGAACAACGTGCTGGCCAAGCCCAAGTCGTCATAGCAAGCGGGTGGCGCGTCGGAACCAAGGGTGAGTTTGTAGCCCGCCACGGCACTGCTCATGCACAGGCGCGAATTGCTGTCGATGTTGTTGGTGCCGATCAGGCCTTTGGCCAGTTTGTTGAAAACGTAATAGTCCTCGGTGAGCAATTGCCCCGAGATGTAGAAACCGACGGCGTCGGGGCCATGGTTTTGAATGATGCTGGCGAACTTCGCGGTGGCCCCATCGAGCGCGGCAGACCATGTGGTGGCGACAGGCTTGTCGCCTCGCGTTACGCGCATGTGCGGTTGCAGCAAGCGCGCTTGCGAAGCGATGCTGGGTGCCGCGGTGAGGTGCAGCGTGCTGCCCTTGGTGCACAAGCGGCCAAAGTTGGCCGGGTGGGCCGGGTCACCGCGCACGCCGGTGATGTGCGCGCCCTGAGATTCAATGATCACACCGCAGCCTACGCCGCAGTAAGGGCAGGTGGAGCGGGTTTCGGTGCTTGCTGCCGCGATGGGAATCATGCGGCGGGCGCGACCTCGGCGGATGAGTCTGCATCCAACATGCCAGTCGCCAACTCGCTCAGCTCCACGCTGTCCAAATGCACCACGCCGTCGTCGATGCGTACTTTGAACGGCGTGGTGCAGCCTTCGTCAGGCGCTTTGGCGCAGCCGTCCTTCAGGCCTATCGTCCAGTTGTGCATGGGGCAGGCCACGCTGTCCCCAAACACCATGCCTTGGCTCAGCGGGCCGCCTTTGTGGGGACAGCGGTCGAGCAGCGCAAACACCTTGTCTTCGGTGTTCCGGAACAGCGCCACGGCGCTGCCTTGTGGCCGTTCCACACGACGAGCACCCAGCACAGGGATGTCGGTGACGAGGCAAATCGGTTGCCACCCGTTCATGCGCCTGCTCCCTGCGAGGACAGCGCCGAAAACTGCCGCGTGTCCACCGAGGCTTTGTCGAAATCAAACCAGGGATCGGGTTCGCCGTCCAGGCTGAATTGCAAGCGCTCCCACAACGCTTGACGGCCGACATGGTCGTCGAGAATTTTCTTCTTCACATAGTCCAAACCCACGCGGTTCACGTAGTGCACCGTGCGCTCTAGGTACCAGCCTTCTTCGCGGTACAGCTGACAAAACGCGCCGGTGTACTCCAGCACTTCGGCCGGTGTTTTGAGCTTCACAAAAAAGTGAGCCACCTCGGTTTTGATGCCGCCGTTGCCAGCCACGTACATTTCCCACCCTGAGTCGACGCCAATGATGCCGACGTCTTTGATGCCCGCCTCGGCGCAGTTGCGCGGGCAGCCGCTCACCGCAAACTTCACCTTGTGCGGTGCGTACATGCGCCACATGGCGCGCTCCAGGTCTTTGCCCATTTGTGTGCTGTCCTGCGTGCCAAAGCGGCACCACTCCGAGCCTACGCAGGTCTTCACGGTGCGCAGTGCTTTGGCATAGGCGTGGCCGCTCGGCATGCCGATGTCTTTCCAAATGCCGACCAAGTCTTCTTTTTTCACACCCAACAAGTCGATGCGCTGACCGCCCGTGACTTTGATGGTGGGCACTTTGTATTTGTCGGCGGCGTCTGCGATGCGGCGCAGCTCGTCGGCCGTGGTCTCACCGCCCCACATGCGCGGGATGACGGAGTAGCTGCCGTCTTTTTGGATGTTGGCGTGGCTGCGCTCGTTGATGTAGCGGCTCTGCGGATCGTCTTTCGCTTCCTTGGGCCAACTGCTGATGAGGTAGTAATTGACGGCAGGGCGGCAACTGGCGCAGCCGTTGGGCGTGCGCCAATTCATCGCCTCGAAGACGCTGGCAATAGTCAGAAGCTTGTCGGCGACGATGGCGTCACGCACCTCTTGGTGGCTGTGGTCGGTGCAGCCGCACATGGCTTTTTTGGTGGGCGTGGCGCTGTAGTCGCCGCCAGCCGTGAACATCAACAGCTGTTCAACCAGGCCGGTGCATGAGCCGCACGAGGCACTGGCTTTGGTGTGCTTGCGCACCTCGTCCAGCGTGAACAAACCTTTTTCCTTGATGGCCTTGCAAATGCTGCCTTTGTTGACGCCGTTGCAGCCGCAAACCTCGTCGCCGTCGGCCATGGCAGCGGCTTTGCTGTGGCCTTGGTGGCCGACATCGCCGATGTTGGATTCGCCAAACATCAACTTGTCGCGAATGTCAGAAATTTTGCGGCCGTCGCGCAGCAATTTGAAGTACCAACTGCCGTCCACGGTGTCGCCGTAAAGGCAGGCACCGATGAGTTTGTCATCTTTGATCACCAACTTTTTGTAAACGCCGCCGAAGGGGTCGGACATGACGATTTCTTCGCAGTCAGCGTCTTCCGCTTTGCCCGATGCTTTGCCGGCGAAGTTGCCCGCGCTGAACAAATCGATGCCGGTAACTTTGAGCTTGGTGCTGGTTTGTGAGCCCTGATAACGCCCGATGCCGAACTGCCCCAAATGGGTGGCGCAGACCTTGCCCTGCTCAAACAACGGTGCCACCAAACCGTAGACCTGACCGCGATGCGCCGCGCATTCACCGACCGAATAAATGCGCGGGTCGGTGATGGTTTGCATGGTGTCGTTGACGACGATGCCGCTGCGGTTGTTGACGCCGCAGTGCAGGCCCATGTCCACCGCCAAATCGGTGTTGGGTCGTATGCCTGCGGCCATGACCACCAAGTCGGCTGGAATTTCAGTGCCGTCTTTGAATTGAACGCACATCACACGGCCTGCCTTACCGTCATCATGGTCGCCAATCAGCGCCTGGGTTTGAGCGCCGATCAAAAACTTCAGCCCACGGTCTTCTAAAGACTTTTGCAGCAGCTTGCCCGCCGTCTCATCAAGCTGGCGCTCCATCAGCCACGGCATGATGTGCACCACGGTGACCTGCATGCCGCGCAACATCAAGCCGTTGGCAGCTTCCAAGCCCAGGAGGCCGCCGCCGATGACGACAGCGTGCTGGAACTTGTCAGCCGCCGCGATCATGGTGTTGGTGTCGTAGATGTCGCGGTAAGCGATGACACCGTCCAAGTTTTTGCCCGGAATTGGCAAGATGAAAGGATGCGAGCCCGTGGCCATCAGCAGCCTGTCATAACTTTCCTCGGTGCCGTCTTCCGCACGCACGACGCGTTTGTTGCGGTCAACCTGCACCACTTTTTTGCCCAGGTGCAAATTGATGCGGTTGTCCGCGTACCAGGTCAGCGGATTCAGGACTATCTCGTCCAGCGTTTGCTCTCCGGCCAGCACCGGGCTCAGCAAAATGCGGTTGTAGTTTGGGTGAGGCTCGGCACCAAACACCGTGATGTCGTACAGATCAGGCGCAATCTTCAACAACTCCTCCAGCGTGCGCACACCCGCCATTCCATTGCCCACCATCACCAGCTTCATCTTCTTCATGCCCGCCCTTGGAAATTTTGTGCAATGCACCAACTAAGCAAGTGAAGTGCCAAGGGCAATCCCCAGCATCGGCTGCAAGTTGGTGCGTCTTGCGTTTTGACGCACTGTCCAAGGGCTTGTTCTTTGCACGCATTTTTCTGGCGGCCTGCTGATGGCACGACGAAGCGCGTGGTTTCATCGTCGGCATCGTTGACGGTGTCGCGTCGGGCGATGGTGGCCGAATGGCAGCGCAAACCACCGTGATGGCCCTGCCCAAAGACTGCTTCGCCGCGCCGCCCACATCGCACACCAGCGTGGTGCTCGACCGCACCATCAGCGCCCAAAACGCTTGGTTCTCAGACCACAACCGCCACACCCGAGCTGATGCGAGCGCCGCCATGACCACCTTGACCACCTTGACGGTGTGGCCCTTCGCGGTCAAAACCGGACAGTCGCCCACGTGGGCAACACGCGCGCCTGCCCGATGCGCGATCAGGGGCTGCGCCTGTTGACGCAAGGCCACTGCCCGGATCCGATATGCCCAGACGACTGACTCGTGCCGCAGGCGAAGATAACCCTGTCTGCTGATTCGCCGTGGCCGAGTGCTGAACTTCAGTGCCCACGCAGCCGAGCGTGGGCAGCGATTCCGAAAATGAAAAAACCCCTGAGGGCCGAACTTTCGGCTCCCCGGGGTTTGATTTGCCGGCGTTGGTTTGTCGGCACAAGACGGGCGTGAGCCCGGTCAAAAATCAGAACGTGTAGCTGCCCCGCACAAACAAGGTGCGACCCAGCGGATCGGTGTAACGGGGGTCATAACCGCGCTGTGAGCGTGTGCTTTGATTCGAGAAAGGAGGGTCGGTGTCAAACAAGTTCTTGACACCGGCTGTCACGCTCACGGCTTTGATTGGCTTGGCGGTGAACGACAAGTCCACCAAGGTGTAAGGCTTGACGAATTGGTAGAAGTCAGGCCCGCCGACCACAGTAGACGGCAAGTTCATGTCGTAGTAACCCGTCTTGTGACGGATGGCCAAACGGCTGCTCCAATTGGCTTGACTCCAGGTGGCGGCGAAGCTGTGCTGCCAACGAAACACGGGGCTGCCGTCTGAATAAATGCCAACGTTCTCTTTCACCACGTCGGTAGGTGTGTTCTGGTAGAGGTAGCTGCGTACCCAAGTGGCATCCCAGCTCAAGCCCAAGCTCGCACCTGAACCCATGGCCATGGAATAACCGGCCGCGAAGTCGATGCCGCTTGTCGACACTTTGCCGACGTTTTCGTTCGTTGTGATGAGGTAAGCGATGGCATTGCTGTTCAGATTGTCGGCAAGGCAGCGCTGCAACTCAGGCGAGCCTTGTTGACGCGCCACGGACAGTTCCTTGCATCGGACGTACTTGGCCGCGTATTGCACAGGGTCAGCGATGATCGAATCAGGGGGAATCGTGCTGATCTGATCGGTCAACTGAATCTTGAAATAATCAGCCGAGAAGGTGAAGTTTTTGAGCGGCTCGATCGCAAAACCAAGCGAGAAGGTTTTTGATTTTTCAGGCTTGAGAGCAAGGTTGCCGCCATTGAGGCGTTGTACTTGTTGACCGCAGTCGCGGCTGGAAATACCACCCGCCGCCTTGTTCACGACGCCGCCTGGGCACAGCAAAGGGTCGTTTGAGTTGGATGCCGCGAACGTGGTTGTGTTCGGGACATACAGCTCATCCAGCGTCGGTGCCCTGAAGCCCGTGTTGTACGACGTGCGTACAACCAGCTCTTTCATTGGTTGGAAGCGCAGGCCAATCTTTGGGTTGAAGGTGCTGCCAACATCCGAATATTGGTCGTATCGAGCGGCCAATTGCATTTCCAACATTTTGGTGAAAGGCAACAAGAGTTCCGCCGAAACAGCCTTCACATCACGGCTTCCGGTCACGTGGCTCGGAGACCGGCCTGCGGAAGGAATCGAATTCACAACGGTGTCGTCTGTGTCGTACCGGTAAAACTCTTTCCGCACTTCTGCGCCTAGAGACATGGCCGCGCTGCCGCCACCCATTGCGAACAATTCGCGGGACACACGCAAGTCCAAGCCTTGGGTTGTGCCCTCTGCAGTCACGAAAGTGCCTCGCAGTTTTGCTTGTTCGATGATGGCCAGTTGGGCCGCTGTGGCGTCCGCGAACGGGGTGAGTTTTCCAGCAGCCACCTGGGCGCGTACAAATGCAGCATTGACGTACCCATCAATGGCACCGTCTTGCGCCCCGCTGGTCGTGTAGAAATAGCCGAGGCGGTAATCGGTGTTGGCCACTGTTCCGGTCAAGTCCATGACCAATCGTTGTGCCGATGACAAGGATTCGTTGGTTCGGTTGCCCGCTGGCACCATTCGCCAACCGGCAGTCACGTTCTTGGTGGGATCAACGTTGGGAAAGCCGGTGGGGTAAGCCGGATTGGTTGGTGTGAGCACTACGCCTGAAACTGGATCAGGTGCCACCCGAGACACGTTGCGGTTGTCAGTAGACATCACCTCGGCCGAGAACACCGTGTCAGCGTTCAGCTTGAAATTGAAGCGGCCCGCCACGGTTTCCTGTTGAACATCAGGGATAGTGTCGATGGTGGCCGAAAAGTCAAAAATACAGGCAGCGGAATTTGTTGGGCTGACCAATGAAAGTGGCGGTTTGCAAGCTGGTGCAGTCAAGTTGCCGCTGACTGAATTTCCGTCCAAACCTTTGGCTTGAGAGAAGTTGCCCGGGAAGGTGGTTCCGGAAGATCCGCTAACACCTTTGGACGGGATAACGCCGCTGGCTGAAAAAGTGCGGTCTAACGCACGCAGGCGATCTTTATCTTGCTTGTCAAACGACAACCAGAAGTTCACGTTGTCCTTTTCAAGGTCACCGAAGCCCAAAACGAAGGAGCCGCGAGTTTCTTTGCCGCCGTCCTTCATGGGTTTGATGGCTTCCAAGCTGAGGGTGCCACCGTTGTAGGTTTTCTTGGTGATGAAGTTGATGACGCCGGTGATTGCATCAGTGCCGTAGATAGCAGATGCCCCATCGCGCAGAACTTCTACGCGGTCGATCACAGCGAAAGGGATGGAATTTAAGTCGACCGCATCAACACCAAATGCGAAAGCTGCCATGCGTCGACCATTCAGCAAAATCAGAGTTTTGCTGTTGCCCAAGCCGCGCAAATTGGCGAAAGATGCGCCGCCCGTGCCGCTGCCAATGGAGTTGCTGCCGCCCGAGCTTGACTGACTTGCGGTCAGCAACTGAACGATGCCCTCAACGCTGGTAATGCCCTGCTGGCGCAGCTCTTCAGCTTTCAAAATAGTGACGGGCAATGCGCCTTCGCTGGCGATCGAGCGTTTGATCGACGAGCCAGTGATTTCCACGCGTTCCAGTTGAGATTGACCGAAGGCAAGTCCTGAACTGAGCATCGCGGCACCGCTGAAAGCGGTCAGCAGACAGCGGTTGAGTTTGGTTCGTTGAAACATTGAAGAGTCCTTGGAAGGTTATGCAGGGCAAAAAAGGTAGGGGGCCGCCGATTCCGCTCAGCGTCAGCACCACCCGAAGACGAGATTGTTGCTGAATGCAACCTAAGCGGTCACTCGGGATTTCTCTACTGTTGCGGACGGCTCACAAAAGCCGTCGGCATCCGAGAGGTTGTTAAGCAAAGTTCGCGCCCCAGGCGATCTGCATCGCGTTTCGGCGATGACGAGCACTTTTTGCGAGTTGCTGTCGTCAGGAAACATTGGAAAGCCGACGGCGACCTGTGCAGCTTCCTCACCGTGGTTGGGTTGCGCAAATCGCAGTTTTGTTGCCCCTAACCAACGAAGTGCGATTGTCGCGCTAGGTGCATGTACCTAAGGTGCCCTGGTCACCTTAGCGCCGTAATCGGTGGTGCAAACAGTTTGTCGCTCGCAAGCCCGCATTCCACCGAGGTTTTTTCGAAACGGGCTTTGGTCAGCTGGCACGTTTGCTGCTCGCTGCTCTTTGACGCCAAGGTAAACCCGGATCCGCGCGTTTTTCGGTTGAATGACACTTCGGTGTCAAGCAAACGTGACAACGCACCGTGATGTTCAGCAAGAACAAAACAAACGCTGTCTCCGCGCCGCCTCACTTATCACTTTTCCCCGAACAACAGGAGATTTCATGTTCAAGAGAACCAAGGTTTATTCAGGACTCATGCTCGCCTTTGGCGGAGCAGTTTCATTGGGCAGCGCCCCCGCCTTTGCACAACAACAGCTTGAGCGGGTGGAAATCACGGGTTCCAGCATCAAACGACTCGACGCTGAAACGGCTTTGCCAATCACGGTGATCAAGCGCGCTGACATAGAGCGCAGTGGTGCCACCACGGCTCAAGACCTAGTGAACATGATTCCGTCTAATTTTGGTGGAAGCGTTGCAGCGAACAACGTGGGCGCGTCTGGAGTTCCGTCGACTGCGAACTTGCGAGGGCTGGGCCAGAAGTACACCCTGGTCTTGCTCAATGGCCGGCGGCTCGCAAACTACGCCTTCGGTAACAACCCCGTTGATCTGAATTCAATTCCTCTTTCTGCTATCGAGCGTATTGAAGTGCTCCGCGACGGTGCTTCAGCCATCTACGGCGCAGACGCCGTCGCAGGCGTGATCAACTTTATCTTGCGCCGTGATTTTCAAGGGCTGGAAGTTTCAGCCGCTGGAACCAAGGCGGCGAAAACCGGCGGCGACAGCACGAGCTTCAATATCACTGGCGGATTCGGTGATTTGGCCACCCAAGGTTTCAACGTCATGATCAGTGCGAATCACGAGCAAGACGATCCGTTGAGAGCCAAAGACCGTGCGTTTGCCGCCACTGCGAATCGCCCGGATCTGGGCATCAACAAGGCATCCCCGCGCAACGGCGTGCCCAACTTCAACTTCACTGACAGCCTTGGTAATAAATACACGGGTGTGAATCCCCTTCGGTACACCGGTTGCGATTCACAGGAGTTTGCGTTGGTCATACGGGACGCAAAGTCTTGCGGTACTGACTATGTGAAGTACATTGATTTGATTCCAAAAGCGACTCACGATAATATCGTCGCGCGTGGAATATTTAAAATAAATGAAAATAATGAAGCCTATTTTGAGGCTACTCATACTCAGGATAAATCGACAGCCAGCTACTCGCCAGCGCCATACACGGTCAATATGACATACCCAGGAGGAACTGGCACGATTCCGAAGGGTCGATTTTACCCCACGCAATTCACGATTCCTAAAGGGTATGTTGTTCCTGCGGGCACCACGTACACCTTGGCAAATGGCACTACCTTGGCCGCAGGAGCAGTGTTGACCGCGGACACGGTCGTTACTCCCGTTGGAAATATGAGCGGCACCTGGCGGACAGTGGCCGGCGGTGGTCGCACCGACATGACCGAAATCAACAACGATCGTGCACTTTTTGGCGTCAAAGGAACGGCTTTCAGCTGGGACTACGATTTGGGCGTCGCGATATCAAAAAACAAGGGTGTCGTGAGTTTTGGCCCAGGGCAGTTCAGCTATTCCAAATTGACCCCGCTGGTGAACGCTGGAAGTATCAACGTCTTCGGATCACAGGATGCGGCGAGTCAAGCTCTGCTCGACAGCGCGCGCTTGAGTGGCCCGGAGCAAAGCGCCATCTCCAAGTCCACAGAGCTTGATTTCCACATATCGAAAGAGATAGCTCAGTTGACGTACGGTCCAGTTGGACTGTCGTTCGGCGCTTCATTTAGAAAAGAGGTCTTGGATCAAATTTCTTATCCCGTGTTGGCGAGTGGGGACCAAGTGGGTGGTGCCGGGCCCATACCCAGTGTTTCAGGTGATCGCAAAGTTGTCGGGTTCTTCGTCGAGTCGAATATTCCCATTTACAAAGATTTGGAATTGAATCTGGCTGCGCGTCTCGATGATTACAAAAATGGCTTCGGCACGTCCTTCAGCAACACCAGTCCCAAAGCCTCCTTGCGTTACCAACCCACCAAAGAAGTTGCCCTTCGCGCTTCGTATGGCGAGGGCTACAGAGCTCCAACCTTGTACGAAAACCTGCGGCCCTTCACGTCTGGCAACAACACAAATAGCACTTACAGCGATCCGATTCGCTGTCCCGGTGGAGTCGCGATCACCAACACGATCAACGCGGTGAACGAACTTCAAGACGAATGTAATGTCCAGCAGCCGACTGCGAACGGTGGTAATAAAACACTTACACCCGAGAAGTCAAAACAATATTCACTCGGATTGATTCTTCAGCCTAATACCAATCTGTTTGTTTCTGTTGACTATTGGAATGTAAACATCAAAGGCGCTATCCAAGCCAAATCGGAAATTCAAGTTTTTGGTGATCCGGTCGGTTTGGTTAACAACTATTACCGTTACGATCCGAAGGATTTTCCAAACGGCTGGTCAGATGACGGTAACCAGACCGGAGCTATCAAGGGAAGTACCAACAAAGACTTCCCTTTAGCTTATGTGTCGCTGCCTTATGACAATGCGGCCCGGTTTTTTGCGGCAGGTCTGGATGTCACCGCAAACTACAAGCAAAAAACCGCTGTGGGCGACTTCACTCTGAATTATGACGCTACTTACTATATGAAGCACGGGTACCAGTATTTCGCTACCGCACCCGTATCAGATTTGGGTACCTACCAAGATTACGGTCCGCAGCCACGTTATCGTCATGGTCTGACGTTGGCATACGCCCGCGGGCCCTGGAATGGATCGGTCACTCATAACTTCACGAGTGGTTATATTGACTTCAACGATCCGGGTATTACGGTTAGCGCGGCATATCCAGCGCAACGGGAAGTTTCAGCTTACGAAACTATCGACGCGCAGGTGGGATGGAAAGGATTCAAAAATCTTGACTTGACATTTGGCATCAAAAACGTCTTTGATCGCGACCCTCCTACTTCACGCGTGACATCGAACTTCCAAACTGGTTACGACGCAACGCTTACGAACCCGCTGGGCCGCGCATACTATGTACGTGCTAAATACAAGTTTTTCTGAACCCTGACGATCGAAGGTTTAATTTTGAAAGTCGTGCCCGTTGACCGTGGGTCAACGGGCTTTTTTGTGAGCGTCCGAGTGATTGATCGCGACAGAAATTCGGGTTTACACGGTTTGTTGATCCGCAGCAGACACACTAGCATAGTGTTTGTGCAATCGATTGCAAACAGATCAAGACTTGACAGACTGGACGTAGACACCGGAATGTTTCGTTTGGTTTGTTTTTGTTTTTTCCCGTTGGCAGATTGTTGACGCAAAGTGGGCTCGACGCCTGGGTTGGCGTACAGGGCTCCGACCTGGGCTATGCCGTATCAAGTTCTTTGTCGATCTGTCTGAAGTTTTCTGTTGTCGAGTTGTGTCCCTTGTTGGGGGCGGAAAAGGAAAGCTTCGGACTTGCTGAAGCGGTTGCAGCGGTTTTTTGATTGCTGTGGATGGCAGTTGCCTCAACGGCCGGAAGTTTGTTGCTCTTGCGAGTCGACCAAGTCCGAGTTCCTGGGTCTGTGTCTCAGCGCTCGTAGAGTGTGGGGTGCATCTGAGAAACGGGCCGCTCCAATTGCGATTCTGTGCCGAGGAGAGAAGTCGACCGACGCGTTTTCAGACCGGGGTTCAGATGGCCGGGCGAAATTAGGTCTGGTGGACAAGTTTTTTGATGACAAAGTCGGATGGCGTCGGATAGATGTTTGCAACAAGGTCTCTCATTGATAGCCGGGCAAAAGATGGCTTTGTTCTGTTTGGCGCATTTCGAAAATTCCCTGCTCGCGAAGCTTGACTTTCTAGCGTCGAAGTTGGCAAAGCCCGTTGAGTTTTTTCAACAACTCAGTTCGTACCCGTGTCCTAAGTTTTGGTCGGACAGTTTGAGCTTTGGCATGGTTGTTCAGGGCAATGATGGGTTGTTGGTCTGTGTTCTGTTCGCTTGCGCGGCACAATGCGGACAGGATGACGGTCTGAGACGACGTCGCATGTCAGTGTTACCTTTTAGCGATTCGTGCATACAAAGCGGTAGCAACGATCCGACGGTTTGCGGTGTGTAAATATTCACGACCCGAAAAACGCCCATTTACGGAAATTTGTGATGGATTTTGCTGATGGACTTTTCTAAACGACAAGCCGATCCGCGGCGTCATTTGATCGGCATTGCTGTGGTGATCGCATTTCACGTCTTCGTCGTGTATGCACTCGTCACTGGCTTGGCCAAAAAGGTGGTCGACGTGGTTCGGGCCCCGATTGAAACCAAGGTGATCGAAGAGATCAAAAAACCGCCGCCGCCGCCGGAAATCGTGATTCCGCCGCCGCCAAAGTTGGAGGCACCACCGCCGCCGTTCATCCCGCCGCCCGAAGTTCAGGTCAGCGCGCCGCCTCCACCTGCAGCGACTATCACCGCGGTCACTGCAACGCCGCCGCCAGCACCCGTGGTGATCGCGCCTGCGCCCCCACCGGTCGTGGCCGCAGCGCCAGCGCCACCGGCGCCTGTTGTTAAACCAGCGGGTCCGGTGCTGGCTGGCACGGTCTGCGCCAAAACTCCCCCTCCTGAGGCTCCGGGCGTCAACACCGAAGTGCAGGGCAGCATCACAGTTCTGGCCACTTTGAAAGCAGGCCGTGTTGTTCAGGTAGACGTTGAGAAGAACACGCTGAAGGGCGTCGCCGATCGCCGTGTGATGAGGCAGTTCGTCTCGGCGATTGAAACGGCCATGAAAGACGGCTACGCCTGCTCTGGTGACGGTATTCAGATACGCCAAGAGTTTTTATTCGACATCAAGTGATGAGCGCGCGCCCCGCACAAGCTCATCAAAATCATCCAACTTCCTGACATGTATTTCCCCGGAGTCCTCATGACCTCAAGCTCAAACGCTCTGTTTTCTTTCGTTCTCGCTGCCGCGCTTTCAGCCGCTGCGCCTTTGACTGCCAACGCACAAGAAGCGAAACCCGCCGCTGGAGCGGTCGCTGCGTCTGCAGCGGCGGCTGTGGCTGCACCAGTTGCCGCCGCTGTTGCGCCAGTGACAAATGCTGGAATCACCAGCAAAGAAAGCGTCGACAACCCTTACGGTTTGGGTGCGCTGTGGTCGCAGGGCGACTTCGTGTCACGTGGCACGCTGATCATCTTGGTGCTGATGAGCATGGGCAGTTGGTACATCTTGATCACCAAGTTGTACGAGAGTTTCAAGATCGCCGGTGAAGCCAAGAAGGCGCGCAAAAACTTCTTCAAGGCACCTAATCTGGCTGCCGGTGCCAGTTCACTGAAAGAGGGCAGTGCCTTCCGCTTCCTTGCAGACAGTGGCATCAATGCCGGTACGAACCACGAAGGTGATTTGACCAAGAACATCGACCGCAGCACCTGGGTGGCGATGAGCGTTGAGCGCAGCGTGGCCGACGTGAACAGCCGCTTGCAAGACGGCTTGTCGTTTTTGGCGACGGTCGGATCAACGTCGCCGTTCATTGGTTTGTTCGGCACCGTGTGGGGCATCTATCACGCGCTGACCGCAATTGGCATTGCCGGTCAAGCATCGATCGACAAAGTGGCTGGGCCGGTGGGCGAGGCGCTCATCATGACGGCGATTGGCTTGGCCGTGGCGGTGCCCGCGGTGCTTGGCTACAACTGGCTGGTGCGTCGCAACAAAATCACCATGGAAAACGTGCGTGGCTTTGGCGCTGATTTGCACGGCGTGTTGATGGGCGCAAAAAGCAGCAGCGTTCGCTGAGCCTGCGCACTGTTTCAAACACAAAGCCGAAAGTAAGCACCATGGCCTTCAACGTCGGCAGCGACAGCGGCGAAGATGAGATCAACGCCAACATCAACACCACACCGCTTGTGGACGTGATGTTGGTGTTGCTGATCATCTTCCTCATCACCATTCCGGTGGTTACACAAACCGTGCCCATGTCTCTTCCCAAAGAGACCAACATTGCGCACCAAACCAAACCCGAGAACATTGAGATTTCGGTAAACAAAGATGGCGATGTTTTTTGGAACGCTAAAGCCGTGGCTGACAACGATACTTTGGTGAAAAAGCTCAAGCAAGTTGGCGTGCTCAACCCGCAACCTGAAGTGCACATCCGCGGTGATGAAAAGGCGCGTTATGAGTCGGTCGGTCGCGTGGTGTTTGCGTGTCAGCGCGCTGGCATTTTGAAGATCAGCTTCGTCACCGAACCGCCCCCGAAGGGCTGAGAAAAGGCTGAGGACACACACATGGGAATGAACCTAGGATCGGGCGGCTCTGGCGAACCCGAAGTCATGATGGACATGAACACCACGCCCCTCATCGACGTGATGTTGGTGCTGATCATCACGATTCCGGTGCAGTTGCATTCGGTGAACCTCAGCATGCCTGCGGGCAATCCACCACCGCCAACGAAGGAACCCGTGGTTGTCACCATCGACGTCGACTTCGACGGCACCGTGCTGTGGAACGGTGAAGCGTTGGCCGATCGAAATGTGCTCGAAGCCAAGCTGAGGCAGGCAGCCGCTGTGGCCGATCAACCAGAGGTGCATTTGCGCCCGAACAAGCTGGTTGAGTACAAATCTGTTGCGGCCGTGATGGCCAGCGCGCAGCGCTTGGGTATCACCAAGCTGGGCATCGTGGGCAACGAGCAATTCGTGAAGTGACGGGGATGACGATGGCGGAAATTGCTTTGACGCGACCCAAGTTCAAGGCGCCTCGTGCGCTTGCTTGCATGGTGAGTGCAGTTGTGTTGACGGTTGCGATGACGCTGGCGGCCACTCACGCTCAGGCCCAAAGCTTGCGCCCTGAAATAGGCAAACCCTTGCAGGCAGCGTCTGAATTGGTGAAGGCTCAAAGATTCAAAGAAGCCTTGGCCAAAGTGCGTGATGCCGATGCAGTGGGTGGCAAAACGGCTGATGAAAATTACCTCATCGAACGCATGCGCATGTCGGCAGCCTCCGGCGCAGGCGATATCGAAACCGCAGGCAAGGCGTTTGAGGCCATCAGCGGCAGTACTAAATTGGGCGCGGCTGACAAGCTGCGCATGATTGAGTCTTTGGCCGGCAGCAGCTACCGCGCAGGCAACTACGCCCGCGCCATGCAGTGGAGCCAGCGCTATTTGCGTGAAGGCGGCACCAGCGGCTCGATCCGCACCTTGCTGATTCAAAGCCAGTATTTGTCGGGCGATTTCGCGGGCGTTCAAAAAGAAGTGTCGGCTGAAATTCAAGGCACCGAGAAGGCTGGCGGTGTGCCCGGTGAAGAGCGCATCAAGCTGCTTATGACAGCTGCGCTCAAGCAGAACGACACTGGCGGTTATGTATATGCCATGGAAAAGCTGGTCACTTACTACCCCAAAAAAGAGTACTGGACTGACCTGCTCAGTCGCCTACAACGCAAGCCCAATTTCAGCGACCGCTTGGCGCTGGACACCTACCGCTTGAGCTTGGCCACCGGCAGCATGACGAAGGCCAGCGATTACATGGAAATGTCGCAATTGGCTGTGCAAGCGGGCTACCCCATTGAAGGCAAGCAAGTTGTGGACAAAGGTTTTGCGGCAGGCGTGCTGGGCACCGGTGCTGAAGCCGACCGCCACAAGCGCCTCAAAGACTTGATGGTCAAGCGCAGCGAAGAAGACAGAGCTGCGCAGGCCAACACCGAAGCCGAGGCGGCAGCCGCGAAAGACGGCAACGGCTTGGTCAGCGTGGGCTACAACCAAGTGCTGAATGGTCAAGCCGCCAAAGGTTTGGCCACCATGCAGCAAGGCATCGCCAAGGGCGGTTTGAAGCGCCCTGAAGACACCAAGCTGCACTTGGGCATGGCGCAGCTCATTGCAGGTGAAAACGCCAAGGCGCAGGCTACGTTCAAGACCGTGGCGGGCACAGACGGTACGGCTGACTTGGCGCGTTTGTGGGCTCTTTACGCCAAACGCAAAACCTGACGCCTAAGGCGCCTCACCGACAAAAAAACCGGCTGCAAGGGCCGGTTTTTTTATGTTTGTTCCAAGCCCAAAAACTCACTTCGGTGCCAAGCGTATCGCGCCGTCCAAGCGAATGACTTCGCCGTTCAACATGTCGTTCGTGATGATCTGGTGCACCAGCTTGGCGTAGTCAGCGGGCGTGCCCAAACGGCTGGGGAAGGGCACGCCTGCGGCCAAGCTGTCTTGCAACTCTTGCGGCATGGAAAACATCATGGGCGTGCCAAAAATGCCGGGGGCGATGGTCATGTTGCGTATGCCGTTGCGCGCCAAATCGCGGGCAATGGGCAAGGTCATGCCAACCACGCCGCCTTTGGATGCTGAATAAGCCGCCTGACCAATTTGACCGTCGTAAGCGGCCACGCTGGCGGTGCTGATGATCACGCCGCGCTCGCCGGTGGCTTCGGGTGTGTTGGTGCTCATCGCTGTCGCCGCCAGACGGATCATGTTGAAGCTGCCGATCAAATTGACGGTCACCACTTTGGTGAACTGGGCCAGTGGATGGGCACCATCTTTGCCCACGGTTTTGGTGCCAATCGCAATGCCCGCACAGTTGACCAAGCCCATCAACTTGCCCATGCTCTGCGCCCTTGCCACCACAGCTTGGCCGTCGGCTTCTTGGCTCACGTCGCACCGCACGAAAGCGACACTGTCAGCGCCCAGCTCCCCAACCAAAGCAGCGCCTTTGTCGGCCTGCAAGTCGGCGACGGCGACCTTGCCGCCTTGCGCCACCAACATGCGCACCGTGCCCTCACCCAGGCCCGATGCGCCTCCGGTGACGATGAATACTTTGCCTGCGATTTCCATGGTCTAACTCCTGATGAAACTGCTGAAGAGATTGCTGAAGAGATTGCGTTTGCGTGTGTCGGTGAGTTCAATGGCCAAGAAAAAGCCGCTCAAAAAGCGGCGTGAAATTCAAGGTTTCGAGTGCGGCAGATGAGTCTCAACCCAGGGCGGCGAGCGCACGCTGGGTGATCTCCTCAACGCTGCCGGTGCCGCTGATTTTTCGGTAAGCCGGCGCTTGCGCATCGCCCCGCGCAGCCCATTCCGAGTAGTAGGCCACCAAGGGTCGTGTTTGGTTTTGATAGACGTCAAGCCGCTTGCGCACGGTCTCTTCTTTGTCGTCTTCACGTTGGATGAGGTCTTCGCCCGTCGCGTCGTCTTTGCCTTCCACTTTGGGCGGGTTGAAGCGCACGTGATAGGTGCGGCCCGACGCGATGTGCACGCGCCGGCCACTCATGCGCTCGATGATGGCGGCGTCGGGCACGTCAATTTCCAACACCAAATCGAGCTTCACGCCAGCCGCTTTCATGGCGTCAGCTTGCGGAATGGTGCGCGGAAAACCGTCAAACAAAAAACCGTTGCCGCAGTCGGGCTGGGTGATGCGTTCTTTGACCAAGCCGATGATGATGTCGTCGCCCACCAGCGCCCCAGAGTCCATCACTTTCTTCGCGGCAATGCCCATAGGCGAGCCCGCTTTCACGGCGGCGCGCAGCATGTCGCCTGTGGAAATTTGTGGGATCCCGAACTTCTGGCAAATGAAGGCAGCCTGTGTGCCTTTGCCCGCACCAGGGGCCCCCAACAAAATCAATCTCATGGCTTGTCCTCGTTATTTTTTGGGTGCGGCAAAAGGTGTCGCCGTCATGCTCGCGCTGCTCTTGAGGTACAGCTTGAAATTAAGAATAGCACGCAGTCTGTGCGCGTGGCTGACACCTTGGTGCCTGCAAACCGCCCTGCATTCAGCGCTGCATTCAGGGCTGAATTCAGCGCTCACGAAGGCACAGCGCGCGCACCCTTTCCAAGTCGGCCGGTGTGTCAACGCCGCCTTTCAGCGCCAGCTGAGTCACATGCACCGCAATGCGCTCGCCGTGCCATAAAACGCGCAGTTGTTCTAAGGATTCAGTCACCTCAAGCGGGCTGATCGTCAAGCCAGGAAAGGCACGCAAAAAACCAGCCCGATAGGCGTAGATGCCAACGTGGCGCAGCGGTGGCGGTGAGCTGAGCGAGGCGGCATTTGGTGCGTCGCGCCAGCAAGGAATTGACGCACGCGAAAACAACAGCGCACGGCCTTTCGCATCGAGCACCACTTTGACGACGTTGGGGTTGTTGAAGTCACCCGCGTCGTGAATGCGATGCGCCACGGTGCTCATCACGCAGTCGCTGTGGGCTTCCAATTCGGCTGCGCATGCGTTGATGAGGCGCGGGTCTATCAGCGGCTCGTCGCCTTGCACATTGACGACGGCGTCGTCGCCGTTCAAGCCCAACAGCTCGCAGCATTCGGCCAAGCGGTCGCTGCCGGTGGCGTGGTCTGTGCGCGTGAGCAGGGCGGTGATGCCGTGCGCTTGGCAAGCGGCCACGATGTCACCGTGATCGGCCGCCACAACGACGTTGGACGCGTCAGACAGCAGCGCTTGGCGGGCCACACGCACCACCATCGGCATCCCGGCAATGTCGGCGAGTGGCTTGCGCGGCAAGCGCGTCGAGCCCAGCCGCGCGGGGATGAGAACGGTGAAGCTCAATGCGCTTGGCGGTCGGCAGCGGCGCTGGTGGTGGCCGACTCTCGGCCGGTGTCACCGTCCAAGCTGCGAGCCTCGTTTTCCAACATCACGGGTATGCCGTCACGCACCGGAAAGGCCAAGCGGTCGGCGTTGCAGACCAACTCATGGCGCTCGTTGTGCGGCGGCCGGTGATGCGCCAATGGGCCTTTGCAAACAGGGCAAACCAAGAGGTTGAGCAAGCGGGTGTCCATGGATTTTTCCTCGGTTTGGCTTACGACGGCGGCGCCAACAAGGCCAACAAAGCGGCGCTGCTGGCAGGGTGCAGCGCAAAGTTTAGCGGCGCGACCCACACCCGCGTGCTGCCCGTGCGTTCGGGCCGCAGCTTCACGGCATCTTTTTCGGTGACGATGACGTCAAGCGCATCAGCGGGCCAGGGCAGGGCGGCGAAGTCGAAGTGGTCGGGCAGGGGCAGCGGCTTCAAGTTTTGCAAACCGGCCGCGCGCAGCATCTCAAAAAAGCGCTGCGGCTGCGCCATGCCAGCGGCGGCCCACACCGGCCTGTCGCACAGGGCTGTCAGTGAATTCGCGCTGGCGGCTTCGCCGTTCCACCAGTCGCTCAAAAGCACGACGCCAGCCAGCGACCGCTCTGCCGTTTTACCCGGCCACGCGGTTGACGCGCTGGCAGCGTTGTAGACCACCACGCTGCGCTGCGGCGGCGCGCCCAAGGGCTCGCGCAGCGGCCCGGCCGGCAGCAGCCAGCCGTTGCCCGCACCACGCTCGTCAAACACCACCACTTGCGCGTCGCGACGCAGCCGGTGGTGTTGCAGGCCGTCGTCGCTGACGATGATGTTGACCTCGGCGTGTGCCTGCAAAAGCATGTGCGCGGCGGCCACGCGGTCACGGCCCACCACCACCGGCACGGCGCAGCGCAAGCGCAGCAACAGCGGCTCATCGCCGCTTTCAGCGGCAGGCGTGTTGTGATGAACTTCTTGGACGCTGTGGCTGCTGTTGTAGTTTTGGCTGCTGTTGTAGTTTCGGTTATGGCTGCGGCGGCCGTGACCCCGCGACACGATGCCGGGGCGATACCCCGCCGCTTTCAGCAGCGCCACGACGGCCATGACCGTGGGCGTTTTGCCCGCTCCGCCCACAATGAGGTTGCCGACCACGACCACTGGCACAGGCAGCCCGTGCGACTGAAGCAGTCCAACGCGAAAACACAATTTATGAACGCTGACCGCCGCCCGCATCAGCACCGAAAAGGGCCAGAGCGCGCAAGCCAAAACACCGCGCTTCAGCCACGCCGCTTGCAAACGTGCAGACAACCCAGCGGGCTGGGCCGCTGGTTGAGCTGTCCCAGCGAGCTTCGCCGCTGGTCGTGACATTTCAGCGGGCTTCGCCGCTGGCGGTTTGGGTGGCAAAGGTCAGTTTCACCAAGCGCGCGCGCCGTGCAGCGTCCATCACGTTGATGACGGCTTGGTGCGGCGCTTGGGCATCGGCCGAAATGATCACCACCGGGTCGGTTGTGCCGCTGGAGGCTGTCGCCAGTTCGGTGGTCAAGGCCACCACGCTGCGGCCGTCCACAGGTTTGCGATTGACCGCGTAGCGGCCGTCGGCGGCCACTGCCACGATGATTTCCCGCGCCCTGTCACGCGCCTTTTCAGCGTCGGCCACGGGCAGCGTGATTTGCAGTTCGGTGAACTTGGAATAGGTGGTCGAGAGCATCAAAAAAATCAAAATCACCAACAGCACGTCGATGAACGGGATGAGGTTGATTTCAGGCTCTTCGCGTTGGCTGCGACGAAAGTTCATCGGCATGTTGAGTCGCCCGGCACTCAGGCAGCTTGGCGCTTCACGGCCAAGCGCATCAGGTGGCTGACGACCTGGTCGCAGCCTTGTTCCAGGTCGAGCGTGTAGCCGTCCACCCGACTGCGGAAGTAACGGTAGAACATCAGCGCCGGGATGGCCACCATCAAGCCAAAAGCGGTGTTGTAAAGCGCCACCGAAATGCCGTGCGCGAGCATGGCGGGGTTGGCGGCACCGGTGGGTGCTTGGGCACCAAAAATCTCGATCATGCCGATCACAGTGCCCAGCAAACCCAACAACGGCGCAGCCGAAGCGATGGTGCCCAAGGTGCTGAGGTAGCGCTCTAATTTGTGCACGCCAGCGCGTCCTGCCGATTCAAACGCGTCGCGCAAGGCGCGCTCGGTGATGCGCGGCTCACTCATCGCGGCACGGAGGCCACTGGCCAAAACCGACCCCATCACCGAGTTGGCGGCCAGCTTGTCCACCACGTCGGCGGTGGGCAAAGTGGTGTGCATGACGTCCACCACTTCTTTCAACAAAGCGGGCGGTGCCACCTTGCTGGTTCGCAGGCTGGAAAAGCGTTCTATGACCAAGGCCAGCGCGACGATGGAACAGATGAGCAGGGGCCAAATGGGCCATCCGGCGGCTTGTATGATCGAAAACAACGGCGGCCTTTCGTTGATGTTGCCAGCATTCTGGACGCGCGATTATGGCCCTTAGAGCGCGTGCTTCAGAGCAGCCGATGCAGCGCATTCTGACCCTGTTTGTACGCTGGGCAGGGCGGGCTTGGGATGCACGCCAATTCATCCACCGCAACTGTGGACAACTGTGTGGACAACACCGCAGCGGCGTGCTGCCCCGCGTTGATTTACAAGGGCTGGAACAGATTGCCCAATCTTTAAGCACGAATAAAGCTTTGAAAATCAACCACTTAGGCGATTGTGAAAGTGATGTGACGGGTGCCATGGCCTTGCAGGCCACATTTGGCGCGGTTGTGGACTTCTCAGCCCGCGCCGACGCTGGCTTTGCTGATGATTGAGCCCAGAGACACCCAGCGCGACGTCTCCGGGGCGACCGGTTCTGCTCGCCCTGTGTGGAGCGTTGCCGGGCTGGTGCACGCCGTGGCCGACACCCTGGCCAGCCGCTTTGCCGCGGTCACCGTGAAGGGCGAAATCTCAGGCTTTGCGAGGGCAGCCAGCGGGCACTGCTACTTCACGCTGAAAGACAGTGACACCGGCGCCGCGTCGATGCGCTGTGCGCTGTTCCGGCGCGCGGCCAGCATGCTGGACTTCGCACCCACTGAGGGTGCCTTGGTGGTTGTGCGCGGCCGGTTGGCGGTGTACGAGCCGCGCGGTGAATTGCAGTTTGTGGCCGAGTCCATGCAGCGTTCGGGCGAGGGCGCGCTGTTTGAAAAGTTCTTGCAGCTCAAAGCCAAGTTGCAGGCGGAAGGATTGTTTGACCCCAGCCGCAAGCGCGCGCTGCCCAGCCACCCGCGCCGACTTGGCGTGGTCACGTCTTTGGGCGCGGCCGCGCTGCACGACGTGTGCGCCGCTTTGGCGCGCCGCGCGCCGCATGTGTCGCTCACCATCTACCCCAGCTTGGTGCAAGGGCCAGATGCGCCCGAGGCCTTGGTCAACGCCATGCTTCGCGCCGCGCAGCGCAACGAAATTGATGTGTTGTTGGTGTGCCGCGGCGGCGGGTCGTTAGAGGACTTGTGGGCCTTCAACGACGAGCGCGTGGTGCGCAGCGTTGCCGCTTTTCCGGTGCCCGTGGTGTGTGGTGTGGGCCATGAAACCGATGTGACCTTGGCCGACTTTGCCGCCGATCATCGCGCTGCCACGCCCACCGCCGCTGCCGAGTTGGCCGCCCCGGTGACGGAAGATTTGTTGGACGAGTTGGCCGCGTTGGCACAGCAAATGTCGCGCCGCTTGCTGCGCACGCTAGACAGCCACGCGCAGCGCTTGGACGCCGCCAGTTTGCGCTTGTCGCGGCCATCGCAAGCCATGCGCATGCAGCACCAGCGCTTGGCCTTGTTGGGCCTGCGTTTGAATGCAGCGCCGCGCTTGGCGTGTCAGTCGCAAGCTCAGAATTTGGCGCGTTTGGCGCCGCGTTTAACGCGCGCAGCAGCTGTGGTGGGCCTCAACCAAGCGCAGCGTTTGGACAGCTTGGATGCGCGCCTACAGGCCTTGAATCCACGCAAAGTTCTGGGCCGCGGCTACGCGTGGTTGACCACCGACAGCGGCCAGGCCGTGGCCAGCGTCAAGCAGTTACAGCCGGGTGCGCAGTTGCACGCGCTGCTGGGGGACGGTGACGCCGACTTGACGGTGCAGCGCGTGATTCCCTTTGAAGTGAAGCCGCTGAAAAAAACCTAGGCCCCAACCTACATTTGGACAAGGTTTTCGCAGGCCGTGCGCTTGCGGGAAGCTGCCTACAATCAAATCGCAAACTTCAAACGCGTGCCTTTCTCCTCATCCTCACCCACCAAGGAAAATCATGGAACACACCCTGCCGTCGCTCCCTTATGCCATTGATGCTCTCGCGCCGCACATCAGCCGCGAGACCTTGGAATACCACCACGGCAAGCACCACAACGCTTATGTCGTGAACCTGAACACGCTGCAAAAAGGCACCGAGTTCGAGGCCATGACGCTTGAACAAATCATCAAAAAATCAAGCGGCGGCGTCTACAACAACTCGGCCCAAATTTGGAACCACACCTTCCTGTGGAACTGCATGAAGCCGAACGGTGGCGGCGAGCCCACCGGCCCCTTGGCCGCAGCCATCAACGCCAAATTTGGCAGCTACGCGGCGTTCAAAGAAGCCTTCATCAAAAGCGCCGTTGGCAACTTTGGTTCGGCGTGGACGTGGTTGGTGAAGAAGCCAGACGGCACGGTCGACATCGTCAACACCGGCGCAGCGGGCACGCCGTTGACCACGGCCGACAAAGCCCTACTGACCATCGACGTGTGGGAACACGCCTACTACATCGACTTCCGCAACGCACGTCCGAAATACGCTGAGACCTTCATGACCTCGCTCGTGAACTGGGACTTTGCGCAGGACAATTTCGCTGACTGATTTGCTTTGCTTCAGTCGCGAAAAAGCCGGTCAATGACCGGCTTTTTTCATGGTGCGGCTCTTTGCGTTAATTCGCAAACGGCGCACCTTTCAGCTTGAAGCCCGCCTTGATCCCGCGCTTCGCAAACCAGCCCACGTTCATTTCCAACACAAACGGCACAGGCTTGGTGGAGCAATGCGATTCCAAAGTTTGCGGCTTCATCGCGTCGATGTTGACCACGGTGCCGTCGGCGGCCACAAAAGCAATGTCCAGCGGCAGCAAGGTGTTCTTCATCCAAAAACACTGCGTGGCAGCTTGTTCAAACGCGAAAAGCATGCCTTCGTTGGTGCCCATGGTTTTGCGAAACATCAGGCCGATGGAACGCTCATCTGGCGCCTGCGCCAGCTCGGCTTGGATGATGTGCATGCCCGCGTTCAATGGGATCGTCGGCAATTTTTGCGGACCGTTTTGCGCGCTGGCTGCAAGCGTCAGCATCAGACCGGCTACAGCAAACAAACAGTTGAATGAGCGTGGCATAAGCGGCGTGCAAAGTGGGCCAAGTAGTGTGCCAAGAAGTGGGCCAAGAAGTGGGCCAAGAAATAGGCGAAGGAGTGTTGTTTGCGCAAGTGTGTCATGACTGCAATGAAGCTTTCCCTGCCTTTGCGCTGCCATAGAATTGTGCGGCTGAACCCACCCCAACATTCCCCTTGAGAGCGGAGCCTCACCCCCATGTACCAGCACATCAAAGTGCCCCCAGCCGGGCAAAAAATCACCGTCAACGCCGACTACTCGTTGAACGTGCCAGCCCAGCCCATCATTCCCTACATCGAGGGTGACGGCACCGGTTTTGACATCACCCCGGTGATGATCAAGGTGGTGGATGCGGCGGTTGCAAAGGCCTACTCAGGCCAGCGACAAATCCACTGGATGGAAATTTACGCCGGTGAAAAGTCCACAAAAATTTACGGCCCCGATGTGTG
>JANYJJ010000112.1 GCA_025358485.1 Burkholderiales bacterium | reverse complement strand
TGCTTGGCTTTGTCTACCGTGATGCGTTCGCGCGCGGCGCGGTCGTCAATTTGTTTTTGCACCAACGGCGTCAGCACCCAGCCGGGGCAAATCGCGTTCACGGTGACGCCGGTGGTGGCCACTTCCAACGCGCTTGATTTGGTGAAGCCCACCAAGCCATGTTTGGCCGCCACATAAGCCGACTTTTGCGCCGACGCCACCAGGCCGTGGGCCGACGCCACGTTGATGATGCGGCCCCAGTTTTTGGCGCGCATGCCGGGCATGGCCAAGCGCGTGGTGTGAAACGCCGAGCTCAAGTTGATGGCGATGATGGCGTCCCATTTCTCCACCGGAAAATCTTCTACCTGGGCCACAAATTGGATGCCTGCGTTGTTGACCAGCACATCGACGCCGCCGAAATCGCGCGCCGCGTAGGCCATCAAATCGGCAATCTCGGCGGGCTTGCTCATGTCGGCACCGTGGTAGCCCACCTTGCCGCCCACCGTTGCCACTTGCGCTTTGGCGGCTTCAAAGTCACCAAAGCCGTTCAGCACCACGTTGGCACCTTGACGCGCCAAGCTCATCGCAATCCCCAGCCCAATGCCGCTGGTGGAGCCGGTGACGAGGGCTGTTTTTCCGTTCAACATTTTTATTCCTTGGTGACGTGTTCGATACTGCTGATTATCAAAGACCCAACCCATGCAAGGCCGCGCTTTATGAACACCCCCCGCCTGAATCATGTTCAATGCCTTACCCCCAGCGGCCTGCACCGCATGGCCTATTGGGAATGGGGCGACGCGCTCAACCCCAAGGTGCTGCTGTGCGTGCACGGCCTTACGCGCCAAGGCCGCGACTTTGATGTCCTGGCGCAGACCCTGTCGAATGAATACCGCGTGGTGTGCCCCGATGTGGTGGGGCGCGGTGCGTCTGATTGGCTCGCCGACCCCAGCGGCTACAGCGTGCCGATGTACGTGGCCGACATGGTCACTTTGCTGGCCCGTTTGAACGCCAGTTCGCTCGATTGGCTGGGCACGTCGATGGGCGGCTTGATTGGTTTGGGCGTGGCTGCATTGCCCAACAATTCCATACGCCGTTTTGTGATCAACGACGTAGGCCCCACTTTGGAAGCCAGCGCCATCGCGCGCATCGGCAGCTATTTGGGTTTGCCCATGCATTGGAAGTCGGTCGAAGAAGCGGCCGACTACATGTGGAGCATTTCCAAAAGCTTTGGCCCTCACACGCGTGAGCAGTGGCTGGCACTGACGCGGCCCATGCTGAAGGCCGAAGGCGATGGCTTCAAGCCGCATTACGACCCGCGCATTGGTGTTCCGTTTCGCAGCGTCACCCCCGAGATGGCCGCGTTCGGCCAGACCATGCTGTGGAAGGCCTACGACGCCGTCACCGCACCGACCTTGGTGCTGCGCGGCGCTGAATCAGACCTGCTCACACCTGCCACCGCGCACGCGATGACGCAGCGCGGCCCCAAGGCCCACTTGATCGAATTCGCAGGCGTCGGCCACGCGCCCACTTTGATCGCACCCGACCAAATCGCCGCCGTGCGGGAGTTCTTGCTGCGCCCATGAAAACCGAGGCTTCTGCGGCGACGGCGTCCGCTGCCCCCATCGTTCAACTGATGGGTGACAGCGGTGAGATTGAAGACGCACAACTGCTGCGCGCGCGCGCCTTTGCCGAGCCGCTGCTGACCGATCAAACGCTGGACACGGGCGAAGACGCGCTGGTGCACGCCGACGGCGTGGCCGCCATCTTGAAGGCCATCGGTGCCGCTCCGTCCATGCGTGCGGCGGCCTATTTGGTTTACGCCGGGGACTACCTCAGCAAGCCTGAAGAGATGGTGACCAAAGCTTTCGGCGCATCGCACGCCAGCTTGGTCATGCACACCCGCAAGCTGGTGCAAATTCAGCGCGCCGCGCGCGATGCGAAGGTGGGCGTTGAACAAAAAGCGCAGCAAACCGAGCGTGTGCGCAAGATGCTGCTGGCGTTTTCTAGCGACCTGCGCGTTGTGCTGCTGCGTCTGGCGTCGCGGCTGCAAACGCTGCGCCACTTTGCCGTCACCAAACAGCAGTGCCCAGCCGCGTTGGCGCGCGAGTCCTTGCAGGTGTTTGCGCCCTTGGCCAACCGCTTGGGCATTTGGCAAATCAAGTGGGAAATTGAAGACCTGGCGTTTCGGTTTTCCGAGCCCGAAAAGTACAAACTGGTCGCGCATTGGTTGGACGAAAAACGCACCGAGCGCGAACTGGGCATGGCGGATCTTCAACGTCGGCTTGAACAAGATTTGCATCGTCAAGGCGTGCGCGCCGAGGTGCAAGGTCGCCCCAAACACATCTACAGCATTTGGAAAAAAATGCAGGGCAAGGCGCTTGAGTTTTCGCAGGTGCTCGACGTGCGCGCGGTGCGCGTGATCGTGGCCGATGTGCCCGCTTGCTATGCCGTGCTCAGCCACGTGCACGAGCGTCACACGCCGGTGGCGGGCGAGTTTGACGACTACATCGCGCGGCCTAAAGCCAACGGCTATCAGTCGCTGCACACCGTCGTGCGTGACGGCGCAGGCCGCGCTGTCGAAGTGCAAATCCGCACCCGCGCCATGCACGACCATGCCGAGCACGGTGTGGCCGCGCACTGGGCCTACAAAGAAGCGGGCGTGAAAGGCTATGCGGGGCTCAGCGCAGCCGGTGATTTCGACGCGCAAGTCACCGAAGCGCGCAAAGCCGTGCTGCGCCAACTGCTGGCTTGGGAGCGCGATTTCTCCTCAGCCGATGGCGATGGGCCGCGCCCGCAAGCTGATGGCGAAGAAGTGTTTGACGACCGCATCTACGTCTTCACGCCGCAGGCCGCCATTGTCGAATTGGTGGCCGGCGCCACGCCGATTGACTTTGCCTACACCGTGCACACCGACCTCGGCCACCGTTGTCGTGGTGCCAAAGTTGACGGCGTCATGGTGCCGCTGAACACGCCTTTGCAAAGTGGCCAAACGGTGGAGGTGACCGCCATCAAAGAAGGCGGGCCGTCGCTGGATTGGTTGAACGCCGAGTTGGGCTATTTGAAAAGCGCGCGCTCCAAAGCCAAGGTGCGCGGCTGGTTCAATTTGTTGGCGCAGGCGCAGACGATTGCGCGTGGCCGCGAAGCAGTTGAAAAACTGCTGCAACGCGAAGGCAAAACCGCCGTCAAATTGACGACGCTGGCCGAGCAACTCGGCTTCCGTCAGGCCGATGATTTGTTTGAAGTGGTGGGCAAAGACGAGTTCTCGCTCCGCACCATCGAGAACCTGTTGCGCCCGGCTGAAGCAGTCCCCACCGCCGATGAAGTCATCGCGCTGCGCAAACCAAAAAGTGACGCTGAATTGCCGCAAGGCGGCGTGCTGGTGGTGGGCGTGGAGTCACTGCTCACCAGCTTGGCGCGCTGCTGTCGCCCCGCGCCGCCTGATGTCATTGGCGGCTACGTCACTCGCGGCAAGGGCGTGGCCATTCACCGCGTGGATTGCAGCAATTTTCGCGAGCTGGCCAAGCGCGCACCCGAACGTTTGATTGCCGTGAACTGGGGCCGTCCGCGCGCCCAGGGCGGCGAGCAATATCCGGTCGATGTGCTGGTGGAAGCGGCCGACCGGCGCGGCTTGCTGCGCGATATTTCTGAGGTGTTTGTCAAAGACCAAATGAACGTCACCGGCGTGAAAACCCAGTCGGTGAAAGACGCTTCGGGCGGCACCGCGTGGATGACCTTCACGGTCGAGATTGCCGACTCCGCCCGCCTGGGCCACGTGCTGGGCTTGGTGCAAGGTATAGAAGGTGTTCGCTCGGCACGTCGCAAGTGAAGGCAGCCCAACTTTCGTTGCTACAATGCGAGACGCAATAGGCGCGTAGCTCAGCTGGTTAGAGCACCACCTTGACATGGTGGGGGTCGATGGTTCGAGTCCATTCGCGCCTACCAACAAACACCCGCAAAACACCCCGAAAGTTCCGAAAAACGGCACCTCAAATTGCTGTTTTTTTGTGGTCGAAGTTTGTTGGTTTTTACGCGTTTTGGTCGTCCGTTCTTCATTGTCAACGGTTCGTCCGCAGGTCAAAACATGCCCAATCTCAACGCGAATACCGGCGATCACGCACCCATCGACGTCGTCTACCTTTGGGTTGACGGTAACGACCCCGCATGGCGACTCAAACGCGCCCGCGCAGCGGCTGCGATGAGCGCCACCGACCGCGTTCGTTTGGCCCCGCATGCCAACGTGGAAGGCCGCTATCGCGACAACGACGAGCTGCGCTACAGCCTGCGCGCACTGGAGCGTTTTTTCCCCGCGCACGGGCACGTCTACATCGTCACCGACGCGCAGACCCCGCACTGGCTGCGTCACTCAAATCGCGTCACGGTCATCGACCACCGCGACCTCATTCCAGCTGCGCGGTTGCCCACCTTTGATTCGGGTCACATCGAGTCTTATGTGCACCGCATTCCCGGTTTGAGCGAACGCTTTTTTTACTTCAACGACGACGTTTTCTTCGGTGCGCCCGTGCAGGTCAACGATTGGTTTTTTGACGGTGGCAGTTACGCGGCTTGGTCAGACGAAGCCGCGGTCAGCGATGAACCTGCGCACCCGAATGCCAGTGCGCCCGACAACGCTTGCCGCTTGTCCAAGTTGTGGCTGAATGCAGCAAGCCACCGTTTCAACACTTTTGCGCACGCGCCGCGGCCTCTGCTGAAATCGGCCTTGCAAGCACTGGAGGGGCAAGCACCTGAACTGTTTGCGCTTGCCCGCTCCACTGTGTTTAGGGCCTGGGATCAACCCAGTTTGATCTGCGATTTCGCGCTGCGTTGGGGCATGCAGAACGACTTGGTCCGCAGTCGCGACTATCGACACTTTTATGTGTCATCGGGCGGTGCAAACGCCGCCCAACAGCTCGGTAATTTGATCGCGTCGTGGGGCCAGGTCGACTTCTTTTGCGTCAACGACACCACCGACGACGCGCTGGCGCAAGATGCCCGTTTGCTGAGCGCGCGCGAAGCACTCCAGCACATGTTTCCCCGGCCCTCGAGTTTTGAATTGCTGAACCCAGAAGGCTCCTCAAACGGCACGACGGGATTACTGCGGCAGCCTGAATCTGTGCTCGCTGAAGTCGTTTGAACCTCGGCGGGGTCAACACCTTCGAAGCCCGTTTCCAGGCGCTTTTAGAATGAATTTGCCTCCAAGGCATATTCTCTTTTTCGTACTCAGGAGCGCCGACCATGGCCACCAAACGTCGCGCAGATTCGACCACATCGGTTCCTGCAAAAAAAGTCGGCAAATCCACGCGTGCAGCACCTGCTACAGCACACAAAGCTGCACCCGTGGCAGGTGCAGCACGCGTGCTGAAAAAGTACCCGAACCGCCGTTTGTACGACACCGAAACCAGCAGCTACATCACGCTGGCCGATGTTAAAAAAATGGTCATGGCGGGGCAGGCTTTTGTGGTGCGTGATGCGAAAACGGCCGATGACCTGACGCGCAGCATCCTGCTTCAAATCATCTTGGAAGAAGAGACCGGCGGTGTTCCCATGTTCTCGTCGCAGTCGCTGGCGCAAATCATTCGTTTTTACGGGCAAGCCATGCAAGGGATGATGGGTTCCTACCTTGAGCACAACCTGCAGGCCTTCACTGACATTCAAGCCCGGGTGAGCGAGCAGTCTCGGGGCCTTTACGACCCGCAAGCCATGACGCCCGAGCTGTGGACGCAGCTCCTCGCCGGGCAAGCCCCGGCCATGCAAGGCTTGATGGGCAGCTACCTGGAACAGTCGAAAAACATGTTCACCCAAATGCAGGAACAAATGACCAAGCAAGCGGGGTCATTGTTTCCGGGGTTCATGCCCACCAAGCGTTGAGTAACCTGAGCCAGGGCCTTCACAGCGACCAGCCTGCATCACAAAGACGCAGGACTGCGGTGAAGCTTCGGATTCGCACCCACCTGACATCAGCGAAAATGCGCAGATGACACAAGCCACGCTCGCCGCCAACACCCCCACCGCTGTCCCCAAAATCGGCTTTGTCTCGCTGGGTTGCCCCAAGGCGCTGACCGACTCTGAACTCATCCTCACGCAGCTCCGCGCTGAGGGCTACGAAACCTCGAAAACTTTTGCCGGTGCCGACCTGGTCATTGTGAACACCTGCGGCTTCATTGACGATGCGGTCAAGGAAAGCCTAGACACCATCGGCGAGGCGCTGGCTGAAAACGGCAAGGTCATCGTCACCGGTTGTTTGGGAGCCAAGGCAGGCGAGGGCGGTGGCAACTTGGTGCGTCAAATGCACCCCAGCGTGTTGGCCGTGACCGGCCCGCACGCCACGCAGGAAGTGATGGACGCCGTGCATTTGCACTCGCCCAAACCGCACGACCCGTTTGTGGACTTGGTGCCCGCGCAGGGCGTCAAGCTCACGCCGCGTCATTACGCCTATTTGAAAGTCAGCGAAGGCTGCAACCACCGCTGCAGCTTCTGCATCATCCCCAGCATGCGCGGCGATTTGGTGTCGCGCCCCATAGGCGACGTGCTGGGCGAGGCGCAGCGGCTGTTCGAGTCGGGCGTGAAAGAGCTGCTGGTCATCAGCCAAGACACCAGTGCTTACGGCGTCGATGTGAAGTACCGCACTGGCTTCTGGGACGGCCGCCCCGTTAAAACGCACATGACCGACTTGTGCGAAAAGCTCAGCGAAATCGCGGCCTTGCACGGTGCTTGGGTGCGCTTGCACTACGTCTACCCTTACCCGCACGTCGATCACATCTTGCCGCTGATGGCCAGTGGCGGCGTGCTGCCTTATTTGGACGTGCCGTTCCAACATTCGCACCCCGATGTGCTCAAGCGCATGAAGCGACCGGCCAACGGCGAGAAGAACCTGGAGCGCCTGCAACGCTGGCGCGAAGCCTGCCCTGAAATCGTCATTCGCAGCACTTTCATAGCGGGTTTTCCGGGCGAGACCGAAGCAGAGTTCGAGCACTTGCTGGGCTTCATCCGCGAAGCTGAAATCGACCGCGCCGGTTGCTTTGCCTATTCGGCCGTGAGTGGCGCGACGGCGAACGATTTGCCCGGCATGCTGCCCATGGCAGTGCGCGAAGCACGCCGCGCGCGCTTCATGGAAGTGGCCGAAGCGGTGTCCAGCGCCAAGCTCGCAAGGCGCGTGGGCGCGACCATGCAAGTGCTGATCGACTCGGCCTCCGCGCTGGGGCGCAAAGGCGGCGTGGGCCGCAGCTATGCCGACGCCCCTGAGATCGACGGCGTCGTCAAACTGCTGCCGCCCGAGAAGGCATCCAAGACTTTGAAAGTGGGCGAGTTCACACGCGCACGCATCGTCGGCACGCAGGGCCACGACTTGATTGCGCAACCGATTTAAGCAACGCCAGAGCCGTCATGACGCACCAAAAAACCACCACCCTCATTCATCACCCTTACCGTGCCCCGGCGGGTTTTGATGCCGTACCAACAGGCGTGTTCAAAGCTTCCACGGTGATTTTCAAAGACACCGCCGCCATGCGCTCGCGTGACTGGAAAGACCGCGACGCCTACACCTACGGCTTGCACGGCACGCCCACCAGCATGGTGTTGGAGGAACGAATTGCCACGCTGGAAGGCGGTCTGCAAACCCTGTTGGTGCCCAGCGGTTTGGCGGCCATTGCGGTGGTGGACATGGCGCTGCTGAAGTCGGGCGACGAGGTGTTGATCGCAAGCAACGCCTACGGCCCCGGCAAGGAGCTGGCCCTTCACGAGTTGGCCAGTTGGGGCATCACGCACCGCTTCTACGACGCGATGAGTGCGCAGGCTTTGAACGAAGCTATAGGCCCGACAACCAAGTTGGTCTGGCTGGAAGCCGCGGGCTCCATCACCATGGAGTTCCCCGATTTGCTGGGCTTGGTTCAAGTATGCAAAGCACGCGGCGTGCTCTGCGCCATTGACAACACCTGGGGCGCTGGCATCGCGTTCGACGCCTTTGATTTGCCGGGAGGTTTGAGCGTGGATATTTGCATGCAAGCTCTCACCAAATTCCCTTCGGGCGGAGCTGATGTGTTGATGGGCTCCATCACCACCCGCGATGAAGCATTGCACCTGCGCTTGAAGGCCACCCACATGCGCATGGGTTGGGGCGTGGGCTTGAACGACGTCGAGTATGTGCTGCGCGGTTTGCCCAGCATTGAGGTGCGCTACAGCGCCCACGACCGAGCCGCTCGCGCCTTGGCGCAGTGGTGGTCCCAGCAAAGTGAAGTGACGCAAGTGCTGCACCCGGCGCTGCCTGATTCACCCGGCCATGCGCACTGGAAAGCCGTTTGCAACGATCAGGCAGCGGGCTTGTTTTCAGTGGTTTTTGACCCGCGTTTCAGCACCGCCCAGGTCGATGCCTTTGTCGATGCCTTGCAGCTTTTCAAGATCGGTTTTTCATGGGCTGGCCCCATGAGTTTGGCCGTGCCCTACGACATCCAAGCCCTGCGCAAAGACAGCACTTGGCGGGGCACTTTGGTACGCTTTTCAATGGGTTTGGAAGCGGTGGAAGACTTGATTGCAGATTGCGCGCAAGCGCTGCAAGCGCTGCAAGCGCTGCGTCGTTGACCTGAGCTTGGTCGGTTTTGCCTCGCTGAGCGGACACAGGCCCTTACTTCTCAACTGTCGTCTGAACCAGACCCGCCAGCGCTTTGCGCACGTTCTCAAGCGCAGCGCAAGTCGGCGCGCCGTGGCGCTGGCCTAAGTAAGCCGGGTCGTTGTAGCCCACCCAAACCTGACCTGCGGCGTCTTCCCACACCAAGGCTTTCAACGGCAGGTCAATGCCCACGGTTTGCTCGCATTCCATCAGTGGCGTGCCGCCTTGCGGATTGCCAAAAATCAAAACTTCGGTAGGGCGCAGGGTCTTGCCGATCTTGGCGGCACCCGCGGCGTGGTCGACACGCGCAAACACGATCAAGCCGCGCTGCTTCACTGTGTCTTCCAGACGCCCCATCGTGTCCTTGGCGCTGTGCGGGCTTTTGACGGCGATCAGCCCATCGGCTGCTTGAGTGGGGCTGGTGACCAGCGCGCCAAGAAAAACGATGCAACAGGCAATGAGGGATTTGACGTTGCGCATGGGGTGTACTTTCAAGATTCAATGAGATGCAAAAGTGTCCACGGAATTAACGCGCCCGACGACTGTTGGCCACCGTCCAGTTGTAAGGCGTGAAACGAACGTCAAAGCTGGCGATGTCTTGCGGCACCAGAGGTGCAGATGCGAATGTCGGTGAATTGGTCAGCGCATATTTCAGCGCATATGTCAGCACGTAAGCCAGCAAACTTGGGGCCGGAACGGGAACAAAGTCTTCCGGGTAAAACTTCAAAATCTCACTCAGCCACACGGTGCGATTGGCGCTGTCGATACGGAAGTTTGTCGGCACGGCAAAAAAGGCGCGTGTTTCCTTTTCCAGCTGCATTTCCAATTCGGCCCCAGTGAACGGCACGCGCGGCAGCACGGGGCAAGACACCGCCGAACAGTTCAGCGCGAAGTGCACGCGCGGGTCGGCGCGGCGACGTGTGTAGGGGCGAATCACGTCGTTCTCAAATTTATAGAGCGACATCTGAGTGCCGCCTATCGTCAAGTCGCGCAGCGCGAAAAACCTCACTTTGCGCCAACCGGCATGCGTGTCAGGAATGCCGCTTTCCAGCACGTTGAACATAGACAGCGCGTTGTAGGCATTGATCATGTGAGCCAAGCGTTCGTCTTGACCCGTGCCCTCGGTCATGCGCTGCAAATCGGCTTGCGCGACGAAGCTCACGTAGATGTCTAAATCTGCGCGCTCACGTGACAGTGCCAGGAAGTCCACTTCACCTTGATCGTTCACAAACGTTTGCAGCACGCGCGCCCAAGCCGCCTGCGCCAGCGGTGCTGAACGCGCTGAAGGCGCGGTCACAGTAGGAGGGCGAACGAGTGTGGTGCAGGCACTCAGTGCCGCCAACAACAGCAAGACGGTGAGGCGTTGCCACAGCGTTCTCATGGGACTGCGGCCGTTTGATTTGAGTCGAGGTGGGTTTGACGCGCGTGCAATGCGGCCTCCCGACTTCTGCCCTTCAACCACTTGATGGGAAAGCGCGCCACCACCGTGGAGTCGACCGCCAGCGGCTGCCATTCACCTTTCGATGTGGTCAGCGGCTTCAGCAAATACTGGTCGCGTTTCGCGTTGTAGGCGCACATGCTCAAAGGTCCGTTTTGTGTGATGGCCATGAAGACGCAGGCTTGAACGCGGTCGGTTTGCAAATGGCAAGCGTCCATGAAGTTGTGCGTGAACAGCGTGAGTTTGTGAACGCGCCCACGCCCTCGAACAAGCGGGCCTTTCATGCGCCACAGCAAGCCCGCACCCCAGCGCAAGGCGGCCACGGTCAGGCTCGGGTTGGCCAGACCGGCAGCCAGCAGCGATCGCACGGCGCGCCACGGCGTGCCTCGGTCAATTTGCAAATTGGCGGTCTCACGCATGAAGCGCTGCACGAAGGCGGCGTCTTCAAAGGCATCAAAGGCTTGGCCGTTCACCACCAACATCACGGCACTGCGGTTGCAGTCGTGGTGGCCAGTTTGCAGCACGTTGAACTTCAAGTCAGTCCGCGCGCCTTGCTTCAGTCGCTGTGCCACTGAATCGTTGGCGATCAGCTCGGTGCGCTGGCCCAAGACGCCGCGGCCAGTTTCAGCTTGAAGTTGGAAAGACGCAAATCGCACCACGTCGGCATGCGCCACGAAGAAGGCCGACAACATGGCCACATCGTCAAAGTTGCGTGCGTGCACCGTGGTGTTGAAGAACACGCTGATGGGTAGACCGCGCGCGCGGTTGATGTAGTCCAAGCGCAGCGGGTTCAGGTCGGCCTCACAGGCGCAGCCCGCGCGCTGCTGGGTGGTGTCGACGTGAAAGGCGACGTCCATGAGCCCGGCTTGCGTCAATTCAATCAGTAATTCGCGGCTGGCTTTGATGCCGTTGGTGAGCAACGCAGGGCGCAAGCCCTTGGTGGCCAAGCGCGCCACGATGGCCACCAGTTCAGCACGTTTTCGCAGCGTGGGCTCACCGCCCGAGACCTGCACGTCAGTGCCAGGGCCGTAGTGCTCGGCAATCAGATCGATGCGCCGAAACACCTCTTCCAGCGGAAAGTCGCGCACTGCTTCAGCCGACTCGCTCAGGTAGCACAAGGTGCAGTCCAGGTTGCAGCGCTGCGTGATTTCCAGCGACACGCACGCCACAGTCCAACGTCGGCCCGCCATTTGCTTTGGCGACCACTGGCCGGTGTGCTGCATGCGCTCGCGCATGTGGTTCAGCGTGTTTGTAGAAGGCGATGTGAACGGCAAAAAAGCCGCTGGGTCAGCCCCTTGGATTGCTTGCTGGGCCTGGTTCATGGTTTGACTGTGACTGCCAAAAGAGACTTGAGGGACTTGAAGCTAAAGAGTCGGCCGCCATCGAAGCTTCTTACACGGCAAACGGGACGGATGTCATGAGGTGAGTTCAAATACCGGCTGCAATTCAATGCCATGCTGACCCAAGGAACCCCATGATCAAGCTCTATTACCACCCGTCGCCCAACCCCGCCAAGATCGCGCTGTTCTTGGAGGAGACGCAGCTGCCTTATGAGTTGGTGCCTGTGGACACGCGCAAGGGCGATCAGCACCTGCCTGCTTTCTTGGCCATCAACCCCAACGCCAAAACGCCTGCACTTACTGACTCTGAAGGGGACGCCGTGGTGTTCGACAGCACGGCCATCTTGCTTTACCTCGCCGAAAAGACGGGCCAATTCCTGCCGCCCAACACGCCCGCAGCGCGCGCGCAGATGCTGTCTTGGATGATGTTTGTGGCCACCGGCATTGGGCCTTACTCAGGCCAGTGCGTGCACTTCAAGCACTTCGCACCCGAGCCCAAAGCCTATGCCGTGAACCGCTACGACTTTGAAGCCTGGCGCCATTGGCAATTGATCGACGACCAGTTGGCCAAGCACGCCTACATGCTGGGCAGCGAGTACACCGTGGTCGACATGGCGGTGTGGGGATGGGCTCGCGCGGTGCCCTTCATTCTGGGACCTGACGCCTGGGCCAAGCTGCCCAACGTGAAGCGCCTGCTGGACGAAATCAACGCGCGCCCCGCCGCACAACGCACCGAGGCCATCAAGGCGAAGTACAGCTTCAAGACCGACATGGACGAAGCAGCGCTCAAGATTTTGTTCCCGCAAAACGCGCGTCTGCCTGGCTGACGGTTGACTCGATGACAGGGCCTGCAAACACCAGCGGCATCACCGGCATCGCCGACATCCGCGATATCACCGACGAAGCCGCCATGCGCATCGCCATCGACCAAGCCCGCAACGCTGGGTTGGTCGGCGAAGTGCCGGTCGGCGCGGTGGTGATGCGACGCGGCCAGGTCATCGCCACCGGATACAACCGCCCGATCACTGAACACGACCCCACGGCCCACGCCGAGATCGTGGCCCTGCGCCACGCGGCCACGTTGTTGGGCAACTACCGCCTGCCAGAGTGCGAGTTGTTTGTCACCTTAGAGCCCTGCGCGATGTGTGCGATGGCCTTGATGCACGCCAGGTTCAAGCGCGTGGTGTTCGGCGCGTTAGAGCCGAAAACCGGCGCTGCAGGTTCGGTGCTCAACCTGTTCGACAACAGCGTGTTGAACCACCACACCGCTATACAGGGCGGTGTGCTGGCCGACGAATGCAGCCAGTTGTTGAAAGATTTTTTCGCCGAGCGGCGCGAGCAATATCGGCAGCGTCGAGCGTCTGATTTCGCCGAGGCTGAAGTGATTCCCACAGGCGATGTGACCGAAGTCGCCGTGCCCACAACCACGCCGCTGGACGGCATCAATCCATGACCTCACTTCACTTGTTCACCCCCGCCGGCGTGTTGCTCAAAGCAGCGCCCCTGCGCTTGGCAGCCAAGCGCCTCAAAGGCTTGGGCTTCGACGTGACCATCGACCAAGCCGCCCTCGTCAAACACCAGCGCTTTGCCGGTGACGATGACAGCCGGCTGGCCGCCATTCACCGCGTGGCGATGGCAGCGCCGGGTGTTGCCATGGCCACGCGCGGCGGCTACGGCATGACGCGTTTGCTTGACCGCATCGATTGGAAGCTCATTGCCCGCAGCGTCGAGCAGGGCACACGTTGGGTTGGTCACAGCGACATCACGGCCTTGCACTTGGGCTTGCTTGCGCACGCCCCAGGCATCACCTGGGCCGGCCCCATGGCGTGCGATGACTTTGGCCGCGACGAGGTGGATGACATCACCGAGCCGTGCTTTGTCGAGGCCATGAACGGCCAACTGGAAGCGGTGGGTTTCAAAACCGAAGCGGGTTTTGACGGCTTGCAAGCGCGCGGTACGTTGTGGGGCGGCAACCTGCGCATGGTGATGTCAATGTTGGGGACGCCCCATTGGCCTGTGCGCAGCCTTGTCAAAGGCGGCATCTTGTTTTTGGAAGACGTGAATGAGCAGCCCTACTGCGTCGAGCGCTGCCTTTTGCAGCTTCATCAAGCAGGCGTGTTGGACGCGCAGAAAGCAGTTGTGCTGGGTGAGTTCACCGTCTACCGCAAGTCACCGATGGACCGCGGCTTTTCGATGAAAACTGTGGTGGCCCACCTGCGCAGTTTGACCAAAACCCCCATCCTCACCGGCTTGCCGTTTGGACATGTGCCCACCAAAGTGACGCTGCCCGTTGGTGCCAAAGTGGACTTGTTGGTGCAGGGCAGGGACGTGCTGATCGGCTGGCCGCACACTCACCATCACTGAGCGGCGCACGCATCGGCACACGCATCGGCCACGCATCGGTTCCTACATGGCGCAGAAGGTCAAACCCTGAGCTGTCAACTTAGGGCGTGGCCCTAAACTTTAGGCAGTTCGTCGAGTGAGTGAGCCACAAGCCGGTCGCCTCAACGGCATCTTTTTATGGCAGCGCTGCGTGAACTGAAGCGCACGTGCTGCCCGCACCAGGGGAAGACCGCATGCAGGGTCAATCAGCGTTGAATGGGCAGCAGCCCCGCCGAACGGGCCGGGTTGGCACGATGGCCTCCATGACGGTTATGGCTGTTTTTGTCTCAGCGTGCCTGACGCTGCTGGCTGGCTGCAACAACAACCCCCAAGCCTCAGCCATCGCCGCCAGCAACACCCTGACCACGGCGGTGATCGAGTCGTCGCCGCGCCACCTCGACCCGACGGCGTCCTACTGGAACAACGACACGCCCTACACCTACCAAATTTACGAGCCGCTCTACGGTTATCACTACCTGAAGCGCCCGTTCGTGTTGGAACCCAAAGCAGCGGCGGCCGTGGCCAAGCCAAGCTTCATTGGCAAAGACGGCAAGCCTTTGCCAGACGACGCACCCGGTGAATTGGTGGCAGAAAGCGTCTACGACATTCCCATCAAGCAGGGCATTCAGTTTCAGCCTCACCCTGCCTTTGCCAAGCTGCCCGACGGCAGTTACGCCTACCACGCCATGAAGCCCGGTGACGTTGGCAAGCGCCGCACGCCTTTGGAATTTGAGCTGAGCGGCACGCGTGAATTGGTGGCCGAAGACTTCGTGTACGCCCTGAAACGCCACGCCACCACACGCATCACCACACCCATTTACGGCATCTTTGCCGAGTATGTGGAAGGCTTGAAAGAGTACGGCGACCTGATCAAAACCGAAGACAAAAAGCTGCGCGCGGGCCAAGACGCCGCCAACCTGGACAAACCGTTTCTCGACTTCAGACGCTGGCCGATGGCGGGTGCCACCGCGCCTGAAAAATACCTGCTGCGCATACGCATCAAAGGCAAATACCCGCAGTGGAATTATTGGATGGCCATGACGTTTTTGGCCCCAGTGCCCTGGGAAGCCGATGCGTTTTATGCGCAGCCCGGCTTCGGCGCGGTCGGCTTGACGCTGGACATGTGGCCTGTGGGCACGGGGCCTTACATGATGACGGAGTTCATCAAAGACCGCCGCCATGTGATGAAGCGCAACCCCAACTACCGAGGCGAGCCTTATCCCTGCGAAGGCGCACCGGGGGACAAAGAAGCAGGCTTGCTCGACGACTGTGGCAAACGCACGCCGTTCATCGACACCATCGTCTCGACCATCGAGCGCGAAGCCGTTCCGCAGCGAGCAAAATTTCGCCAAGGTTATTACGACATTGAAGTGTTTGAGCGTCCGGACACCGGAATGGATTACTTGGTCGGAATGCAAGACTCCGAGCAGGTGCGCCGTGAGTATTTGGAAAAAGGTTTTCGCCTGCCCAAGTTCCCAGACGTGACCAGTTGGTTGATCGGTTTCAACATGCAAGACCCGCAGATTGGCCACGGCGACACGCCTGAGCACCAAGTGCGCAACCGCAAGCTGCGTCAAGCCATTTCCATCGCCATCGACTGGGAGGAGTACTCCAAAATCTTCCCGAAAAAGGGCGGCGAAACAGCCATGGGACCGCTGCCCGACGGCATCTTCGGGTCTAAGCACAACACGCTGGCGGGAGTGAACCCAGTGACGCACAAAGTGGTCGACGGCAAGATCGTGCGCCGCCCGATTGAGGACGCGAAAAAGCTGATGACCGAGGCCGGTTACCCCAACGGCCGCGAGACTGCCACGGGCAAGCCGGTGGTCATCAACTACGATTTTTATGCGCCTGCCACGCCCGAGCGCAAGCCAGAAATTGATTGGGTCGTCAGGCAGTTCGCCAAGATCGACATCCAACTCGAAGTGCGCGCCACCGACAACAACCAATTCCAAGACAAGGTGCGCAAAGGCAATTACCAGGTGTTTTGGTTGGGCTGGTTGGCCGACTACCCCGACGCCGAAAACTTTTTGTTTTTGCTCTACGGCCCCAACGGCAAAACCAAGTTTGACGGTGAGAACACCGCCAACTACGCCGCGCCGGAATACGACAAGCTGTTTGCCCAGATGAAGTTGTTGGACGACGGGCCGCAAAAACAAGCGCTCATCGACAAGATGGTCAGCGTGGCACAACAAGACGCGCCGTGGAGCTTTGGCTACTTCCCTTACTCATCGTCGGCGGCGCAAGTGTGGGTGAAGAACCTCAAGCCCGCCGTGATGATTCGCGACCAAGGCCGCTATTTGCGCATCGACAGTGCCGAGCGGGTGAAGCGACTCAGCACGTGGAACCAACCCGTGTGGTGGCCCTTGATTTTGATTGCTGCGGGCATCGCTGCCTTGGTCACCGTTGCGGTGCGCAGCTTCCGCCGCCGCGAGCGCATGAATGCGCGCGGCGAAGTGTTGAACTGAGTTTTGAGCTAAAGGCAATACGACGCATGTTCTCGTACATGGTTCGCCGCATCGGCTACGGCTTCCTGGTGTTGCTGGGTGTCAACCTGGCCACCTTCTTTTTGTTCTTCACCGTCAACACGCCCGACGACATGGCGCGCATGAACATTGGTGGCAAGCGCGTCAACCAAGAAATCATCGACAAATGGAAGGCTGAACGTGGCTACGCCAAACCGCTGTACCTGAACGAAAAAGCCAGCGGCGCCGACAAATTCACCGAGACAATTTTTTGGGAACGCTCGGTCTCATTGTTCAAACTTCAGTTCGGCAGAGCCGATGCTGAAAGCGCCGGTGACATTGGCCACGAGGTGGCAACGCGGATGTGGGTGAGTTTGCAAATGGCACTGCCGCTGTTTGTGTTGCAGGTGATTGCCAGCACCGCGTTTGCGCTGTTGTTGGCTTTGTTCCGCAACAGCCGCCTCGATTTTTGGGGCGTGGTGGCTTGCGTGGTGATGCTGTCGATCAGCAGCTTGTTCTACATCATCGTGGGCCAATTCATGTTCTCGCGCGTGCTCAAGCTGGCACCCATTTCGGGCTACGCGGGCGGGCTGGATGCCTTCAAGTTTTTGCTGCTGCCGATATTGCTGTCGCTGGTGGCGCGCCTGGGCGGCGAGGCCCGTTTGTACCGCGCCATGTTCTTGGAAGAAATGGGCAAAGACTATGTGCGCACCGCGCGCGCAAAGGGCTTGGCTGAAATCACCGTGCTGTTCCGCCATGTGCTGCGCAATGCGCTCATTCCCATCATTACCAGCGCAGGCAGTTACTTGCCTTATGTGTTTTTGGGCAGCTTGGTGTTTGAGAGCTTCTTCGGTTTGCCGGGGCTGGGTGCCTATGTGATTGAGGCCATCACCAAACAAGACTTCGCCGTGGTGCGCACCATGGTGTTTTTGGGCTCACTGCTCTACATCGCCACCTACGTGCTCATCGACATCGCCTACACCTGGGCCGACCCTCGGGTTCGCCTGGCATGACAGCCTCAGCAATCCACCATGCCTAAATTCGTATTGCTCTGGACCGATGCGTCCATCTGGTTGCTGATCGCAGCCCTGATCGCTTACTCAGTCACTGTGTGGCGCAGCCCGGCTTTGTCGGCCAGTTGGCGCAAGGTGTTTCGCGACGCCGCTGCTTTGGGTTCCTCGGTGGTGTTGGTGTTGTGTTTGCTGGTCACCTTGCTTGACAGCGTTCACTACCGCCGGTTGTTGCCGCCCACGGCCGACGCGCCGAATGCTGCGCCGGCTTACGAAAGCCGCACGCGTTCGGCGCTTGACTACGTGCTGGGCGATTTGCTCGATTCGCGCGAAGCCACCTACTCACGGCCCTTGGCCTATGTGGGCTTCACCAAGGAATCGGTGGAGGTGAACGGCGAAGTGCGCCGCGTTGCGCCGCGCTTGCAGCACGGCGGCAAACATCTCACGCAACCCGAAGCACAGTGGGCCGGTGACGTGCTTCAACGCGCGTTGCTTGGCGCTGTGGGTGGTTTGATCGTCAGCGCTTTGCTGGCCAACTTGCTCATCGCTGCGGTTGCACGCGGCGGCGGCACGAGCTGGTCGCAAGCACTGGGCAGCGTGCGCCGAAGCGAGGGCGACATTCCGTGGCGCGTGGCTGTCTACACCGTCACCGTGGCGGCGGTGTTGATCGGCATTACCGTGGCCTTGATGAGCCGCTATCACGTCATGGGCACCGACCTCACTGGCAACGACGTGCTCTATCAAGCCCTCAAAAGCATACGCACCGCGTTCGTGATTGGCACGCTGGCCACCGTCGCCACTCTGCCCTTGGCGGTGGGCCTGGGCATCATGGCGGGCTACTTTCGCGGTTGGGTGGACGAAGCCATTCAATACCTCTACACCGTGCTGTCGTCGGTGCCCAATGTGTTGTTGATCGCGGCTTGCGTGCTCATGGTTCAAGGCTTTTTGGACAAGCACCCCGAGCTGTTTGAAACCGGTGCTGAACGGTCTGACCTGAAGCTGTTTTTGCTGTGCGCCGTGCTTGGCCTGACCGGCTGGGCGGGCCTGTGCCGCTTGCTGCGCGGTGAGACCCTGAAGCTGCGCGAGCTTGAATACGTGCAAGCCGCCAACGCGTTTGGCGTCAGCCACACACGCATCATGGCGCGGCATATTTTTCCGAACGTTGCGCACTTGATGTTGATCGTCACGGTGCTCGAGTTTTCATCGCTCATCCTTTACGAAGCCGTGTTGTCCTACGTGGGCGTGGGTGTGGATCCGTCAATGAACAGCTTCGGCGGCATGATCAATTTGGCCCGCAACGAAATGAGCCGTGACCCGGTGGTGTGGTGGAGCTTCGCGGCGGCCTTCGGTTTCATGGTGACCTTGGTGCTGGCCGCCAATCTATTTGCCGACGGCGTGCGCGACGCCTTCGACCCGCGGTCTCGTGCGTTCAAGCCAAAGCGCTTGATCGCGAAAGCTGTGTCCAAGCCACTTGCCACCACGCCGTCGAACTGAAGCACATTTCCTCTCACCATGCTCAACATCACCGATCTCAAAGTCGCCCTCGACGGCGAAGCGGGCCTGGTCAAGGCGATTGACGGCTTGTCGCTGTGCATCAAACGCGGCGAAACCTTTGCTTTGGTGGGCGAGTCGGGCTGCGGCAAAAGCATGACGGCGTTGGCATTGATGCGCTTGCTGCCCGACAACGGCCGCGTCACCGAAGGCAGTTTGGACTTGGAGGGCCAAGAGGTTTTTGCGCTGCCCGAATCCAACATGCGCGCCATCCGCGGCGGCAAGATCGGCATGATTTTTCAAGAGCCTTCCACCAGCTTGAACCCGGTGATGCGAGTGGGCGATCAAATCGTCGAGGCCATCGAGGCGCACACCAAATTGCGCGGTGCCGCAGCCCGCGCGCGCGCCGTCGAGTGGTTGGGCAAGGTGGGCATTCCCGAGCCCGAACGCCGCATAGACGAGTACCCGTTCCGCCTCAGTGGTGGGCAAAAGCAGCGCGTGATGATTGCCATGACGTTGGCCGCCGAGCCCGATTTTTTGGTCGCCGACGAGCCCACCACCGCGCTCGACGTGACCATTCAAGCGCAAATTTTGGAGCTGCTGAAAAAACTGCAAAAAGAGCAGGGCATGGGCTTGCTGCTCATCACTCACGATCTGGCGGTGGTGTCGGGCATGGCGCACCAAGTGGCGCTGATGTATGCGGGGCAAATCATTGAAGTCGCGTCCGCCAAGGAATTTTTTGCCGCCCCCAAGCACCCGTATGCGCGCTTGTTGTTGCGCGCCTTGCCCGATTCGGCCAAGCGCGGCGGCAGCTTGGCTGCCATTCCCGGCACCGTGCCACCGCTGTGGCAAGAGTTCACCGAGTGTCGCTTCGCACCGCGTTGCGACCGCGTGTTTGAGGCTTGCAAAAACACACAGCCTGCGTTGCTGACCATGGGTTCGCGCAGCGTTCGATGCTTGATGTATGCGGACGGTGGCGTCGATGCAAAACCACCGGCAGCACAGGTTGAGAAAGCGCTCGAGGCATCGACGGTTCAGGCAACCGCAGCGCCACGCTCTGGTCAACATCAACCCGGCGCTGCCCCTTTGCTCAGCGTGCAAAACCTCAGCGTGCGCTTCCCCATCCGCAGCGGTTTGTTGCAGCGTGCCAAAGGCAATTTCACGGCGGTGGACGGCGTGTCGTTTGACATCCGCGCCGGCGAAACGCTGGCGCTGGTGGGCGAATCGGGTTGCGGCAAAACCACCACCGGCAAGGCCATCGTGCAGCTGCTGCGCGGCCAAGCGGTGATAGAAGGCAAGGCCAATTTGGACGGCCAAGATTTGTTCAGCTTGTCAGGCGATGCGCTGCGCGATGCGCGGCGCAAAGTGCAGATCATTTTTCAAGACCCGTTCGCCTCGCTCAACCCGCGCATGCGCGTGTTCGATGTGTTGGAAGAAGGTTTGCTCGCGCTGCGGCCTGAGCAGGATGCAGCTTCGCGTCGTAAAAATTTGGAAGCGCTGGTCGATCAAGTTGGTCTGCGTCGCGACGCGCTCGACCGATATCCGCATGAGTTCTCGGGCGGTCAGCGCCAACGAATTGCGATTGCGCGCGCCTTGGCTGTGCAGCCGCGCCTCATCGTCTGCGACGAGCCAACCTCGGCACTCGACGTGTCGGTGCAAGCGCAAATCTTGAATCTGCTGCGCCAGTTGCAGCAAGAGCTGGGCGTAGCCTATCTTTTCATCACGCACAACATAGGCGTGGTCGAGTACATCGCCAACCACATCGCCGTGATGAACCGAGGCCGCGTGGAAGAGGCGGGCAGCGCCAGCGAGGTGTTGTCGCACCCCGCGTCGAGCTACACGCGCACCTTGCTGGCGGCGGTTCCGCGCATCGCTGTGGCTTCCTGAGCACGCAACGCAAAAGAACAGCAGGTTTGCGCCCTTGATCCGCAGATCAAGCCGGTCGCATTGCCTACACACTGGGCCTGTGCAGGAGCCTTCTTGGAGGTCACCGAGCCCGACGCTTACAAATAGCTCGGCCTGACTTGAGGAAGCGTGCGTAAGTTTTTGATCTTGCGCACTTTTTTCTCCCAACCTACACTTCGGTTTGTGACAAGTTCAAGGCACCCGTGATGTTTTTCGCTTCAATTTTTTCGTCTGCTTTCAACATTCGACGTGTCGGGCCCTTGGTGTTGTTGGCCTGTGCTATCGCACTTGGCGGCGCATCGCCGGCGGGTGCGGCAACGCATAAAAAACAATCCAACACTGCAAAGTCGAAATCCACCAAATCCCTCAAAGCGACCAAAGCGGGCAAGAAATCGCCGCAAGCCGTTGGCAAGTCAAAAAGCGCGAAAACGCGTGCTCAACTTCGCAGAGCAGAGGCGTCCAACCGCACGGTCGGTGGCCGGCCCGCCAAATTGACAAAAGCGCAAGTCAAGCGCATGTCGAAAAAACAATTGCTGGCCGCACGCCGGGCTCAGCAGGCCAGCATGGTGGCCGCGCAACCTGAGCGCGTTTCTTTTGGTCAAGCCTACGGCTTGCACACCACCGCCGATGAGTTGGACTTGAAGTCCAGCGTGGCCTTGGTGTTGGATCAAGACACCAAGGAAGTTTTGTTCAGCAAAAACTCGCAAGCCGTGTTGCCGATCGCCTCACTCACCAAGCTGATGACGGCGCTGGTGGTGACTGAAAACAAAATGCCACTGAACGAAGTTCTGACCATCACCCAGGACGATATTGACCTCGAAAAAGGCAGCCGTTCACGTTTGATGGTGGGCACGCAACTCACGCGTGAGCAGATGCTGCACTTGGCGCTGATGTCGTCTGAAAACCGCGCCGCCAATGCGTTGGGCCGCAGCTACCCCGGCGGTGTGAACGCCTTTGTGCTGGCGATGAACCGAAAGGCTGCTGACCTGGGCATGCGTGACTCGCAATTTGTCGAACCCACCGGCTTGTCCAGCAACAACCAGTCCAGCGCCCGCGATTTGGCCACCCTGGTCAATGCCGCGCACCGCCACCGCATCATTCGCGAGCTGTCGACTTCGCCTGAGTACCAAGTTGAGGTGGGCAACCAACCCGTTCAGTTTCACAACACCAACCGATTGATCGCCAACCCGGCGTGGGAAATTGGTTTGCAAAAAACCGGCTACATCACCGAAGCTGGTCGCTGCTTGGTCATGCAAGCCAAGATGGCCGGCCGCCACCTCATCATGATTTTTTTGGATTCAAGCGGCAAGTATTCGCGCTTGGGTGACGCCGAACGCGTGCGCAAATGGATGACTGAAACGGCACCCGCTGGCGTGCCCCTTCTCAGCGTGCCGTCCATTGGCGTGCCGTCCATCAGCGCACCCAAAGTCACGCTCTGAGCATGCGGCCCGCATCGCGACCCACGTCAAGCCGTCCCGCGATAGCCCAAAGACGCTGATATCTGCGCTGCAGTTTCTTTCAAACGCCCCAGCCAAGCCTCTTCCAGGCGGTCGGCGGGGGACGAAATAGACAGCCCCGCCACCAAGCGGCCTTGGTCGTCCAAGATGCCTGCGGCCATGCATCGCACTCCCAGCTCCAGCTCTTCATCGTCGCGCGCGGTGCCGTACTGCAACACCTTGGACAGCTCGCGCTCCAAGTGCGCCACCTCGGTGATGCTGTTGCGTGTGTGACCGGCCAAACCCGTGCGCGTGGCGTAAGCGCGAATTCGAATCGCGTCGTCATGCGCCAAAAACAACTTGCCCACCGACGTCAAATGCAGCGGTGCGCGCCCACCAATTGCCCGCACCACCTGCATCCCCGAGCGCTCGCTGTAAGTGCGTTCGATGTAGACAATCTCGTCGCCTTGGCGCATCGACAAATTCACCGGCTGGTGCGTCAATTTGTGCAGCTCGCGCATCGGTGCCAGAGCCGCTTCGCGCACGTCCAAACGCGCCTTCACCAAATTTCCCAATTCCAGCAGCCGCATGCCCAGGCGGTAACTTCCTGCTTCAGGTCGGTCAACAAAACGGCCTATCGTCAGGTCGTTCAAGATACGGTGTGCGGTGGACGGATGCAATCCGGTTTGCTGGCTGATGATTTTCAAAGGCACCGGGTCTTGATGCGACGCCAACAAATCGAGCAGTGCAAAACTTCGTTCCAGAACCTGAATGGTGGGTGATTTCGGGGCGGTGCTTTTCATGTTTTCATTTTCACCCAGATTGAAAAAATTTTGTATGGCGAAATTTAGCAAGCCCTGTTTCCTGCGCAGGTCGACTGTCGATGCCGAAGGCATCACGGCGACAGTCTTGCCCATGCCAATCGCATTGGTGGCTTTGATCTTGATGACACTGTCTGTGAGCGTGCTGGCGCAATCCGCATCCTCGCCCGCAGTGCCTGCTTCCGAGCCGCCGGTTCCGGCTTCTGCCGCCGCCTCTGGTCTCGCGCCCGCCAAGCCCATGCGCGGCGCGCCCACCGCCGCCTTTCAACGCACCTGGCTCAACGTGCCCCGCACGGCGGGCCGCCTCACCGCCGCCGACATCGGTGTCGTCATCAACACCGCCGACCCTTATTCCGTGGAAGTCGGCGAGTTCTATATCGCCGCTCGCAAGCTCAAGCCCAAGCAAGTGCTGCGCGTCGAGCTGCCCGTCAAAGCCGCGCTCACACCCGAAGAATTCAGCGCGTTGGCGCTCAAAGTCGAAGCGCATTTTGGTGACGCGACACAAGCCTTGGCCCTGGCCTGGACGCAGCCCTTTGCCGTTAATTGCAACTCCATCACAGCGGCGTTGACCATGGGCTACGACGCCAGCGTGTGCCCGCAGTCGTGCGCGCCGTCACGCGCCTCGCTCTACTTCAACTCGGTCAGCGTCAAGCCCCACACCGATTTGAAAATGCGCCTGAGCATGTTGCTGGCTGCGAACGATGTGGCCGGTGCCAAGGCCATGATCGAGCGCGGCGTGGCTTCAGACCGTAGCCTGGGCCTGCGCGGCGCGCCGCCTGTGCATGCGCATTACGTCATCACCAACGACAAACTCCGCAGCGTGCGCGCGCCGCTGTTTCCGCCGCCGGGCTTGCTGCGCCGCTTTGGCGTGGAGGTTCACATCGACGAGACACAAGCACTGAATCAAGCGCAGCGCGTGCTGCTGTATCAAACCGGTTTGACTCATGTGGACAAGCTCGACACCGTGCGCTGGGTGCCCGGCGCAGTGGCCGACCACCTCACCTCGACCGGCGGCGTGTTCGATGGCACTGGCGGCCAAATGCCAGTCACGGCGTGGATCGCGTCGGGTGCCACAGCCAGCTACGGCTCGGTGTCTGAGCCTTGCTCGCACGTCCAAAAGTTTCCCCACCCGCAAGTCTTGCTGCTGCACTACATGCAGGGCGCCACGGTGATCGAGGCCTACTGGAAAAGCGTGGCGTGGCCGCAGCAAGGTGTGTTCATCGGCGAGCCATTGGCGGCACCGTTTTCACGGTGAATTCTGCGGCGAGATCGGCTCAAGAAATCATCCTCGCCGCCTGCAAACCAGACCGAACCGCACCTTCCAAACTCGCCGGATACGGCCCGGAAACATAGTCGCCCGCAGCGAATAAGCCCGGTGCAATCAAGCCCGCTGGCCTCGCCAATGCTGGCGTGCAGCGAAATGTGGCACGTTTCTCAGTCAGGTGTTTCACCACCTTCAGCGGTGCTTTCAGGCAAGCATGCAATGCCGTTTGCGCTTGATGCACGCACGCCGCCGTGGTCGCGTCTGTGCCTTGTTCAACCCAAGCTGCCGCACCGCTCACCACAAACGCCAGCAAGCCTTCGGGCCCGCCAAGCTGGCCCAAATCAAACACAAATTGCGCTGGGTTGTGGGTGTCGTCTGAGTCCAACAACAGCATCGGTTCAGGCAAGCGCGTGCCCTGGCTTTGCGCGTACACCGTGACGATGGGCTCGTAGCGCAAAGCCGCTGCCGCTTGTGCCCAAGCGGGTTGCAGCGCGGCTGTCAGGCGCGAGGCTTCGGCAGGGGGTGTGGCCAGCACGACTTGGTTGAAGCTTTGTCCGTCCACTTGCCAAGCATCGCCATCACGTTCAATTTGCGTCACGCGTGTGGAGAGCTGCACACCTGCGCCAGCCGCCTTCAACCAACCCGCCGCAGGCTCAGGCAGCAGTGCACTCAAGCGCCACTTCGGCAGCAGCAAATCGGCCGATCCGGGGCCGCTGAACAAGGCGTCTTTCAGCACGCGCAAAAACACCGTGGCGCTGGCTTGCGTTGACGGCGTGTTCAGCGCGGCCACGCACAGCGGGTCGATCAAATCAGCGCGCACCGCAGCAGGCAGGGCATCGGTCAATTGCGCCACCGTCATGGCGCTGTCGCAGCGAAAGCCGCGTGCCACCCATCCACCGGCATGTGCCAGCAAGCGCAAGCGTTCGGAGACGCGCCAGCCGCGGTGCGCCAACACGCCGCGCACAAACGCCAGCACGGGCGCGCCCGGCGGCAAGCTCAAGCCCACGCCATTCGGACTCATCAATCGCAGGGGGGTCCGCAAAAACGCTTGCTGCGGGTCGGCACCCACCAAGCGCATCAGGCGCAGCGTCTCGGTGTACGCGCCTATCAAAATATGTTGGCCGTTGTCCAGCGCCCAAAGCGCGTCACCCGTTTGAATGTCAACGCGTCGGGCGCGTCCGCCCCACTTCGCTGCCATCTCAAACACAGTGACCGCGTGGCCGTTTTGCGTGGCTTCAACGGCGGCTGCCAGGCCCGCCCAGCCTGCACCGATGACTGCAACTCGTTGTTTCAACGGTCAACGCCCACGCCAGTTCGTGCGCACCGCTATCCACAACTTGCGCAGCGGCGTGAGTGAGGTGCGTTGGTGCAGCACTTGGAAGTTGTCGGCTTCAATCTCGCGCAGCAAGGTGCGGTAAATGTTGGCCATCATCAATCCGGGTTTTTGTGCGGCGCGATCAGCGTCGGGCAACAGCGCAAAAGCTTCGTCGTAGAACCCGTGCGCACGCTGCGCCTGAAATTGCATCAGGGCCGTGAAGCGCTCGCTGTAGCCAAACGGCGCGGTGCGCGCCAGCACCTCGGCGGCCTTGACTTCGAAGCGTTGCAGCTCTGACACCGGCAGGTAAATGCGACCGCGCCGCGCGTCGTCGCCCACGTCACGAATGATGTTGGTGAGCTGCATCGCCAAACCGAGCTTGTGCGCGTAGGCGGTGGTCGCATCTTGGGTTTGGCCAAAGATCCTGGCCGCCACCTCGCCCACCACGCCCGCCACCAAATGGCAGTAGCGCGCCAGGCCGGTGAAGTCGAGAAAGCGAGTCTGATCCAAGTCCATTTGGCAACCCTCAATCACCGCCAGCAGATGGTCGGCGGTGATCTTGAAGGCGACGGTGTGCGGGATTAGCGCGCGCATCACCGGGTGCGTCGGCGTGCCGCTGAAAGCAGTGGCCACCTCTTTGCGCCACCAGGCCAATTTGGTGGCGGCAATGGCCACGTCGGTGGTCTCGTCCACCACGTCGTCCACCTCGCGGCAAAACGCATAAAACGCGGTGATGGCGGCACGCCGCTGCGGCGGTAAAAACAAAAACGCGTAGTAAAAGCTTGAGCCGCTTTGGGCTGTTTTGTCTTGAACGTATTGCTCAGGTGTCATGACGTGATTTTCACGCAGCCTTGGCCTTAATGCCTAAGTCAGACGGCTTCATGCAGGCGCTTTCAAACCGCCGGTTTCATACAAAGCGCGCGCCACAGCAGCACCGGTGTGTCAAACCACCGCAGCGTCGGGCGTGTGATCAGGCTGGCATGTTGAAGCTGCATGATTTTCTCGGCAATGCGCAAACCACCTTGCACCACCAGCCGCAACTCCCAACCCGCGCGCCCCGGCACGGCATGCACCAGCGGCGCACCTTGCAGCATCAAGCCGCGTGCCCAAGCCAGCGTGTCGGCCACCAAAGCGCGGGTCGAGGCGTTGTCTTCACGCGCCAAAACTTGGGCCGGATCAACGCCGTGTTTTTCGCAGTCGCTCAGCGGCACGTACAAGCGGCCACGCAGCGTGTCCACGCTCAAGTCTTGCCAAAAATTGATGAGCTGCAAGGCAGTGCAAATTGCGTCTGATTGGGCCAATGAAGTCGCGTTGTTCACCCCGTACAAATGCAGCAGCAAGCGCCCCACAGGGTTGGCCGACCGGCGGCAGTAGTCCAGCAACTCAGCACGATCGGCGTAGCGGTTCTTCACCACGTCTTGCTCAAAGGCACTGAGCAAATCGTGCAGCAAAGGCAGCGGCAGTTGGCGCGATTTCAATTGCGTGCTCAACGCTGAAAACACAGGGGTCCAACGAGGCGAGGGTGCTTGATGCGCAGCGGTGGCGTCCAAGTCGCGGCGGAAGTCGGCGAGGTCACTCAAACGCTGCGCAGGGCTGGCATCCCCCTCATCCGCCAAGTCGTCGGCAGTGCGCGCAAAGCCGTAAATCGCAATCACCGCCGGTCGAATCGCAGGCGGGCACAGGATGGATGCAACAGGAAAGTTTTCGTAGTGGTCAACGCTCACGGGCTGCATTGTCTATGTTTGATTTCGAGAACTTGCAGATTGACGACCAAGCTCACCTGCGCCAAAACTTTTTCGCGCGGCTGAGCTTGGTAGCTGGCCTGCGATCGCTGCGTAGGCAATCTTTAGTCACGATTGACAACTGCAAATCCCCTCACCTACATTACTGACCGGTCAGTCAGTTATCGCCCTTGCCGATTTCTCCATCCCAACCGCTGCACATCAACACCCCACCACCCATGATCCACTCCACATTTCAAGCCCTCAGCGTGGCGCTGATCAGCGCTTTGGCCTTGGCGGCTTGCTCGAAACCTGCGCCTGCGGTAGACCCGATACGCGCGGTGCGCACGATGACGGTGGGGTCAGACTCAGCGGGTGGAACTTCCGAATACGCAGGTGAAATACGGGCGCGAACTGAGTCGCGTTTGGGCTTTCGCGTCGGCGGCAAGATCGTGCGACGCAGTGCAGATTTGGGTGATTCGGTGAAGCGCGGGCAGGTGTTGGCGCAATTGGATCCGCAGGACTTGAAGCTGGGCCAAGACGCCGCACGCGCTGCCATGTCTGCGGCGCAGGCCAATGCAGATCAATCGGCCGCCGACTTCACCCGCTTCAAAGAATTGCGCGACCAAGGCTTCATCAGCTCGGCCGATTTGGAGCGGCGCGACACTACGCTGAAGGCCGCCAAAGCCCAACTCGACCAAGCCAAGGCGCAGACCAGCGTGCAGGGCAACCAAGCTGCCTACGCCGCTTTGGTGGCCGACGCCAGCGGAGTGATCACCAGCGTGGACGCCGATGCCGGCACGGTGGTGGCAGCGGGCACGCCGGTGCTGCGGCTGGCGCACGACGGGCCGCGCGACGTGGTGTTTTCTGTGCCTGAAGACAAGGTGAATTTCATCAAATCGCTGGGCGCACAGCCCGGAGGTTTCAAGGTGCGTTTGTGGGGCGCGACGGGTGAACCCATCAGCGCCAACTTGCGTGAAATCGCAGCGGCGGCTGACCCGGTCACGCGCACATTTTTGGTGAAGGTGGACATCGGCGGCGCGTCGTCTGCCAACGTCCGTTTGGGTCAAACAGCGTCGGTGGTGGTGGAGCTGCCCAAGACCAGCGGCGTGGTGAAGTTGCCGCTGTCGGCGCTGAAAGAGGAGCAGGGCCGCAGCGTGGTGTGGCTGCTCGACAAAGCCACCATGACGGTGAAAACTCAGCCTGTGCAATTGGCCGGTGCCGATGGCAATGAGGCGGTCATCACAAGCGGCCTGACTGCCGGGCAAACGGTGGTGACAGCGGGCGTGCATGTGCTCAGCCCGGGTCAGAAGGTGAAGCTTTATGTCGATCCCGGCAATGTCAGCGCCATGGGTTCAGCGGCATCCAACCCCGTGCCAGTGAGCGCGAAGTGAGCGAGCGTCCTGTGAGCGAAGCTGGCGGCGGTTTCAACATCTCGAAGTGGGCGCTTGACCACCCCGCGCTGACGCGTTATTTGTTGGTGGTGTTGATGGTGCTGGGCTTGGCCGCCTACTTTCAATTGGGCCAGGACGAAGACCCGCCGTTCACTTTCCGCGCGATGGTGGTGCGGGCGTATTGGCCGGGTGCCACGGCGCAGCAAATTGCCGATCAAGTCACCGACAAGTTGGAGCGCACGCTGCAAGAAGTGCCCTACGCCGACAAGATCCGCAGCTACTCCAAGCCAGGTGAAACGCAAATTATTTTTCAGGTGCGCGACTCCTCGCCACCCAAAGAAATGGCGCAGATTTGGTACACCGCACGCAAGAAGATCGGCGACATGCGCGGCACCTTGCCCGCAGGGGTGATAGGGCCGTTTTTCAACGATGAGTTTGGCGATGTGTACGGCACGATTTACTCGCTGTCGGCCGATGGTTTCAGCTATGAGGAATTGAAGACGCAGGCCGACCGCGCGCGCCAGCGTTTGTTGAAGGTCAAAGACGTCAACAAAGTAGAAATATTTGGTGCGCAAGACGAAAAAATCTTCGTTGAGATTTCGCAAAAGCGCATCGCCCAGTTGGGCATTGACTTCACCCAAGTGCTGGCACAACTGGGCCAGCAAAACGCGGTTGAGTCGGCCGGTGTGATCAACGCGCCCACCGACTTGATTCAAGTGCGGGTGGGCGGGCAGTTCAACTCGGTGGAAGAGTTGAAGGTGTTCCCGATTCGCAGCGCGGGCGCAGGCGGCGTGGCGGCGGCCAGCTTCAAGCTGGGTGACATTGCCGACATCAAACGCGCCTACATCGACCCGCCGCAAGTCAAGGTGCGCGACCAAGGCAAAGAGGTGATCGCGCTGGGCATTTCCATGGCCAAGGGCGGCGACATCATTCAGCTGGGCAAGTCGCTGAAGGTTGCGGCCGACGCCATTCGGGCCGACTTGCCTGCGGGCATAGAAATGCAGCAATTCCAAAACCAGTCCACCGTGGTGGGCAAATCGGTGGGCGAATTTGTGGGCGTGTTGATTGAAGCGGTGCTCATCGTGTTGGTGGTGAGCTTTGTGAGCTTGGGTTTGCACTTCAAACCCGGCTCTTGGAAATTCACCATCGATTGGCGCCCGGGTTTGGTGGTGGGCATCACCATTCCTTTGGTGCTTGCCATCACCTTTGTGACCATGTTTTATTGGGGCGTGGGCCTGCACAAAATCTCGCTCGGCTCGCTCATCATTGCCTTGGGTTTGCTGGTGGACGACGCCATCATTGCGGTGGAAATGATGGTTCGCAAATTGGAAGAGGGCTACGACAAAGTCCGCGCCGCCACCTTTGCCTACGAAGCCACTGCCATGCCGATGTTGACCGGCACGCTCATCACGGCGGTGGGCTTTTTGCCCATCGGTTTGGCCAAGTCCACCGTGGGTGAATACACCTTCGCCATTTTTGCCGTGACGGCGGCGGCGTTGCTGATTTCTTGGGTCGTGTCCGTCTACTTTGTGCCTTACCTGGGCACAGTGTTTTTGAAGGAACACAAGCTAGGCGCAGCTGTTGACGGACAAGCCGCTCAACCGCATGAGTTGTTCGACACGCCGTTTTATTCCGCCGTTCGCGGCACCGTGAACTGGTGCGTGAAGCACCGCTGGATCACCATCGCCGCCACTTTGGGCGTGTTGGCCTTGGGCATCGTCGGCATGGGCAAGGTGCAAAACCAGTTCTTCCCCGACTCCAGCCGGCCCGAAGTGATGATCGACCTTTGGTATCCCGAAGGCACGTCTTACGCGGCCAACGAAGCCGTCACCCAGCGCGTGGAAGCGCGCGTCATGAAGTTGGACGGCGTTGACCGAGTGACCACATGGGTGGGCAGCGGCTTGCCTCGGTTTGTGTTGACGGTGGATCAGATTTTTCAGCAGAGCAACGTCAGCCAGTTGGTGGTGTTGCCCAAAGACTTGGCGGCACGCGAGCGTTTGCGCAAGCTGCTGCCCGAACTGCTGGCCACCGAATTTCCAGAAGTGCGCGGCCGCGCCAAGCTGCTGCCCAACGGCCCGCCCGTTCCCTACCCGGTGCAGTTCCGTGTGGTGGGCCAAGACCCGGCCGTGGTGCGCGGCTATGCCGACGAAGTGAAAGCCATCATGCGCGGCAATCCCAATTTGCGCGGCGTGAACGACAACTGGAACGAGTCAGTCAAAGTGCTGCGCTTGAAGATAGACCAAGAAAAAGCGCGCGTGCTGGGTGTGTCAAGCCAAGCCATTTCGCAAGCCGCGCGCACTTTGAACAGCGGAAGCACGGTGGGCCAATACCGCGACGGCGACCGGCTGATTGATATCGTGCTGCGCCAACCGCTGTCTGAACGCGACGCCATCACCGATTTGGGCAACGCCTACGTGCCGTCAATCAGCGGGCGCAGCATCCCCATCAGTCAGCTCGCCAAGTCAGAGTTTGTGTGGGAGCCGGGTGTGCTGTGGCGCGAAGGGCGCGACTACGCCGCCACCGTCCAAGGCGACATCATCGACGGTTTGCAAGGGGCGACAGTCACAGCCCAGCTCAACCCGCTGTTCGAACCGCTGCGCGCCAAGTTGCCACCGGGCTATCGCATCGATGTGGCCGGTGCGGTGGAAGAAAGTAGCAAGGGCACGGGCTCGATCGCAGCCGGTGCGCCGTTGATGCTGTTCATCATGTTCACACTGTTGATGCTGCAATTGCACAGCTTCAGCCGCGCGGTGTTGGTCTTCCTCACCGCGCCCATGGGCATCGCTGGCGTGGCAGCGGCTTTGTTGATCTTGGACCGCCCATTTGGCTTTGTGGCGCTGCTGGGTGTGATTGCGCTGATGGGCATGATCATGCGCAATTCGGTGATCTTGATCGACCAAATTGAGCAAGACCGCGAACGCGGCGTGCCGACCTGGACGGCCATAGTCGAGGCCGCCGTGCGCCGTTGCCGCCCCATCATCTTGACGGCCGCAGCCGCCGTGCTGGCCATGATTCCGCTGTCGCGCAGCGTGTTTTGGGGCCCGATGGCGGTGGCCATCATGGGCGGCTTGGTGGTGGCCACGGTGTTGACTTTGCTGTCGCTTCCCGCCATGTACGCGGCTTGGTTTCGCGTCAAAGCGCCGGCGTCTGATTCAGTTGCGCAAGCGGTTCAGCGCGCCAGCTAAACTAGAGGGCTTGTCAAGCAGCGTGGTTCTTCCCCAAAGCGGGGTCGCACTGTTGTGAACTTAGCGCGGGTGGCGAAATTGGTAGACGCACCAGGTTTAGGTCCTGACGCCAGCAATGGTGTGCGGGTTCGAGTCCCGCCCCGCGCACCAGCCCCATCTGGATCCCGAGCACGTCGGATTCTGGACATCAGCAAACAAACAAGAGAGTCTCTCGATCATGGCCGTGACTGTTGAAACCCTAGAAAAGCTGGAGCGTCGCATCACTTTGACGCTCGCTGCCGCCACCATCAACTCCGAGGTGGAAACCCGCCTGAAGAAGTTGTCGCGCACCGTCAAGGCCGACGGCTTTCGCCCCGGCAAAGTGCCCATGAGCGTGGTTGCCCAGCGCTACGGCTATTCGGTGCATTACGAAGTGATGAACGACAAAGTGGGCGAGGTGTTTTCTTCTGCGGTGAAAGAAGCCAATTTGCGCGTGGCCGGTGCGCCGCGCATCGCCGAAAAAGAAGGCACACCCGAAGCGGGTCAGGTGTCGTTCGACGCCACCTTTGAGGTCTACCCCGACATCAAAATGGGCGACATCACCACGGCCGAAGTGCAGCGGGTGTCCACCGAAGTGACCGACGCAGCCATCAATAAAACCATCGACATCTTGCGCAAGCAACGCCGCACTTTTGCGCAGCGCCCCGCAGCCGGTGGTGCAGAAGCGGAAGACCGCGTCACCATCGACTTCGAAGGCAAGATCGACGGCGTGCCGTTTGACGGCGGCAAGGCCGACGCCTTCCAATTCATCATCGGCGAAGGCCAGATGTTGGAAGCATTCGACAAAGCCGTGCGCGGCATGAAGTCAGGCGACTCGAAAACCTTCCCGCTGCAATTCCCCGAGGACTATCAAGGCAAAGAGGTGGCCGGCAAAGAGGCCGACTTCTTGGTGACGGTCAAGAAAATTGAAATGCAAAATCTGCCGGAGGTGAACGAGGCGTTTGCCAAGTCACTGGGCATTAAGGAAGGCACGGTAGAAGGCTTGCGCGCCGACGTGAAACGCAACCTGGAGCGCGAAGTGAAGTTCCGCGTGTTGGCGCGCAACAAAGCGTCGGTGATGGACGCACTGATCAAAGTGGCCGAGTTGGACGTGCCCAATTCGCTGGTGAACGGTGAAATCGAGCGCATGGTCGAAGGTGCCCGCGCCGACTTGAAAAAGCGCGGCATCAAAGACGCCGAGACCGCACCCATCCCGAATGAAATTTTCCAGCCGCAGGCCGAACGTCGCGTGCGCTTGGGCCTGGTCGTGGGTGAGCTGGTTCGCTCAAACAACCTGCAAGCCAAGCCCGATCAGTTGCAAGCGCACATCGAAGAAATGGCGCAAAGCTATGAAAAACCATCGGAAGTGGTGCGTTGGTATTTGGGCGACCGCCAACGCATGGCCGAGGTCGAAGCGGTGGTGGTGGAGAACAACGTGGCCAACTTTGTGCTGAGCAAAGCCGTGGTGGTGGACAAAGCGCTGCCGTTTGACGAGCTGATGGCTGCTTGATTCCGCTTCAACGCATCGAAACTCGCAAAAAGGCATCGCCCCCGGTGGGGCGGTGCCTTTGTCATTTCTGCGACGCTGCACTTGCGGCCACATAATTCAACCCAAGATCATTTTTTGATGGTCACTCGAATTCACAAGGGACACAAATGAACGCACTGGATACGCAAGCATTGGGCATGGTGCCCATGGTCATCGAGCAGTCAGGCCGCGGCGAACGCGCCTATGACATTTACTCGCGCCTGCTGCGCGAACGCATCATCTTTTTGGTCGGCCCGGTGAACGACCAAACCGCCAACGTGGTGGTGGCGCAGTTGCTGTTTCTGGAAAGCGAAAACGCCGACAAAGACATTCACTTCTATATCAACTCACCCGGTGGATCGGTCAGCGCCGGCATGTCGATTTTTGACACCATGCAATTCATCAAGCCTGATGTGTCAACCATGTGCATGGGCATTGCCGCCAGCATGGGTGCTTTTTTGCTGGCCGCCGGTGCCAAAGGCAAGCGCTTGGCGCTGCCAAATTCGCGCGTGATGATTCACCAGCCTTCGGGCGGCGCGCAAGGCCAAGCCACCGACATCGAGATTCAGGCGCGGGAAATTTTGAAACTGCGCGAAAGCCTGAACATGATCTTGGCCGAGCGCACCGGCCAAACTTTGGAAAAAATTCGCCTCGACTCCGAGCGCGACTATTTCATGTCGGCCAACGAAGCCAAAGACTACGGCTTGGTCGATCAAGTGCTTGTGAAACGTTGAACAAGCGTTGATTCAGCGTTGACCAAGCGTTCATCAAGCGCTGAGCAAAGTCTGAATTTGGCCGGTCAACAGGGTCTTTCTCAAGGGCACGCCGCCGACAGTCTTTGGCCTATGATTTCTTTCTAAGCTTTGTTTCCATTCACACCGCACTTAAGTACAGACCCATGGCAGAAAAAAAAGGTTCTTCCAGCGAGAAAGTTTTGTACTGCTCCTTTTGCGGCAAGAGCCAGCACGAGGTCAAAAAACTCATCGCGGGCCCGTCTGTTTTCATCTGTGATGAATGCATAGAGCTTTGCAACGACATCATTCGCGATGAAGTTCCCACGGCCGAAGCCGACACCAAAGCAGCCAAGTCCGAGCTGCCTTTCCCAGGCGAAATCAAGGCCAGCCTTGACCAGTATGTGATCGGTCAAGAGCCCGCCAAGCGCGTGTTGTCTGTGGCGGTTTACAACCACTACAAGCGGCTCAAGCACATGAGCAGCAACAAAGACGGCGTTGAGCTGTCCAAGAGCAATATCTTGCTGATCGGCCCCACTGGTTCAGGCAAAACTCTGCTTGCTCAAACCTTGGCGCGCTTGCTGAATGTGCCGTTTGTCATCGCCGATGCCACCACGCTTACCGAGGCGGGTTACGTGGGTGAGGATGTCGAAAACATCATCCAAAAGCTGCTGCAAAACTGCAATTACGAAGTCGAGCGGGCGCAGCGCGGCATCGTCTACATCGACGAGATCGACAAAATTTCGCGCAAGGCCGACAACCCGTCCATCACCCGCGACGTGTCGGGCGAAGGCGTGCAGCAAGCCTTGCTGAAGTTGGTGGAAGGCACGATGGCATCGGTGCCACCGCAAGGCGGCCGAAAGCACCCGAACCAAGACTTTTTGCAGATAGACACCACCAACATTTTGTTCATCTGCGGCGGTGCGTTTGACGGCTTGGAAAAAGTCATCCGCAACCGCTCTGAAAAATCGGGAATAGGCTTCAGCGCCAACGTGAAGACCAAATCTGAGAAAAAGCTTAGCGAGGTGTTTCGCGAAGTCGAGCCGGAAGACTTGATCAAGTTCGGTTTGATCCCCGAGTTGGTGGGCCGTTTGCCGGTGGTAGCGACCCTGGGCGAGCTAACCGAAGACGCTTTGGTGCAAATCTTGACCGAGCCGAAAAACGCTTTGCTCAAGCAGTATCAAAAATTGTTTGCCATGGACGGCGTCGAGTTGGAGTTGCGCCCGTCTGCGCTGGCCGCCATTTCACGCAAGGCTTTGGCCCGCAAAACCGGTGCGCGCGGTCTGCGCTCCATCATGGAGCTGGCGCTGCTGGACACCATGTTTGAGCTGCCCACGATGGACGGAGTAGCCAAGGTGGTGTTAGACGAACACACCATCGACGACGAAACCAAGCCTTTGCTCGTTTACCGAGAGCAAAAAGCCAGCGCCTGAGTTCGGGTGCCTTTGGGGTGATGTCGAATCACACCCACCCAACGGCTTCTTGCAATTGACAACTCAGACCCTAGATGGGTTTGAGAAAGAGAGGATTAGCGATGTCTGGTCACCCCGTTTTACCCGCTGAAAAAATCAACCTGCCGCTGCTGCCTTTGCGCGATGTGGTGGTGTTTCCGCACATGGTCATTCCACTTTTTGTGGGACGCCCCAAATCCATCAAGGCACTGGAAGCCGCGATGGAAGCGGGTCGGCAAATCATGCTGGTGGCGCAAAAAGCCGCAGGCAAGGACGAGCCCAAGCCCGACGACATGTTCGATGTCGGTTGCGTCTCGACCATCTTGCAAATGCTCAAGCTGCCCGACGGCACCGTCAAGGTCTTGGTCGAAGGCATACAGCGCGCCCACACGCACGTCGTCAGCGACAACGGCGACTACTTTGTGGCCGATGTGACGCCGGTGCTGCCTGAGAGCGAAGCCAAGCCCGAAATCGAAGCCTTGCGCCGCGCCGTGACGCAGCAGTTTGACCAGTACGTCAAGCTGAACAAGAAGATTCCGCCTGAGATCCTCACTTCCATCGCGGGCATCGACGACGCTGGCCGCTTGGCCGACACCATCGCCGCGCACTTGCCGCTGAAGCTGGAAAACAAGCAATCGGTGCTTGATTTGTTTGCTGTCGACAAGCGCTTGGAAAAGCTGCTGGAGCAACTTGAGCACGAGGTCGACATCCTCCAAGTTGAAAAACGCATCCGTGGTCGCGTCAAGCGCCAGATGGAAAAAAGCCAGCGCGAGTATTACCTGAACGAACAAGTCAAAGCCATCCAGAAGGAACTGGGAGACGGCGAAGAGGGTGCGGACCTGGAAGAGCTGAACAAGAAAATCATCGCAGCCAAGATGCCCAAAGAGGCACGCAAGAAGGTGGACGCCGAGTTCAAGAAACTCAAGCTGATGTCACCCATGTCGGCCGAGGCCACCGTGGTGCGCAATTACATCGACACTTTGGTGAACTTGCCTTGGGCCAAGAAAACCAAGATCAAACACGACCTCACAAATGCCGAGGCGGTGTTGAACGAAGACCACTACGGCTTGGACAAGGTCAAAGACCGCATCCTTGAATACCTTGCAGTGCAACAGCGTGTGGAAAAGGTCAAGTCGCCCATTTTGTGTTTGGTCGGGCCTCCGGGCGTGGGCAAAACCTCGTTGGGTCAGAGCGTGGCACGCGCCACGGGACGCAAGTTTGTGCGCATGGCCTTGGGCGGCGTGCGAGATGAAGCAGAGATCCGTGGTCATCGGCGGACCTACATAGGCTCGATGCCGGGCAAGGTGTTGCAGAGCTTGACCAAGGTCGGTACGCGCAATCCGCTGTTTTTGCTGGACGAGATCGACAAGCTCGGCACGGACTTCCGCGGTGACCCATCAAGTGCGCTGTTGGAAGTGCTGGATCCCGAGCAAAACCACACCTTCAGTGACCACTACGTCGAGGTCGATTTCGACCTGAGCGACACGATGTTCATTGCCACATCGAACTCGATGAACATTCCTGCGGCGCTGCTGGACCGGATGGAAGTCATTCGTTTGGCGGGTTACACCGAAGACGAAAAACTCAACATCTCAACGCGCTATTTGTTGCCCAAGCAAGCCAAAAACAACGGCGTGCAAGAGGCTGAGATGGACGTGACTGAGTCGGCTTTGCGCGGCATCATTCGCTACTACACCCGCGAGGCTGGCGTGCGTTCGCTGGAGCGCGAGATCTCCAAGATTTGCCGCAAGGTCGTCAAGGGCGTTCAGCTCAAGCAGTACACCGGCAAAGTGGTTGTCACCGAAGACAACTTGAACGACTTTTTGGGTGTGCGCAAGTACAGCTACGGTCAGGCCGAAAAAGCCAACCAAGTGGGTCAAGTGGTGGGCTTGGCATGGACTGAAGTGGGCGGTGATTTGCTGACCATTGAATCGGCCATGATGCCGGGCAAGGGCGTCATCATCCGCACTGGCTCACTCGGTGACGTGATGAAGGAATCGGTCGAAGCCGCGCGTTCCGTGGTGCGCAGCCGGGCTCGACGCTTGGGCATCAAAGACGAGTTGTTCGAGAAGCGCGACATTCACATCCACGTGCCAGACGGTGCCACGCCGAAAGACGGGCCGAGCGCAGGCGCAGCGATGACCACCGCTTTCGTGTCAGCGATGACCGGCATTCCTGTGCGCGCCGACGTGGCCATGACGGGTGAAATCACCCTGCGCGGCGAAGTCACAGGCATCGGCGGTTTGAAGGAAAAGCTGTTGGCAGCGCATCGCGGTGGCATCAAGATTGTTTTGATCCCCGAAGAGAACGCGAAAGACTTGCAAGACATTCCCGAGAACGTCAAAAACCACCTCGAGATCATTCCGGTCAAATGGATAGACCGCGTATTGGAGTTGGCCCTGGAGCGCATGCCTGAGCCACTGCCCGAGGAAGAGCCAGTGAAGATCGAAATCAAGCCCGAGGTTGTGGTGCCTGCCGCGGCGGCGTCAACGGCCCATTGATCGAATTCAGCAAAGGCGTTTCAGATCGGCTCAAATTTCTGTCTATAATTCTGGCTCTGACAGAAAGTGAAAACTTCAGTTCAGAAATGCGGGAATAGCTCAGTTGGTAGAGCGCA
>JANYJJ010000057.1 GCA_025358485.1 Burkholderiales bacterium | reverse complement strand
GCGGCGAACAACAAGTGCAGCCGCTCCACGTTTTCGTTCATGGCGTCTTGATTTTGAGTGTCAAGCCCAGCGGGTGTGGGCGATGCGTGAATGGCGCGGGTTGCCATCGATCTGTTTGGTGACTGAAGAAGGAGTGGCCGGGTTTGCCATCCACAACACCAGCACCGCCATCAAAACCGGCAGATTTTTTAGCAGCGGTCCGCAGTGGTCCAGCGTGAGTTCAGGCATGTACCAAGCTGCCGTCACCGTGTAGCCCAGGACGGCGGCGGCTTGCGCGGCGTACAGCCAAGGCGTGGGCTTGAGCAAGGTGCGCAGGCCCAAGCTGAGGTTGAGCGCACACGAAAACACCAGCGCCGCCACACCGGCGTTTCCATGAAAGCCGCAGCGCGCCAGCAGTTGCAGCACACCCGATTGATGGGGCAGCAGAGCGCTGATGAGCGCGGTGTAAATCCACATCGCAGCCAGTGCGCCGCGCAAGCCCCAAGACAGCAATGGGCTCAGCCGCGCACTCACGTCCAACCTAGGCTGCGGCGGCGTGATGCTCAGCCCTTGTTGCAAGGCGGTAGGCACGCGTCCCAGCAGGGTTTCAGCGGCGTTGTGCCCTGGCACGCTGCCGCGCTCAAGCAAGCGCATGGTGTCGCGGCAAAACACTTTTTGCGGCAACGCTTCTGCGGCCCACGCGCTGAGCTTCATCAAGGGCATGGGCACAGGCAACCACAGCGCCTCAGCCAAGCCCAAGGCGCTGCGATAGGTGGCCAGCATGTCGCGGTAGCTCATGGCGTGAGCCCCGCCCAGCTCGTACACGCCGTGCAGCGCGTCGGGCTGCTCAAGTTGCCGCGTCACCGCTTCTGCCAGCTCAAAAACGTGGAGCGGCTGCACTTGTTGTTCGCCGCTTCTTGGCCAACTGTTCCCGGGCCAACTGGTCCCTGGCAAACAGATCACAGGCAAGCTGGCCAGCGTGGCGAACAGCGCAGCGCTTTGGCTGTGCGGCCCATACACCAGTGAAGGCCGCAGCACCGACCATTGCAAGGGCAGGGCAGCCAGCGCTTCGTCGGCCAGCAACTTGCTGTGCAGGTAGGGCGTGCTCAGGCTTTCGGCATCGGTTCCCACGCCAAGGGCCGACACCTGCACCACGCGTGTCACGCCTGAGCGTGCTGCGCCCTGGAACATTTCTATCGGCCCTTGCGTGTGGATGCGCTCAAAACTTTGGCGCTTGGTTGCCAGCAAGATGCCCACGCAATTCACCACCGCGTCAATCCGCGCTGCCGACAGTTTTGCCGCCCACTCAGTGGCGCTGCGCGCTTGCATGTAGTCGATGTGCATGGTGTGGCGGCCGTCTTGCGCGCCGCGTGCGCCTTCCACCACCTCGTGGTCGCGTGAGCGCAAGGCGCGCACCACGGCACGACCCACACATCCTGTGCTGCCACAGACAAGCACTTTCATGATCAGCTCCTGTTGTTGTTGTTGTTGAGTTGGTTTTCTCCGGCTTCACAAACTCCGCTGTTGCACGCCTGCATGCGCTTGGCCATGCGCCGTGCGCGCACAGCTTGTATCAGCGGACCGCTCACGCGCGAGATGGCTTGCCGGTGTCGCGCGAACACGCGGTAGCCCACGTCAAACAGTGGCCGCAGCGGAGCCCAACCGGTCGGGCTGAGCACCCAACCCAAGCCGACTGCCGCATACGCCAGGCGCAGCACTTGCACGCCGCGCAGCATCGAACCGTCGGGCAGCACGCCGTGAATTTCAGCATTCATCGCAGCCAGCGTGACGCCGTAGGGCGTGGGGTCAAAGTGCGGTGCGCTGATGTCAATGAACACCAGCAAAGCGTCGCGGTTGCGTTCGCGCAAATGGTCCATTTCGAGTGAGCAAACGGGACAGGCCGCGTCGTACAGCAAGGTCAGTGGATAGTTGTTGGCGGTGTTGGCGGTGTTGTGGATGCTCATTTTTATTCCAGAAATTTCAGTCAATACAGAAATGTTGAGGTAAAAAAATTCTCAGGTTTCACGGCCCTAGCAAATGGGCTGCGGTGATCTCTGAAGGCTTGCTTCTCGACAAGTCAGACGCGCTGTTCGACGACCCGCTGCCCATCAGCTTTTTGATCTTGGCCCCCAGCTTCAACACCTTGGTGAGCGTGGCGGTATCGAGCTTGAGCATCTCGTCGCTCCAAGCAGTCAGCGTTTCCAGCAGCTCCAAAGTTTCGCGGATGCGCATTTTGGCGTCGGCCGGTTCTTTGCTGAGTGCCGGGTCAGCCAGCAGCTCGCGCAGCACCTCCACCGTGGGTGCAATCTCGCGGTGTTGACGCTCCCGCACGATGGTGCGCAGCAGCTCCCAAACCTGAGTCGAGGTTTCAAAGTGATCGCGTCGGTCGCCGTTCAGGTGCACCAGTTTCACCAAATTCCAGCCCTGCAATTCGCGAATGCTGGTGCTGACGTTGGAGCGCGCCACGCCCAAGGTGTCGGTGATTTCCTCGGCGTGCATGGGGCGGCCGGTGATGTAAAGCAGCGCGTGAATTTGCGCCACGGTGCGGTTCACGCCCCAGCGGGCGCCCATTTCGCCCCAATGCAAAACGAAGCGGGTGAGGGTGGGAGAAAGGTCCATGAGCCAACTCTATTCCTGGCAGTAATTTCTGTCAATGCAGAAATATCAAGCGCTTTACGCGTTTGGCGCGCTGACGATCCAGCCTTCCAGCTTGTCGATGTGCGCTGGCAAACCTAAGCCCGGCTGCCCGCTGGCCCACGCTGCTTGCAGCATGCACAGCACGGCGTCCAAGCGGTCTCCAGACGCGTCGGCCACCAAGTCGTCGCGCTGGGCGTGGCTCAGCCGCAAACGCAACGCCAACCGCGTGCGGCCTTGCTCCAGCGCATCGAGCAAATCTTTGCGCGCGATGAGGCGCTCGGGCGTTTGCTTGGCCCTGTCGTCGCTTTTGTACGAGCGGTTGTTCAGAATTTCTCGTGCCAGCAAACCGGGGTAGCCCTCCAAGGCGACGCGCGTGATGTCGCCGTTGTGCAGGCCTGGCATGTGCACGCCTGCTTCGATAAGCAAAGGAACGCCTGCATGCAGCATGTAGGCCACCGGCGGGTTCACCCATTTCATCGACGGTGACGAGCCTGCGGGCCCGTCACAGGCACGGTGCGCGAACTTGCCGCCAATGGGCCGCGCATTGCAAAACGCGGCGAAGGTGTCGCGAATTTCTTCACGCGACAACGCGGCGTAGTGCTGCATCAAGGGCAGCCACTGCGTGGGCCAGCCGAGTGTTTCAACCAACTCTCGTGGCAGGCCGAAGGGCAAATCAAACGCGCCTGTCCACGGGCCGGGGCTTTGCAACCAAGCAGCGTAAAGCTCGAACGATGTGTGCTCGTCAATGCGCGTCAAGCGCAACACGCCTCGATCAAATTCGCCGATGGCCACGGTGATGGGTTTGCGTTTTGTGGGGCGGCTGGTGAAGTCGACGCCGATCACCTGAAGGGGGGAAGAAGCAGCTGTCAAAGTGGCCTTAGAGTTCATGCCATCAACTTTACTGACAAGGCAAACCGTGGCTGATACAACTGCAAAAAGTCCTTCGGCCACACCTGCCGAGTTGACTGCCAAACCCGAGCTGCAAGACCGCCTCGTGACCACCGAACACCGTCTGGTGGTGGGCAAAAAAACGCTGGAATACACCGCCACCGTGGGCACCGTGGTGCTGCGCGATTACGCTGCAAAAGACGTTGGGACCAAGGACGGCCTCAAAGAAGCTGACAAGCCGCGTGCCAGCTTCTTCTTCATCGCCTACAGCTTGAAAGGCGTGAAGAAACCAGAGACGCGTCCCATCACCTTCAGTTTCAACGGCGGGCCTGGTTCCAGCAGCGTGTGGTTGCACTTGGGCATCTTGGGGCCGCAGCGTGTGGTGGCCGATGAGATGGGCATGCCGTCGCCGCCGCCGCACGCTTTGACCGACAACGAACACACGCTGCTCACCGACAGCGATCTGGTATTTATTGACCCTGTGGGCACCGGTCATTCGCGCATGGCCGAGGGCGAAAAAATCGCCGAATTTCACGAGTACCAGCGTGATCTGGACAGCGTCGGCGAGTTCATCCGCCTGCACCTCACGCGCTGCGGCCGTTGGGGCAGCCCCAAGTATCTGATCGGCGAAAGCTACGGCACCACGCGCGCTGCTGGCTTGAGCCTGCATCTGCAAGACAAACACGATATTTTTTTGAATGGCGTGATGTTGGTGTCGCTGGCCATCGACATGCAGACTTTGCACTTTGACCACGCCAACGAGTTGCCCTACCCACTGTTTTTGCCCACCTTCGCGGCCACCGCTTGGTATCACAAAGCCTTGGTGCCCGAGCTTCAAAAGAAGCCACTCGTCGATGTAATTGCCGCCACCGAAGCCTTTGCCAACACCGACTACGCCGCCGCCTTGATGCAAGGCTCGCGCTTGACAAAGGCTGACCGCGAACACATCGCAGGCCAAGTGGCGCGCTTCACCGGCCTGAGCGCCGACTACGTGTTGAAGACCGATCTGCGCCCCACCGATTCGCGTTACTTCAAGCAACTGCTGCGCGAACGCGGTCAAACCGTCGGCCGTTTGGACACTCGCTTTTTGGGCCTGGACCGCGATGACGCAGGCGAAAGCGCCGAGAGCGACCCCATGCTGTCCACCCTGGCCGGTGCCTACGCCGTGGGCATCAACCGCTTGCTCAAAGACAAACTCAACTTCACCAGCGACGCCCCGTATGTGGTGCACGCGCCGATCTGGGACAAATGGAAATACAAAGACTTCGAGAACAAGTACGCCAACGTCGGCCACAGCCTGCGCAGCGCCATGCACGCCAACCCGCACATGCGCCTTTATGTGGCCAGCGGCTACTACGATTTGGGCACGCCACACGCTGCGGGCGACTACACCCTGAGCCACCTGGGCCTGCGCGACAGCCTGCAAAAAAACATCACCGTCAGCTATTTCGAAGCCGGTCACATGATGTACATCCACGCGCCTTCGCTGGTGCGCATGGCGAAGGAGTTGCGGGAGTTTGTTCGGGGCGGGTGAGGGACAGGACCGGTAAGCGTCCCCCTTCATTGAATGTTTGTGAGTGCTGAAGCGGGGTCGCTGCAGCACCCGCATTCATGCGCAAAGTTTCATGGACTAAGTTTCATGTTCTAAGGGCTGGCCGGGTCTGGCCATTCTGCAAAACCAGGCCCGCGCGCCAAGCGAATGGCACCCTGATGCAAAGTGTCGCTTGGCACATCGACGCCTTTGCGTGTGATGCGCAAGCGGCCTTCGTCGCGCAACAAATCCGCCACTTCGCGCACTTGCGGCATCAATGCTCGCCAAGCAAGTTCATCGTCGTCAAGGGCGCGCGCGATTTCTGACGGGCAGACGGACGAAGTTGCCGCTCGCTTGGACAATTGGCGTTTGATTTCTTGGGCGATCGCCTCGTTGGTCATCTCGGTCATCTCAGCGGCGCGAGTCGCCTCAAGGCTTCGCGACCCTGATGGCTTTGAGTTGATCCAGCAACCACTTCTCGCTGTCGAACACAGGAGAAGCGGCCGGCGCAGCGCCGCAGCGCCGCAGCGCACTTGGTAAGGCTTGCCGCTGACGCTGCTGGTGGAGGCACCCTGCGCGATGAATTCCTCTGCTGACTTGATCAAGTTTTTGTCCGCCAAGTAAGTCAGCTTCTTGGTCAGATGCGCTTGTGCGTCTGCCCCTGAATGCCAGGTGCCATTGCGATTGAACTGACATCCTGACGTTTTCAGTGCGGTCAACACCGCTTCAATTTCTAGCCGTGCGTTGGCGGGCAATGCGCCCGCGTGAGCGATCGAGGTCATTACTGCGAGCAGCGCAGCAAAGCTCAGGCGTGTGAATGCTGGCATGACGTGCATCACAGTCGGTTTAGTTTTTGAATGCAGCGGGTGCTTGAGTTGGTGAGCGCAGCACCGCTGCCGATTTGCCCAAGTGCATGCCCGAGTCCAGCAAGATCAGCTCACCCGTGACCGTCCGCGCGCCGTCTACCAACCACGCCACCGCTTCGGCCACATCCTCGGCCGTGCAGGCGCGGCCCAGCGGCGTGCTTTGTTCGTACTGCGACTTCAAGTGTTGGTAGTTCTGCGCGCCAATGCCGTCAACAAACCAGCGCGTTGTGATGAGGCCAGGGCACACCGCGTTGACGCGAATTTCGGGGGCCAGTGCCCGCGCCAAATGCAGCGTCATGGCGTTCACTGCGCCCTTGGACGCGACGTAAGCCACCGAAGATCCCACGCCCAGCGCACCCGCCACCGACGAAATGTTCACGATGGCCCCGTGTGCTGCTTTCAAGTGCGGCGTGCAAGCACGCACCATCTGAAACGCGCCAATCACATTCACGCCCAAGATTTTTTGAAACGCTTCCACGTCCAGCGCGTCCCAATTGGCGGAGCCCGCAAATGAAGTGATGCCTGCGTTGTTCACCAGCGCGTTCAGTCCGCCCCAACGTGCCACCGCCGCGTCAGCCATGGCGCGGCAGGCTGCGTCGTCGGCCACGTCGCCGCGCATCAGCAGTGTGTCGGCCCCGGCAGCGCGGCAGGTCGCTTCAGACGCGACGGCTTCTGCTTCACTTTTTGAGTAATTGATGAGCAGGTTGTAGCCGCGTTGCGCCAGCGCCAACGCGGTGGCCGCGCCTACGCCGGTGGCCGAACCAGTGACGATGGCTGATTTTCGGGCGGTCATGCACGTGATCCGGCGTTGTAGGTTTTTTCAAGCTGCGACCCTGCGGCGAAGCCGTGAACGCCGCAGTCGATCTGCATCACAAAACTTTCAAAGTCACATCGATGTTGCCGCGTGTGGCGTTCGAGTACGGGCACACGCCGTGAGCGGTTTCAACAAGCTTGGTGGCGGCTGCGTGATCCATGCCAGGGATGGTCACGCTCAGTGTCACGGCGATGCTGAAACCTGCGGGGATGGGGCCGATGCCGACGTCGGCGGTGATGGAAGTGGTGGCAGGCAGGCTGACCTTTTGCATCATGGCGACGTGCTTCATCGCGCCCAAAAAGCAAGCCGAATAACCGGCCGCAAACAGTTGCTCGGGGTTGGTGCCCATGGCCCCGTCGCCGCCCAACTCTTTGGGTGTGGTCAGCGTCACATTCAGCGCGCCGTCAGGCGATTTGGATGAGCCTGCGCGCCCGCCTGTGGAGGTGGCGTGGGCGGTGTAGAGGATTTTTTCGGGTGACATGGTGAGGTCCTTATTTCAGAAGGGAAGGTTGAAGAAACAACTGCATCGAGAAAAAAATCAAAGCACTTCAGAGGCAAAGTCTGCCAAGCGCGAACGCTCGCCGCGCGCCAGCGTGACGTGGCCTGAATGGGGCCAGCCTTTGAAGCGGTCTACTGCGTAAGTCAAACCCGATGAACCCTCTGTCAGGTAAGGCGTGTCGATTTGCGCCAGGTTGCCCAGGCACACAATTTTGGTGCCGGGCCCGGCGCGGGTGATCAAGGTTTTGAGCTGCTTGGGTGTCAGGTTTTGAGCCTCGTCGATGATGACGAACTTGTTCAAAAACGTGCGGCCGCGCATGAAGTTCAAGCTCTTGATTTTGATTTTGCTGCGCACCAAATCGTTGGTCGCGGCGCGGCCCCATTCACCGGCGCCGCCGTCGGTTTTGGCCAGCACTTCCAGGTTGTCGTCCAGCGCGCCCATCCACGGCCCCATTTTTTCTTCCTCGGTGCCGGGCAAGAAGCCGATGTCTTCGCCCACCGGCACGGTCACGCGGGTGACGATGATCTCGGTGTAGCGGCGGTCGTCCATCACTTGTGCCAAACCGGCCGCCAAAGTCATCAGCGTTTTGCCGGTGCCGGCCGTGCCGGTCAGGGTGATGAAGTCGCAGTCGGGGTCCATCAACAAGTTGAACGCAAAGTTTTGTTCGCGGTTGCGCGCGGTCACGCCCCACACCGCGTTTTTGGCGTGGGTGTAGTCGCGCAAAGTGCGCAGCACGGCAGTCTTGCCGGTGATCTCGGTCACCTTGGCGTGCAACGGTGCAGCGCCGGGTTCTTCAAGGTACACAAACTGGTTGATGAGCAAGTTGGGAACCACCGGGCCGCTGATGCGGTAGTAGGTGATCCCGGCCTGGCTCCAGCTTTCCATGGTCTTGCCGTGACGGTCCCAGAAGTCGGCTTGCAGGGCTTGCACGCCGGTGTACAAAAGGTCGCCGTCTTCCAGAGTTTTGTCGTTGAAATAGTCTTCGGCTGGCAGGCCCATGGCGCGCGCTTTGATGCGCATGTTGATGTCTTTGGACACCAGCACCACATCGCGCCCGCCGTGCTGTCCTCCCGCTTGGCCAACGATTTGTTCACGCAGTGCTTTGACCACGCCCAAAATTTGGTTGTCGGCTTTGCCCTGAGGCAGGCCCGAGGGCAGGGTGACGTTGACCAGGTTGGTTTGGAAATACAACTTGCCACCGGCTTCACGGTGGCCGGTGCGGCTGAGCGCCAAGCCTTCGGTCATGCCGTTGGCGTCGCGCGCGGCCAAGTTGGCGGCCAGCGCGTCCAGGTCACGGCTGACTTGGCGGGCGTTGCGCGACACCTCGGTCATGCCTTTTTTGTGATCGTCCAATTCCTCCAGCGTGATCATCGGCAGGTAGACGTCGTGTTCCTCAAAGCGGAACAAGCTCATCGGGTCGTGCATCAGCACATTCGTGTCCAGCACAAACAACTTGGCCGGGCCGGTGCCGCGGGGCGTGCGCACGCGTGGCGCTGCTGCGGGGGTGTGGGCTGGGGTGGGGGTGGTGTTGGCCGCAAAGGCGCGCGAGACGGCCTTCACCGGCAAGCGTGAGGTCGCGGGTGCAGGTGGTGAATTGACAGGTGCAACACGTGCGACCAGTGCGCCCAGTGCGCCCGGTGCGACCACCGGCGCTTCAAGCGCATCGTCACGCAACTCCATCACGGTGGGCGATGTGGGCTCGCTGGTGCCGCGTGGTTTGCTCGATCGTTTGTTGGTTTGAGGGGCTGCTTGGGTTTCGAAGTCGCCGAGTTTGAGCAGGCTGGCGCGTTGGGTCGGAGGTTTGGGCAGGGGCATGGAGGCGTGTGGGTGCGGTGGTGTTGAAAATTGTCGAAAGCGCAGCGGATCAGCAAAAACGAAAAAGCCGCGCAGACGGCGGCGCGGCTTCTGAGATTATGAAAAGGGGGTTCGCTTCGCGAGGGAAGAACATCAAAACATTATGCCTATGCGCTGTGACCATGACGGGGTTGCGGTGGCGGTGCGGTGGAGGGTGCGGTGGAGGTTGCAGCAGCGAGTGCGGTGGTGGCGTGGACGGCCTCAATCGGGCTCGACGGACGCGCTCCAGCGGTTCCAGTCGGCCAGGTCACGGCGGTTGCGTTTGGTAGGGCGGCCCTGCGCAATGCTCAGCGACGGCTCGGCCGCGTGTCGCGCTTGCGTTGCGGCTTTTTCGCGCTGCATGATGCTCTCGGGCGTCTCCGCATACAGCGCCTGCGCCACGGGTGCCGGGCCACGCAAATGGCTCAAGCCTTGAACCACCACGGTGCGCGGCACCAGCGCCTGGCGCAGCTCCACGCGATCATTCAACCGCACCTCGCGAGACGCCTTGGCCACCAGGCCGTTGACTTGCACGCGGCCTTTGTTCACCTCTTCAGTGGCCAAGCTGCGCGTCTTAAAAAAGCGCGCCACCCACAGCCATTTGTCCAGGCGGACTTTGTCGTTGGTGGTCAGGTCAATCATGGGTTTTGATTGTGGCGTGGGTTGTGGCTTGGGTTGTGGTTTCGGTTGGGGCTTCGGTTGTGGGTAAAAGGCAAAAGCACCGTGGCGTCCAGGCCGCTCACCACGTTATTTTCTTCGCGGTTCACCAGCTCAATTCGGCCGCCGATTGAAGCCACGATCTCGTGGCAAATCGCCAGCCCCAGGCCTGAACCTGATGTTGAATTGGATGCGCTGCTGGCCGCAGTTTCGGCACTCGAAAAAGCTTGGAACAAGCGTTGCCTCATTTCTGTGGAAATGCCCGGTCCGTCGTCGGCGATCAGCAGTTTGGCAAAGCCTCCTTCCGCTGACAACTTCACCCTCAAGCCGCCTGCGTCGGGTGTGTTTTTGATGGCGTTGTGCAGCAAATTGCGCGTGAGTTCGCGCAGCGCCCATTCAAAGGCGCGCACCTCGCACGGCACCGCGTCCAGCGAAAACACCAAGCCGTGGTCGGTGATGAGGGGCGACAAATCCAGCGCCACGTCGCGCACCACGCGGCCCCAGTCCATCACCGGCACATCGGCCTGTTGGCGCAATTGCTCCACCTTGGCCAAGGCAAGCATTTGGTTCGCCAACTCGGTGGCACGTTGCACGGTGTGTTCAATTTCGATCAGCGCTTGCCGAGGCGCAACGTCACCGCGCAGGGCCGATTGCACCTGTACTTTCAACACCGCCAGCGGCGTGCGCAGTTGGTGCGAGGTGTCGCGTACAAAACGCTTTTGGTGGGCCAGCAAATTGGCCATGCGGCCCATTACTTGGTTGGTCGCGGTGATCAGGGGTTGCAGTTCGCGCGGTGCCAAGGTGGATGCAATCGGCTCGAAGTTGTTTTCGCCTCGGTTGTTCAAGTGTTCGCTGAGTGCGCGAACCGGTTGGGTGGCGCGCTGCACCGCCCACACCACCACAGCCGCAATCACCAACAACAACAAGGCTTCGCGCCACAGCGTGCCGATCAAGATTTGCCGTGCCAAGGTCTGTCGCAACTCCAAAGTCTCGGCCACTTGCACGGTGGCCATGCCTTGTCCGTTCACACCCGACACCGGTTGCAGCAACACCGCCACGCGCACCGCTTCGCCGCGGTAACTGTCGTCGTAAAAATCAACCAAGGCGGCGTACAAACCTTTGTCGGGCAGCTTGCCTTTGTAGGCTGGAAGCTCGGAGTAGCCCGACACCATTTCGCCTTGAAAACCCGTCACCTTGTAATACATGCGGCTGCGGTTGTCGGCTTCAAAAGGCTCAAGTGCCGCATACAGGACATTGGCGCTGAGCTGGGCGGTGTCGCCCTGGCCGTTCACGTCAAGCAGCTCGCCAATCGACTTGGCCGACGCCAGCAGCGTGCGGTCGTAAGCGGTATCGGCCGCGCTCAGCGCTTGGCGGTAAACCACCACCGTGTTGACGGCAATGAAGGCCAGCATCGGCAGCAAGATGCCCACCAGCAACTGCGTGCGCATGGGCCACGTTCTGGTGACCCAAGACAAGGGGTCTCCACTGCGTTCACGGCCTTCGCGGTCCGATGGAGTCAAGACTGCGCTCGCAGCAAATAGCCCAAACCGCGCAGCGTCACCAACTCGGTGCCGGTGTGCGCCAAGCGCTTGCGCAGGCGATAAGCCACCACCTCAACGGCTTCCACCTGCACATCGCTCAGTCCCGGAAACACGCATTCAAACAAGCGCTCTTTCGACACCGCGCGGCCCGCTTGGGCCAGCAGCGCGCGCAGCAACGCGGCCTCACGCGGAGGCATGTCCATCGGCGCGTTGTTGAAGCACACCGCGCCGCTGACTGTGTCTTCGCGCAGGCCGCAGAAGGCAGGCGCCTCAATTTCAGACGCAGGCAGCGCGCGACGTGCCAATGCGCGCACGCGGGCCTCCAGTTCGTCCAGGTCGAACGGCTTGGGCAGGTAGCCGTCCGCCCCGGCGTTCAAGCCCAAGATGCGGTCACCCACCGTGCCTCGCGCAGTGAGGATGAGCACCGGTGCAAGCAGTCCCTCGGCGCGTGCCGCAGTCAGCACATCCAGGCCGTCCATGCCGGGCAGGCTGAGGTCAAGCACCACCACATCGGGCAGGCTGGCGCGCCAACGATCAAGTGCGCGTGCGCCGTCGGCACACACCAGAACCGTCATGCCGCGCCGCTCAAAGCTGCGCCGCAGCGTGGTTTGCATCGCCAGGTTGTCTTCGATCAACAGCAGCTTCATGGATCGACACCGTAACCCAGGCGGATGGGGTGTTGTTGCTGACGAGTTTCGGCGGGCAAAATGCCAGGCGGGGGAAATACCAAGTGTCCGCATTCCCCACTGACGGTCAGCCATTGACGGCCGTTCGCCTGGGCAGCACTTTGAGTTTGGATTGGGTGCAAGACGCGACACGACCAAGTAAAGCGCAGACCGAACCCCTTAGGCTGGCTGAGCAGTGTGAAGGGGTCAGCTCTGCGGGTCGTAGTGGAACTCGCGAAGTTCCTGCGGGCAGCGGCAGGACTTGGCGAGCTTCGAGGCCCACTCGATGGCGGCTTCGTGTGACGGAAGCTCCATCACGCAAAAGCCACCACTGAACTCCTTGGTTTGCGGGTACGTCTCGTTCGTGACGGTCGCGTCGGCGGCGACCATCAACGGTGCGACGCCTTCATTGATGCCGCCACCGAAAACGTAGATGCCGGCACTTTTGGCTTCGCGTATCACTGCGTGCGACGCTTCGCTCACTTCCGAAAATTCTTCTTCGGGGACATTCATCGCCGCTGCGGGAAAAGAAATTAAATATTTCGCCATCGTTCGGTGCTCTGCTGCGAGTTTGGATGTTGGTGATGCTTGCTGTTTGACATGAGAGGTGACCGGAAGGCGCAGCCTTTTGGGCATCTCCTCGATGGAAGTTTCAGCCGTCCGTCTCAAGGCGCGACATGTTCTGGGATTGTCCGACAGGCCGTGGCGGCGATTGAAGCGTTGGGTGTTAGGCGCCACTGCGATGGCGTATCAGCCGCGACAGATTGGCTTGGCGGGTGTGCAACACCAGGTGAAAGTGATTGCCCATCGAGCAATAAGCCAGCAGCTGAGCGTCAAAGTGGGCCATGGTTTGAGCAACGACGCCCAAGTGCATTTGCCGGTCGTCGTCATCGCGGCAAGTGGGCTCGCGGCGGTCGCCACGGGAGGTGACGTGGTAGTTCGCGAGAAGGAATTCGATGCGAAGGGGACGGGCCATGGAAGGAGCTCAGGTTTAATGCAAGACTCCTTGGTGGCTCACTGAAGTTCATCAACAGTCCTGTGCGGCTGGCTACAAAGTCGATGGCAGCTGCGGGCAGTCGTCCATTTCGGCCCTTGCGGGCTTTTTTACGCCTTGGCACTAGTCTTTGCCCGCTGCGCGTGGTGGTCGCAAGTCATGCCGGTGCGCGCAAAAGCACCGCTGTTGGCGCTGTTACCGCATGTTGTCCGTCGCAGTTGTCACGTCTTGCGCTGGAGCTAATTTCGCAAGTCCGACTCTTTAAGCGTTGGCATCGCGCTGGCGTCCGACGAACGGAGTCACCATTCGCTTGGGGGTGCGTCGACGGAGCCATGTACCTCGGGCGTATGCCGTATGCAAATACCGGCAGGTCGATTGGGCAACTGGCCTGAAGCGCAACGGGTTTGGGTTTAATTCGTGTGTTGAATCGGTTCTGTTTTTACAAAGCGCACAGCCGCTTCGCTTGGCGCGACGGAGCAGCGGCCGTGTTGGGCATCGACCCACGACGTGAAGTCTGTGCCAAGGGGGTGTAAATAACTTGCTTCAGTGCTGAGGGCGAATGAAGCAACCAATATCAATCGACGAACGCCCCCGACATCACGTCTTTAATGAAGTCCGGATTCAAGCCAGCGTCGAATTTATCGAGTACGTGTGTGCCTTTGTCTTTGGCGAAGCGCCCTAGTTCGAAGTAGGGGCCGCCGCGAAAAATTCCTAACGTAACGTAACTTGACATGTCGGCCGAGACATTGACGGACGGGGCAAAGCTGAATTTTTTGGTGGTGGGGTTGAAGTCCGCCACGCCTTTGAAGTGCGGCCCTCGTACAGCGATGTTGAAGCCTGTATTCAGGTATTTGGCTTGGTTCGGGTTGCTGTTCAATCCCACTTGAGCTTGCATGCCCATCTCGAAGGCACCAGCGCGCAAAACGCTTTGCATGGTGGCCGGTTTCAAACCGCCGGTTTTCGGGTCTCGTTCCATTCCCTTGGAGTCGACATAAGGCATTCCCACCCTGGCGAATAAACCGCTGTTGAACCAAATGGTCAGCTTAGACCGGATGGGTACGCCGCCAGCGACAGAGTCGTATGCGATGTCGGCCGCGAAAGACCTTGGTGACAACGCCTGGGACGAACCCTGATGGGTGAGCGCAATCACGTCTTTGGCGGCTCGCGGTGAGATGACTATGTTTGTCACGTTCGACTGCCCCATGTCCGCAGCGAATTTTTTCACCTGCTTTTCCACGTTGACGCGCGCTTTGGTTTGGGCCAAAGTTTCAGTGCTGTTTGGCGACATTTTTTCGAGCGACAGCACAAGGTTGCCGAAGTCCGAAAAGGCTTCGCGACCCATGCGCCCGAGGGCGACTTGCTCGATGGTTTTCAGCGGCGACAACTTGCTGAAACTCAAAGGGTTGGCCTGTCCGGCTTGACCACGGGTTTCAAGCACCAGCGTCTTCAACACAGTCAGCGCGCCATTCGCGCTGCCGTACCTGCTGTTCAAGGTGTCTTTTAGGGCGCCGCGGAGATACGGCTGTTCAGGCGTCTCTGCGTAATAATTCAGCATGGTTCGAAGAAGTGGCACGGCTTGCGGGCGCAGCGCGGCTGGAAACCTTTCTTTTGCGTATTGGTTGACCCAGCTCTCAACGTCTTTTTGAAACCGGGTGACTGGTTCTACGACAGAGTTAGGGAAGCGCAGCGGTGTTCCGCGAATGCCAGGTGTGTAGTTGTCCAGAGGCAATGTGGCGTTGGACGGTTTCGATGCCACGGCCAAGTTTGCCTTTCCGTCGGCACTTCGCGTTGAAAAAAAAATGCTGGCGGCGCGTTTCGTGTCGCCGGTCGCAGCGAGTTGACCGCCCGAAGCGATTTTGTCGAACAAGAAGGGTGGTGAAGCGCTCGGTGTTGAAACGAGGGGGGGCGCTGGAATGCTGATCCTGGTCACGGGCGAACTCCGTTTGTGAGAAGTTCAGCGTGCTTCGATTGACTTTGAGTTGTCTTTGCCGAGCTTTGCTCGGCCTCGTACAGGCGTTTGCCTGTGAATATGCCGTGTTCTTTCGCCGAATCGCTTGCTTGCCGCGTCCGCGCGTTGTCTGACGGTGGACGCCTTTCAACCGCCTTTCAGTCGGCGAGTGACAAATGCCATAGCCGCTAAGCCCGCCAGCAGCATCAGCCGCACATCGGCCTCTGGCACGGCAGAGACTTGCACTTGGTCTATGGACAGTGACGTGCGAGCGGCGTTGTCGGTCAGGTCGACCACGCCGAAGGTGACTGTGCGCAGTCCAGACTGCGCGAAGCCGCTGCTGAAGCTGCGCCAGCCGGTTTGGAACAGGTCGTTGGCGCTGCTCGGCGCCGCCGGGTTGACAGCTCTGTTCAAGGTGTTCAGCACGCCGTCGATGACCACGAACGCGTAATCAAGCGCCGTCTCGCGCGTGCCGAAATTCCATGCGAAAGAAAAGATGCTGCCTGCTTGGGCGCTGAAGGTTTGGCTTGCGGTTGATCCTTCAACCGCAAACAAGCCGAAGGCGTCGAATGCGCCGACAGCAAGCCCAGCTTTCGCTTCAGGCCCGCGTGCAAAACCGGCCAACTCGGCAGGGTGACGAAGTCTTGCACATGACAAACCCTCGCAAGGGTCATGGAGACAGGTTTCCCATTTCGCCTTCCGGCGACGCAATCAGGCTTGTCGGTTTCGCATGTCAGCAGGACGACTGCTGTCTAAGAAGCTAGCACTGCAACACCTCTGCAACCCGCATAAATGCTAGCCATTTGGGGCAAAAGCCGTGCACGAAGTCTCTAAAGACGAGCTGTCCACAGCTACTGTTTCTGGGCGATTTCAATGTCCGATACCGCCGATTTCTTTCGCGCCCGCCTGGACAAGATGGCTGACCACATTGGCCGATGATTCGGCTGAGGGCATGCCTGCTGCACCTGAAGCACGCCTTCAACTTCAGCGACGAGGGGCAGCTGCGTATGTCGGAACCGCGTGAACGATGATTTCGCTGTCATGACCTGCGGTTTTGGGAACGTGATTGGTCATTTCGGTGACGCGATCGCGGTTGATTTTTAGCGTTTGCTGGCCTGTCCCGCGTGCTTTTTGGCGGTCGGTGTTCCCGTTGTGTACGAACCCACCGAGTTGCCTGGCTTCTTCCCCAGCGTGTCCAATTTCGCAACGGCCAACTCGGGTTTCCTGGGCTGATTTGTCCAAGCGCCAATGGCACATTTTGGCGGGACGAATTTGAACTGGGGGAACACGTAAAGTGCGTCTCAGGCGGCTCCATCCTGGGCTGCCGAGACAAACACCTTGCTGTCCATGCCCGAAGGCCCAGAGATATTTTTAGCCTCGCGTGCCGCGCACGCGGCCGTCGCGAACCAGCCCATCACCTTGGAGCTTCTGCACCCCGCGCTGAAGCAAAAAGCACGCGCGCTTCGAGGGGCATCGATTGCCCGCGTTCATGCGCGCAGCAAGGCCATGCTCACTGAGTTTTCCAGCGGCGTGGTGCTGTATTCACACAACCAGCTCTACGGCGAATGGGTGGTTCACAAGGCGGGCGAAGCGCTGCTGAAACGCCAAGTGCGCTTGGTGGTTCGCACCGCGCAGCATCAGGTGGTGCTTTACAGCGCGACCGATTTTGCGTGGCTGCAAGTGGGTCAAGAACATGCCCATCCCTACATTGCCAAGCTGGGCCCAGAGGTGCTGGACGCGGCGGTCAACGCGGATCACATCGCCAAACGCTTGGCTCAGTTCCCGCGCCGGGTTATTGCCGACGCGCTGTTGGATCAGCACGTGTTGGCGGGCCTCGGCAACTACTTGCGTGCTGACATTTTGTTTGTGGCGCGCATTGCTCCGCTGCGCAAAATTGGCAGCCTGTCAGCCGCTGATTTGCTGCGTGTGGGCAAAGCCTGCAAGCGCCTCACGCAGCGCAGTGTTGAGCGCGCTGGCGTGACGCGACCGTGGGCGCAGTACATCGCAACGCGGTCGGGTCTGGGCTATGAGGCGTCGAGGTTTTATGCCTTCGACCGTGAGGGCGCGCCGTGCTGGGATTGCGCTGCGCCTATCGCACGCGTGACGCAGGGCGGCCGTGGTTTGTTTTTCTGCCCGCGATGCCAGGGCTCATCCGCCTGAACTCTGGTTGAAAATACCGGGTTTGCAAAAGACATAGATAAAAGGGATGAACCAGCATGGGCGCGCAGTGGAAAGCAAAAGGCAAAGACTTGGCGGCCAGCGCCAGGGGGCGGTTGTTTGGCAAGTTGGCCAAAGACATCATGATCGCTGCGCGCAATGGCCCCGACCCTGCGGCCAACTCGCGGCTGCGCTTGGTGGTGGAGCAGGCGCGCAAGGTGTCCATGCCCAAAGAAACGCTGGAACGGGCTATAAAAAAAGGCGCAGGCCTGACCGGCGAAGCGGTTCACTTCGAGCACGTGGTGTACGAAGGTTTTGCGCCCCACCAAGTGCCTGTGATGGTCGAGTGTTTGACCGACAACCTGAACCGCGCTGCGTCAGAAATGCGGGTGCTGTTTCGCAAAGGGCAGTTGGGCAGTTCGGGTTCGGTGGGTTGGGACTTTGACCATGTCGGCATGATCGAAGCCGAGGTGGCCGTGGCGGGCAGTGACCCGGAAGAGGCCGCCATTGAAGCGGGAGCACAAGACCTGGAAGCCGCTGAAGACGGCGTGACTTTGTTCATCACCGCGCCCACCGACTTGGACTTGGTCAGCCGCGCGTTGCCAGCACACGGCTTCACCGTGCTGTCTGCCAAGCTCGGCTACAGGCCTAAGAATCCGGTCGCACCCAGCAGCTTGACGGCCGCGCAGTTGGAAGAGGTTGAATCTTTCTTGGCCGCGTTGGACGGCAATGAAGACGTGCAAAACGTGTTCGCGGGGCTGGGCGCGTGATCGCGCTCAGCATCCCCTTCAATCAATGAAAAATGAAAAATTCCCATGAACACTGACGCATCATCAACGCCTGCGGCTGCCCCCGTGGTGGCCACTTCTGCCTTGCCCGACCGTTTGTCGTGCGATCCGCGCAGCCCGCATCACATTGCCGCCATGTTTGAACAAGACGTTGGCATCCGCTTCAACGGACAAGAGCGCGTGGACGTGGAGGAGTACTGCATCAGCGAAGGCTGGATCAAAGTGCCCGCAGGCAAGGCCAAGGATCGCAAAGGCCATCCGCTGACCATCAAGCTCAAAGGCAAGGTGGAAGCGTTTCGGCCTTGAGCCGTCTTTGTTATTTTGGACTGATCAGACCAGACGAGTTAACATTCCTTACTTACCGTAAGGAGCTGAACTGTGCCTACCGCCACCTTGACCAGCAAAGGTCAAATCACTTTGCCGCTTACCGTGCGAACCGCTCTTGGATTAACGGCAGGCCAAAAGCTTGATTTTTTGCCGGACGGCGAAGGCTTTCGACTCGTGGTTTTGAAGTCTGATGTGGGTGCGCTGCGTGGGCGTTTTGCGGGCCGAGTTCAAGCGCCTGTCAGCCTGGCGGCCATGGACAAGGCCATCGCTGTGGGCGCCACCGAGCGCAAAAGATGATCGGGCTAGACACCAACGTCCTTGTGCGCTACCTGACCCAAGACGAGCCCCAGCAGGCCAAGCTGGCCACGCACTTGATCGAAAAAGTCTTGACGCCCGCCGCCCCTGGGTTCGTCAGTTTGGTGGTGCTGATGGAGTTGTATTGGGTGCTGAGCAAGCTTTACCAAGTCACTCTGCCAGAGTGGCTTGAGACAGTGGAATCACTGCTAAGCGGCACGCATTTTTTTGTTGAGCAACGCGACGTGCTGCGCGCTGCTGCCCAGACTTGCGCCACTCAAAAAGCTGGTTTCATTGACGCGTTGATTGCGCAAGTTGCACGCGCTTCTGGCTGCACACACACTGCCAGTTTTGACAAAACCGCCATTCGCTTCGCTGGCATGACGGCTGTTTGAGCCCTCAGCGCAGCGCCAACCAAATTTCATTGCGCCGCATGAACCAAGGCGTGAGCGGCCCGTTGTAGCGCGACAGCACGGGTTCGCCTTGGGTGGCGATGTCGGCGGCTTTCAAAGCGGTGAGTAACGCGCCGAGGTTTTCGTCGAAATTGCTTTGCGACCAAGTGCCTGAGTAAGTGATGACGGCCCAGTTGGCGGCCGGCATTTCTCGCAGCTTCACGCGCTCATCCAGTGGCTCGGGTGCGGTCGCCAGGCTCACAGTTTTGGGCAATACGAACTGCACCAAGTAGCCACCGGGCACGGCCGTTTGCGTGACTGGTGCCGTCATTTCCATCTTGATGGGAGCGGCGAGTGTTTGTGTGACGGGAGCCGAGGACTGAATGACGGGAGCCGAGGACTGAATGACAGGAGCTGAGGACTGAATGACGGGAGCCGAAGACTGAATGACAGGAGCTGAGGACTGAATGACAGGTGCTGTCATGGCCATCTTCTTCTCGCCCTTGTTTTTGCCGAAGATGTAGCCCGCCAAAATGGGAAAGGCCTGGTTGCCGGCGTCATTCGGATTGGCGTTGATCACCACTTCTGCCACCACATACGGCGCGTACTGGCGAATCTCTACAGCCCCCAATTTCTTGACAACGGCAAATTCGGGTTCTTCGATGGCTTGGCTCATAGAAGGCGCCATTGCGGCGGTCAGGGCAACTGAAAAAATCAAGGCAGAGCGTTTCATGGGGTCACAGCGCGGCAGACCGCGTACTTTGCGTAAAGGGTGGCATTCTGGACGCCGATTCAACTGCTGTGCGAACCGTGGGTAACGTGGTTATCGTGGGTATCGTGGGTAACGTGGGTAACGTGGGTAACGTGGGT
>JANYJJ010000008.1 GCA_025358485.1 Burkholderiales bacterium | reverse complement strand
CCCTTGGCCCCAGACCTGCGCGTCCAAAGACAACACGGTTTCGACGTTGAAGTATTCGGCCGGCAGCGGCCCGTCGCTGAGCAGCTTGCGTTGCAGCGTGGCGGCGTCGAGCCAGTCGGTGGCCACGGCTTGAAAAGCGGTGTTGAACGTCTCAAAATCATCGGCGGCCACGGTGCAACCTGCGGCCATGGCGTGGCCGCCAAATTTTTTCAGTACCGCAGGGTGACGCTTGCTGATCAGGTCAAGCGCATCGCGCAAATGGAAGCCTTGTATCGAGCGGCCCGATCCCTTCAGCAAGCCGTCTTGACCCATGGCAAACACGAAGGTCGGGCGGTGCAGTTTGTCTTTCAATCGCGACGCGATGATGCCAACCACGCCCTCGTGAAAGTCGGCGTCATAGAGGGCCAAGGCGGACGGCACCTCGCCTAGGTTCACCGTGGTGAGCAGCAGCGTTTCCAACTGCGCCTCAGCCGCTTCGCGCATGCCGCCTTCGACGACGCGACGCTCGCGGTTGATGTCGTCCAAAGTTTTGGCCAACGCCTCAGCGCGAATCGGGTCGTCGGTGGTCAGGCACTCAATGCCCAGCGTCATGTCTGACAAGCGACCCGCCGCGTTGATGCGCGGCCCCAAAGCAAAACCAAAGTCAAACGCGCTGGCGCGCCGCGCTTCGCGACTGGCCGCTGTGAACAGTGCCGCCACCCCCGCTTGCATGTGACCCGCGCGGATGCGCTTCAAGCCTTGCGCCACCAAGCGGCGGTTGTTGGCATCAAGCTTGACCACATCGGCCACCGTGCCCAGCGCCACCAAGTCAAGCAGGGCATCCAAGCGCGGCTGGTTTTGCGCGGTGAACACGCCGCGTGTGCGCAGCTCACTGCGAAGCGCCATCAGCACGTAAAACATCACGCCCACACCGGCCAAGTTTTTGCTGCCAAAAGTGCACGACGGTTGGTTGGGGTTGACGATGACGTTGGCGTTGGGCAGCACCGCCATGTCGTCTTGCAGAGCAGTCAAATGGTGGTCGGTGACCAGCACCGCCAAGCCGCGTTCACGTGCGTGCGCAACCCCGGCCAAGCTGGCAATGCCGTTGTCCACGGTCAGCAAGATATCGGGGCGCTTTTGCAGCGCGAGGTCGACGATGGCGGGCGTCAGGCCGTAGCCGTGAACGGCGCGGTCGGGCACGACGTAGCTCAAGGTTTCGACAGCCGCGCCCAACAACTTCAAACCACGCAGAGCCACCGCACAGGCGGTTGCGCCGTCGCAGTCGTAGTCGGCGACCACGCAAATGCGTTGCCCTTGCGCGATGGCGTCGGCCAACATGACCGCTGCGGCGGCGCTGCCTTGCAGCTCGCTGGGCGGCAACAAACGCGCCAATCCGTCGTCTAAATCTTCGGCGCTGCGCATGCCGCGTGCGGCAAACAAGCGCGCCAACAGCGGGTGCACTCCTGCTTGCTCTAAGGCCCAAGCAGCGCGTGGTGGCACGTCGCGCAGTGTGATGGTGGGCTCGGCAGTGTTGTGGTTCACAAGGACTCCAAGATGGGTGCCACAGCAATGTCTTTCCAGCTTGAACTGACGCGCTGCCAAAGTGACTGCGGCGCGCTTTCAAAGCGGCACGAGTGGCGCTCACCGCACAAGGTCAACAACACCGACTCACCGGCTTGACTGCGCCTGAGCAACTCGGCCATCACGCTGGTATCCAATGCCGTCCAAGCCTCAGCCCAACTGGCCCAGTCTTCGGCGAGCAATGGCGCGCGCAGGCGGTTGTCAACTTGAACGGTGTCGACATTCTTTGCAAGCTGACTCGTTGCAAACTGACGCACGCCACATCCGCTGAGCCAAAACGAATTGACCGGCAGCTCGCCGCGAGCCTGTCGCTCATCATGCAGCGGATGGGCGTAGAGCAGCATCTGCGCTTCACTTTGCAGACGTCTGATGGTTTTGACTTGCTGCGTGCTTTGGTGTGTGTTTTGCTGCGAGCTCTTCTGTGTACTGGACAGCCACAAGTCAACATTGCGGCCAATCACACGGTCGAGTGAGGCGCAGCGCAAATCGGCAAAGCTGGGGTGCGACGCATACCAACGCTCGGCTGCGCCCCAATGCAGCGTCCAACCATCGTCAGCAAACAGCGGTTGCAGCGCAGTCATCAAGTCTTTCGATTCAGCGTCACTCAGCTTCAATGCTTGCGGGTCGGCCATGGTGATGTGGTCGCGGCCGACGTGCCAATGCGCGGGTGTCAGCAAACCCCACGCACTTTGACCCACGTTGATGCCGTCGAGCTGAGCTTGATGCGCCGCCCAAGGCAACACGCCGTCCACCGCAGGCCAACCCCAAGCGGTGGCCAGGGCCATTTCATGCGGCGTGCTGAAGCTGAATTCATCGCTGCCAAATTTAGGCCCAGCCTTCAAGCGGCTCAGCAGCTTGGACAAAAAAGGCAACTGCAAGGTGCCCAAAGTGTGGGCGGCGGCAGGCGACACGCCCGAGGCAAAGGGAATCAGCAAGTGCATGCCTGGATTATCCGGTTGCAAGGGTGGCGACTCGATCGCACAGAGCGGTCACGCAAAAGTCACAAAAGCTTCATAAACTCAAATCATGATTTCAATAGCCAGCGCTGCCGTCAACTCAGAACCTGGAGCCGCCAACTTCATGCCGCCGCTGCTCAGCCGCGAGCGGGCGATGTTGGAGTTCAACCGCCGCGTGCTGGCGCAGGCGCACCGCGAAGACGTTCCGATGTTGGAGCGGCTGCGCTACATCTGCATCGTGTCCAGCAACATGGACGAGTTTTTTGAGGTGCGCTTTGCCGACTACATCGAGTCGCTGCGCCAACCGGGCTCGGGCGCGTCGCTGCGCGAGCTGGCCGTTGTGGCGGCCGAAGCGCACGCCATCATCGACGAGCAATACGCCACCTTCAACGACGAAGTCATGCCGCGCCTGCAACGCAAAGGCATCCGCATCCTCAACCACGCCGACCGCGACGAAGTGCAGCGCCGTTGGGTCAGCCGCTTCTTCGAGGCGCAGGTTCGGCCGCTGTTGGTGCCGGTGGGTTTGGATCCGGCGCATCCGTTTCCGCAGGTGGCCAACAAGTCGCTCAACTTCATCGTGCGCTTGAGCGGCAAAGACGCTTTTGGGCGTGAAAACACCACCGCCATCGTGAAGGTACCGCGCGTGCTGCCGCGCGTGATTCGTTTGCCTGCCGATCTGACGCCCGGATGCCAAGGCTTCGTGCTGCTCACCAGCGTGATTCGCGCGCATTTGGGCGAGCTGTTTCCGGGCCGCGAAGTGGTGGCGTTTTCACAATTTCGCGTCACCCGCGATTCTGATTTGGAGGTTGATCAAGACGACGTGACCAACTTGCGCCAAGCCCTGCGCAGCGGCTTGACGACGCGCCACTACGGGCAAGCTGTGCGCTTGGAGGTGGTCAACACCTGCCCGACCGAGTTGTCTGACTTCTTGTTGCAGCAGTTCGATTTGCCAGAGGCCGCGCTCTACCGCGTCAACGGCCCCGTGAACTTGGTGCGGCTGAACCAGTTGATAGACCAAGCCGACGAACGAACCGAGCTTCCCAAACTGCGCTTCAAACCGCACGAGCCGCTGTGGCCCGCGGCGCGCTTGCCACGCGACAAATCCATCTTCGCAACGCTGCGCAAGGGCGATGTGTTTTTGCACCATCCGTTTGAGTCATTCGACCCTGTGATTCAGTTTTTGCGCGAAGCGGTGCACGACCCCGACGTGCTGGCCATCAAACAAACCATCTACCGCACGGGCAGCGAATCGCCGCTGATGGACTTGCTGATTGAAGCGGCGCGGCGCGGTAAAGAAGTGATGTGTGTGGTGGAACTGAAGGCGCGCTTTGACGAAGAAGCCAACATCAATTGGGCCGAACGGTTGGAGGCTGTGGGCGTGCAAGTGGTGTACGGCATCGTCGGCTTGAAAACGCACGCGAAGTTGCTTTTGGTCACGCGGCGCGAAGTCAAAGCGGGCCCCGACAAAAGCCGTCTGCGCCGCTACGCACATTTGTCTACCGGCAACTACAACCCCAAAAGCGCGCGCCTGTACACCGATGTGGGCTACCTCACCGCCGACAAAGAACTCACTGCCGACGCTGACGCTGTGTTCCAGCAGTTGGCCAGTTTGGGCAAAACCAGGCCGCTGCGCGCCTTGCTGCAAGCGCCGTTCACGCTGCACAAAAAGATGCTGCAACACATTGCGCGCGTGGCCGATGCGGCGCGCGCGGGCTTGCCTGCACGCATCATCGTGAAGGTCAACGCACTCACCGACCCAGCTTTGATAGAAAGCTTGGTACGTGCCGGCCAAGCGGGTGCCGACATTGACCTGATCGTGCGCGGTGCATGCATGCTGCCCCCCGGCATCGCGGGAGTGACTGATCGCATTCGCGTGCGCGCTGTGGTGGGCCGTTTCCTTGAACACTCGCGCGTTGTTTACTTCCGCTGGGGCAGCACTGACGCCGACGAGTTGCTTTTTTTGTCGAGCGCCGATTGGATGAGCCGCAACATGTTTCGCCGCATCGAGGTGGCTTGGCCGGTGCGCGATCTGACCATGCGCCAGCGGGTCATCGACGAGTGTTTGGTGCCGTATCTGTTTGACGCCTGCGATGCCTGGGAATTGCAGTCGAGCGGGCACTATGTGCGTGCTGCCAGCGGCGGTGCCAGCGCGCAGCAAGCGCTGATTCAGCGTTACAGCAAGGTCTGATTCAAGCCACACCAACGACGCAAACGATCAACCCACACCAAGGCAACGCATGGACCTCATCTTGTGGCGACACGCCGAAGCCTTTGAGTTGCCGCCTGAGCAGATTGGCGAGCAGCACGACCTAGACCGTGCCCTCACCGCCAAAGGCGAGCGCCAAGCCCACCGCATGGCCGAGTGGTTGAACCAGCGCCTAGCGCATTCCACGCGCATCCTCGTCAGCCCGGCGCGACGCGCGCAGCAAACTGCCAAGGCGCTCGACCGCAATTTCAAAACCGTTGAAGCCTTGTCACCCCTCGGCAGCGCAGAAGGCTTGATACGCGCCGCGCGCTGGCCCGACGGCAATGAGCCGGTGCTCATCATTGGGCACCAACCCACACTGGGCTTGGCTGCGGCGCAATTGCTCAGCGGCCAACCGCAGGCGTGGGCTGTCAAAAAAGCGGCCGTGTGGTGGTTGCGTCACCGTCAACGCGATGTCAATGAAGACGGCACGGGCCAAGTGGTGTTGCAAGTGGTGCAAGGGCCAGATTTTTTGTAGGCGACTCGGTGCCATAGCGCGGCAAGCCCATTCCGCATGAAGCCATCGGCATTGCGGGTCTCAGCGCGCCCTCTGCGGCTGCGCGATCCGCCCGCACAAATACGTCCACACAAAATTTGCTGCCGCTTGGCTCGTCAATTCAGCGTGGTCGTATGGCGGCGACACCTCTACACAGTCCATGCCCACAAAGGGCAGGTCGGCCAGTTCTTCCAAGATGCTGAGCACTTGGTTGCTGCTCATGCCGCCAGGCTCAGGCGTGCCGGTGCCTGGGGCGAAGGCGGGGTCCAGGCAGTCGATGTCCAAGCTCAAGTAAACCGCTGGATTGCCGTGCGCGGCCAGTCGGCTGCGGATGGCACTGAGCACGCCTTGCAGCTGCGCCGGACTGTCCAAACCGCGCAGCGCACGGGCGGTAAATATTTGCCCGCCTTGGTCGGCCACGTATTCGCGCGCCGCACGTTCGCCGGCCGAGCGGATGCCCAGTTGGGTAAAGCATTCCTTGATGACCAAGCCTTCTTGAATGGCTTCATAAACCCAGGTGCCATGGCCGCTGGGTTCGCCGAAATGGCTGTCCCAAGTGTCGCAATGCGCGTCGAAATGAATCACGGCCAAGGGCTTGCCCAACCAGGCTTTGTAGGCACGCAGCAAGGGCAGGGTGATGGAGTGGTCGCCGCCCAACCACGCCATGTGATGGCTGCGGATGAGGCGCTCTGCGTGCGGCGCCATCGCTTCGCGCATGCGCTCGATGCTGGTGTTGGGCAAGGGCAGGTCACCCACATCGCCAAAGCCAGCCGGGTGATCCAGCGGCGTGGTGTTGAAGTGCGGGTGGATGCCGTCGCACAGCATGTGACTGGCTTCGCGAATGGCTCGCGGGCCAAACCGGGCGCCGGGGCGGTTGGTGACGCAACCGTCCCATGCGATCCCCGCCACGGCGTAGACCTCGGTGCCTGTGGCAACCGGCGCTTTGAGGAAGGTGTTGTTTGACAAGAAGGCGAATGAAGTCATGGTGTGGTTCGCAGTGATGAGCTAGTGGCGCTGATGGTAAGAGTGGGTTGCAGCTGAGCTTGCACGCAGAACCTTTCACCATCCGATATGCGCCATTCGCATCGTGAAACACAGAAATGCTGCGCTGCCGCAATTTCTTTCACGCAGGGAAAGTTTCTTCCGCATCATGGGATATGACATCCAAGTTGTTGATTCCATTGACTTAGAAATTTAGTCTTATATAAGACATAAGTCTCCTCACGTCGGTGTTTTGCCCGTATTCTTGAGACCATACAGATCGCACACCAGCGGTCTCAACCGCAGCCAATTCACCCACTTCGGAGTTTCAGATGACACAAGCGCAGACCCAACTTACCCGCGATCAACAAGTCGCGGCCTTGCAAAAAGACTGGGACACCAACCCGCGTTGGAAGGGCATTCACCGCAGCTACTCGGCCGCTGACGTGGTGCGCTTGCGCGGCTCGCTGGTGGTGGAACAAACGCTGGCAAAACGTGGCTCAGAAAAACTGTGGGGCCTTCTGCACACCGAGCCTTTCGTCAACACCTTGGGCGCGCTCACCGGCAACCAGGCCATGCAGCAAGTCAAGGCGGGCTTGAAGGCGATTTACCTCAGCGGATGGCAAGTCGCGGGTGACGCCAATCTGGCCGGTGAGATGTACCCCGACCAGTCGCTGTACCCGGCCAACTCGGTGCCCATGGTGGTCAAGCGCATCAATAACACCTTCACGCGCGCCGATCAAATTCAATGGTCCGAGGGCAAGAACGACACCGACTTTTTCGCTCCCATCATTGCCGATGCCGAAGCTGGTTTTGGTGGCGTGTTGAACGCGTTCGAGCTGATGAAGTCGATGATCGACGCGGGTGCCGCAGGCGTTCATTTCGAAGACCAATTGGCGTCAGTCAAAAAATGCGGCCACATGGGCGGCAAAGTTTTGGTGCCCACGCGCGAGGCCGTCGCCAAGCTGCAAGCCGCGCGCTTGGCCGCCGACGTGATGGGCACGCCCACCTTGGTGATTGCCCGCACCGACGCCGAAGCCGCCGATTTGGTCACCAGCGACGTCGACGACAACGACAAGCCCTACCTCACCGGCGAGCGCACGGTAGAAGGCTTCTACCGCACCCGTCCGGGCCTGGAGCAAGCCGTCTCTCGCGGACTGGCCTACGCGGCTGTTGCCGACATGGTGTGGTGCGAAACCGGCAAGCCCGATTTGGCCTACGCCAAGCAGTTTGCCGATGCCATTCACGCCAAATTCCCGGGCAAATTGTTGGCCTACAACTGCTCGCCGTCGTTCAACTGGAAGAAGAATTTGGACGACGCCACCATCGCCAAATTCCAGCATGAACTGGGCAAGATGGGCTACAAATTCCAGTTCATCACCTTGGCCGGTTTCCACAGCCTGAACTACAGCATGTTCAACCTGGCCCACGGCTACGCGCGCAACAACATGAGCGCGTTTGTCGAGCTGCAAGAGGCTGAATTTGCTGCCGCCGCCAAAGGCTTCACTGCAGTCAAGCACCAACGCGAAGTCGGCACCGGCCACTTCGACGCCGTCACCACCACCATCGAAGCCTTGGCCTCGACCGGCGCGTTGAAAGGCTCCACCGAAGACGAGCAATTTTTTGACGCGCAGCATTAATAACCAACTGATGCAACAACGCGGTTTGCTCCGTCAAACAGCAGCCCGAAGGTGCAGAGCCTTCGGGCTTTTTCACGCCTGATTCACACGGATATCCTCAGCAAAATGAACGCCGTGAACCTGCCCCCACTGACCCCAAAAATGGCCGACTTGCTTGACAGCATCAAGCGCGCCAACCGACCGCCTTTTTACGCCCTGAGCGTGCCCGATGCGCGGGCCGCTTATGTGGCGGCGTCTGAAATTTTGGAGCTTCCGCGTGCCGCTTTGGCGCGCGTGCTCGACTTTCAAATCCCCACCGGCGACGGCCACCCAATGCCTGCCCGTCTGTACGCGCCGTCTGCCGACGTGTTGCCTGTGCTGCTGTATTTGCACGGCGGTGGTTTCACCATCGGTAACTTGGAAACGCACGACAGCTTGTGCCGCCAACTCGCGCTTCGCAGTGGCGCAGCTGTGGTGGCACTTGACTACCGCCTGGCACCTGAGCACCGTTTTCCGACGGCGGTGATTGACTCGTGGGCCGCAGTGCAATGGCTGGCGTCGAACGCCACTTCGCTGGGTTTGGACGCAAGCCGCTTGGCTGTGGGCGGCGACAGCGCCGGTGGCACTTTGGCGGCCGTTTGCGCCATCCTTGCGCGCGACGCGGGGCTGAAGCTGCAAGGCCAATTGCTCATCACACCCGGCACCACAGCGCATGCCGACACGCCGTCGCACACCACCTTCGCGCAAGGCTATTTGCTGGAAAAGCAAGGCATTGCTTGGTTCTTCGATCACTACATCAACCAAGCCGACCGCGACGATTGGCGCTTCGCACCGCTGAACGCCGACGACCTTGAAGGCGTGGCGCCGACCTGCGTGATCTTGGCCGAATGCGACCCGCTGGTTGACGAAGGCATCGCCTACGCCGACCGACTTCGCACGGCAGGTGTGAGTGTGCAATTGGAGCTGTACAAAGGCGTGACGCACGACTTCATCAAGTTAGGCCGCGTGATCCCTGAAGCGCTCATCGCGCAAGCTGCAGCGGCAAGTTTCCTTCGCATCGTTCTCTCAAATCAAGCTACCTCATGAACCGCACCGACTTCCGCTATCTCGACCGCCTGCGTGTGCGCTGGGCTGAAATTGACGCTCAGAAAATCGTCTTCAACGGGCACTATTTGATGTACGTGGACACTGCCGTGGCGGGCTACTGGCGTGCGCTGGCCACGCCCTATGCCCAAACCATGGGAAGCCTGCACGGCGACGTGTACGTTCGCAAGGCCAGCTTGGAATACCTGGCTTCGGCGCGCTATGACGACGTGTTGGACGTGGGCGTGAAGTGCTCGCGCGTGGGCACGTCTTCAATGGTGTTCACGGCGGCGGTTTTTCGTCAAAACGAGTTGCTGGTGACCGGCGAATTGATTTACGTTTTTGCCGATCCGCGCACGCAAACGTCCAAGCCGGTGCCACAGAGCTTGCGCGATGTTTTTGACGCGTTTGAGTCTGGTCAAGCCATGGTGGATGTGCGCCTGGGGAGGTGGTCGGAACTCAAAGCTGACGCGCAGCCTTTGCGCACTGCGGTGTTTGTGGTGGAACAAAAAGTGCCTGCCGAATTGGAGTACGACCTGGCCGATGTAGATGCCGTCCACGCTGTCGCTTACAACCGCTTCAAGCAAGCGCTCGCCACCGGTCGGTTGTTACAACACGCGCCTGGCGTGGGACGAATCGGCCGCATGGCGGTGGACGCCAGCATGCGCAGCAATGGTGTGGGTCGTCAGGTTTTGGATGCCTTGGTTCTTGCTGCCGAATCACGTTTTGACAGCGTGGTGCTGCACGCACAAACCGCAGCCGCTGACTTCTATCGACGCGCCGGATTTGTGGCGCAGGGTGCGGTGTTTGAAGAGGCTGGCATCGCGCACATCGAGATGGTCAAACACCTGCGCAATTGACTGCCTTTCAAATCTCCAGTGTCATTGCGTAGGGCAGGGGCTGCAGACGCAGCAGGCCGCCGTCAGCCGCGCCGACGTGCAGGCTTCCGCCCTCCAGTGCAGCCAATTTCACCTCGACCAAAGCGCTGAAGCCTGAGCCCGACGGATTGCGCGCTGCGTTGACCACCAAACCTGCCGGCTGAGCAGCGTCGCTGCTGTGGAAAACCTCTTGGTCTGCGGTGATGGCGCTGTCGGTTTCAAACAAGTGGGCGCGCCGTTTGATGGTGCCGCGAAACTGGCTGCGCGCCACAATTTCTTGGCCGGGGTAGCAGCCTTTTTGAAAGTTCACACCGCCGAGTTGTTCGTAGTTCAGCATCTGCGGAACGAATTGATCGACGGTGGCAGCTTCTATGGTGGCGATGGCGCTGCGAACCTCCAGCCACTGCCAATCTGCAAGACGCAGGGCAGAAGTCGGCGCTGAGGAAGGCGCGATCAACACAGCGCGCGCCATGCCTTCTGAATCGGGCAAGCGCAGGCAGTTTTCTGCCTTGCCCCAGACGGCCAAACCATCCACCAATCCACCCACCAAGCCGCCCAGCAATCCGCTTGCGGCATCGCCCACCACACCGAACAAAGGCAGCTCGGCGGTGGCGTCTGTCAACTTGCATTTCGCGCGCATCACAAACATTTGCAAACGCTTCAAGGTGGCGGCCAACAGGCTGGCGTGACACAGCAACAGCACCTCGTCGGCGGCAGGTTTGCAAATCACAAAGCTGGCCAACAAGCGACCTTTGGGTGAGCAGTAACCGGACAGCGCCGCTTGCGCGGTCGTGAGCTGGGCCACGTCCTGCGTCAACTGACCTTGCAAAAACGAAACTGCATCGGCACCTTGAGCGCGGATGACGCCCCAATGCGTGAGTGCGACCGTGCCTGACAACGGGGTGAGTGTGTTCATGCCGCGATTATCATCACCGGCCCTAGTCCAGACGCGCAGTGCGCACACCTGCATCTCATGAAATTTCTGCGTCGACTGTTGGTTTTGGTGGCGTTTTTACTGGTGTTCGTGGCCGGTGCTGCCGCCTGGTGGATCAACCAGCCTTTGAGCTTGGCGGCCGACTCGGTCGATCTGTCGGTTGAGCAGCGCAACACGCCCCGCGAAATCGCCAATGCCTGGGTGCAGAGCGGCGTGCAGACCTCGCCGTTTTTGCTTTATGAGTGGTTTCGCTGGTCGGGCGATGCGCGAAAAATCAGGGCGGGAAGCTACGAGATTTCGCGCGGCGTCACTCCGCGTGAACTGCTGAACAAGATGGTGCGTGGCGATGAATCCTTGGCCACCGTGCGCCTGATCGAAGGCTGGACTTTCAAACAATTCCGCGCCGAGTTGGCCAAGGCCGACAGCTTGAAACCCAGCACTGCGGCGATGAGCGACGCCGACATCATGGCCGCCCTCGGCGAACCCACCGTGGCCCCCGAGGGCCGTTTCTATCCCGACACTTACGCCTACAGCAAAGGTGCCAACGACCTCACCGTGCTCAAGCGTGCGCACCACGCCATGCAAATGCGGTTGGCGGCAGTGTGGGCCGAAAAATCGCCCGACTCGCCACTGCGCAGCGCGACCGATGCCTTGATTTTGGCGTCGATTGTTGAGAAAGAAACCGGAGCTGCGGCCGACCGCGGCAAAGTGGCCGGCGTGTTTGCCAACCGCTTGCGCATCGGCATGCCGCTGCAAACCGATCCCACCGTCATCTACGGCATGGGCGCGGCCTTTGACGGCAATTTGCGCAAGCGCGATTTGCAAACCGACACGCCGTTCAACACCTACACGCGCGGTGGCTTGCCACCGACTCCCATTGCCATGCCGGGCAAAGCGGCCTTGATGGCGTCTGTGAAACCCGACGCGACCAAGGCGCTCTACTTCGTTTCGCGCGGCGACGGTACCAGTGAATTCAGCAACGACTTGGCCGCCCACAACCGCGCGGTGAATCAATTCATCCGCGGACGTGCGGCGTCGAAATAAGCACTGACCATGACCGCCCGTTTCATCACCTTTGAAGGCATAGACGGCGCGGGCAAGTCGAGTCACATCGAGGCTGTGGCAGCGCATTTGCGCACGCGCGGAGCGGCCGTGGTGTTGACGCGCGAACCCGGCGGCACGCCTTTGGCCGAACGCCTGCGCGAGCTGTTGTTGCATGCGCCTATGGATCACCTGACCGAGTCGCTGTTGGTGTTTGCCGCTCGTCGCGACCACGTTCAAAACGTGATTGCGCCTGCCTTGGCTCGCGGCGACGTGGTGCTGAGCGACCGCTACACCGACGCCACTTTTGCCTACCAAGGGGGCGGGCGCGGTTTTGATGCGAAGGTGCTGAGCACGCTGGAAAACTGGGTGCACGCTGACCTTCAACCCGACCTCACCTTGTGGTTTGACTTGCCCGCCGAAGTGGCCAGCGCGCGCCGTGCCGCAGCGCGCACGCCCGACCGTTTTGAGCAACTCGACACAGCATTTTTCGACCGCGTTCGCGGTGCTTATGCCCAGCGTGCGGCCCAAGCACCCAAGCGCATCGCACGCAACGACGCGGCCCTGAGGTTTGAAGCCGTGGCTCAACAAGTGCTCAAAGTATTGGAGTCCGCAGGATGGTGAACGTCCAGGGTGCACTCAGTCTGCCTTGGTTGGCCTCAACGCTGCATATCGCGCTGGCGACGCAGCGCTCGCACGCGCTTTTGGTGCAAGGCCCGCGCGGCGTGGGTCAGTTTGAACTGGCGATTGCTTTGGCTCAGGGTTGGTTGTGCGAGGGGACGGACGCACCACAAGCTCGCCCTTGCGGCGTGTGCGCTTCCTGCAAATTGGTGCAAGCCCACGCCCACCCCGACATGCTGGTGTTGCTGCCCGAAGCGCTGCGCGAACCGCTGGGTTGGGCAGGTGGCGGCGGTGACGACGAAGGCGAAGGAGAGGGCAGGGGCGGTGCTTCTAAAGGGGCCTCTACAGGCTCGTCGGACAAGGCCGGAAAACGCAAACCCAGCAAAGACATACGCATCGACGAAGTGCGTTTGGCGGTGACGTTTGCGCAAACCACATCGGCACGGGGTCGCGGCAAAGTGGTGGTGCTGCACCCGGTTGAGCGCATGAACATGGCGTCGAGCAATGCCTTGCTGAAAACGCTGGAAGAGCCGGCTGGCAATTCACGGTTGGTGCTGAGCACATCGGCCCCCGACATGCTGCTGCCCACCATCCGCAGCCGCTGCCAAATCGTGCCCGTGGCCTTGCCAGATGCAGCGGTGTCTGCGGCGTGGCTGGCAGCGCAAGGCGTTGAGCAAGCCGAAGTTTTGTTGGCTGCGACCGGCGGCCAGCCGCAAGAGGCGTTGGTGTGGTCTAGCGAGGGCATCAGCGCGGCCTTGTGGTCAGACTTGCCCAAGCAATTGGCGCGTGGTGATGTGGGCACGTTGACCACGTGGCCGCTGCCAAGGGTGATCGACATGCTGCAAAAGCTGTGTCACGACTTGCAACGTCGAACTGTGGGCGCGGAACCGCGCTACTTTTCGAAGGCGGCCTTGGTGCTGAAAGCGGCGAATGTGCCGACAGCCCTGATATCTCCGACGGCTCCGACAGCACCGATAGCGGCCTTGAACACTTGGGCCCTTGAACTGCAAGCGCAGGTGCGTCACGCCGAGCACCCATGGAACGCAGGCCTGATGGTGGAAGCCTTGGTGGCGCAGGCACGCGTGGCCTTGACGGTTGCAGCGCAGACGCTGAAGCCGGTTTCTGTACACTGATCTCATGAGTGACGACACGGTTCGCGGCGGCCTTGACAGCCCACTTTCGCTGATCCCATTGACGGGTTCCAACCCGCTCGCCGCCAAGCCGGTAGCGGGCAAGACAGCGGCCGCCAGTGGCCTGCCAGCGGTCGCACCCGGAGCGAGGCCCAGCGTTATTCAATTGGTGTTCAGAGAGAAGGGCGCTTTGTACGCGGCCTTCATTCCTGTTTTCACTGAAGGCGGTTTGTTTGTGCCCACCACGCGCGACTACCGGCTGGGCGAAGACATCTATCTGTTGTTGTCATTGCCCGACGACGCGCAGCGCTATCCGGTGGCCGGCAAGGTGGCCTGGATCACACCGGCGAATGCGTCGGGTGGTCGCACGCAAGGGGTTGGCGTGCGCTTTCCGGTGGACGAAAAAACGCGCGTGCTCAGAATCAAAATCGAAGGCATCTTGGGCACGTCGCTGCAATCGACCAAGCCGACGCAAACGATCTGATGTTTGTTGACTGATGTTTCTGGACTCATGTTCGTCGATTCCCACTGCCACCTGACTTTCCCCGAGCTGCTGGCGCGCATCACCGACATCCGCGCTGACATGCAGGCCGCGCAAGTTGACCGAGCGCTGTGCATTTGCACCACCTTGGAAGAGTTTGATCAAGTTCACGCTTTGGCTACGGCCTACGACAACTTCTGGGCCAGCGCGGGCGTGCACCCTGACAACGAAGGTGTGCGCGAGCCCACCGTGGCGGATTTGCTGGCCCTGGCGCAAAACCCGCGCGTGGTGGCCATCGGCGAAACCGGCCTCGATTACTTTCGACTCAACGGCCGCAGCATCGCCGACATGGCCTGGCAACGCGACCGCTTCGGCGTGCACATTGAAGCCAGCCGCCGCACAGGCTTGCCCTTGGTCATCCACACCCGCAGCGCATCAGAAGACACCATCGCCATGCTGCGTGAGGCCGATGCCCACAACGGCGTTTTTCACTGCTTCACCGAGACCGAAGCCGTCGCGCGGGCCGCACTCGATTTGGGTTTCTATATTTCGTTCTCAGGCATCTTGACCTTCAAGACCGCAGGCGACTTGCGCGACGTGGTGCGCTGGCTGCCCATGGACCGCTGCTTGATAGAAACCGACAGCCCGTATTTGGCCCCCGCGCCATACCGCGGCAAAACCAATTCACCGGCCTACGTGCCACGCGTGGCGCAGCAAATTGCGGAGCTGCGGGGCATGGACGTGACCGAGGTCGCGGCCATCACCAGCGCGAATTTCGAGCGGCTGTTCAAACGCGTGGTGCAGGGCGCATCAACGCCAAAAGATGAGGTGCTTCATGCTTAAAAAATTGACAATTCAAGCGATCCTGATCGCGGCGGCCGCCGTCAGCACGGGAGCGCAAGCGGGTTCCTACGACGACTTTTTTACCGCCATCACGCGCGACAACCCGACGGAACTCACCGAGCTGCTGAAGCGCGGCTTCAACGTGAATTCACGCAGCCCCAAAGGCCAGGTAGGTTTGTTCGAGGCGCTGCAAAAAGATTCTCAGAAAGCGGTGGCTGCGCTGTTGGCATCCGAAGCTTTGGATGTGAACGCGCTGAACGACAAAGGCGAATCGGTGCTGATGATGGCGGCGCTCAAAGGCAAAGTTGAACTTTGCGAATTGCTGGTCAAACGCGGCGCCAAGGTCAACAAAGACGGCTGGACGCCGCTGCACTACGCCGCCACGGGCCCCGAGCCCAAGATCGTGAGCTTGTTGTTGGCCCGTGGTGCCGAGTTGGAGGCCGAGTCGCCCAACAAAAACACCGCCTTGATGATGGCCGTGCGCTTCGGCCCTGAAGCTTCGGTGGATTTGCTGCTGGCGCAAGGCGCTGACCTCAAGCGCGTGAACGCCGCTGGCTGGAACGCGGTCGAGCTGGCTGCCAACGTGGGCCGCGAGGTGCTCAGCAAGCGCTTGGAGTCGCTGCCAGCCAAATGATGTGGATGGCAAGAGCGAGGTCTAGCCATTTTAATGAATGCGCTACTATGTATATTATGTAAAATAACGTTTGCGGCCGACCGGTCAGTCTTTTTCCGCATGGACGGCCGCTCGTGGGCAGATGATCTCAACGCCGCTGGCTTCAACGTCTGGGGCTTTGACTTTGCAGGCTACGGCGGCTCAGACGCCTGCGCCAGCAGCTCCGTCAGACCCGCAAGTCGCCTGACCGAGGTGGTGGCCCAACTGCGCCGTGTGATCACTTCTGTTCGCCAAAAAAATGGCGACAAGCCTGTGTTGCTGTTGGCGCACTCATGGGGCGCTTCCGTGGCCGCGATGTATGCGGGCACCCATCCGCAAGATGTTCGCGCTTTGCTGCTGTTTGCGCCAATAGTGGCGCGAACGCCAGCCGCCGTTTCTGCGGGAGCCGCAAACGCACCCGCAGCCGCTGCACCGCCACCGTCCGTCTATCCACTTTCGCTTTGGTCGCAATACCGCCGCTTCTTCGACGACGTGCCACGCGGCCAGCCGCAGGCGCTCAGCGAAACGCATTTCCAGCAATGGGGCGCGGCCTACTTGGCCAGCGATGCGCGTTCGGGCGAACGCCTGCCCGCCTCAGTCTTCACGCCTTTCGGCCCCATTGCGGACATTGGCGCGCTGTGGTCTGGCAAGACCTTGTATGAGCCTGCCCTGGTCACCGCGCCCACACTGTTGATACGCGGCGCTTGGGACAGTTTGCGCACCGACGCCGATGCGGCCAAGCTGATCTCGCAGCTGGGCAGCGCCGACAAAACCGACATCTAAGTCGAGCGCGCCACGCACCTCATGCACTTGGAATCGGGCCGCACAGAGTTGTACCGACAAGTGAACGCCTTCATCACCCGGGTGTCGAAATGATCGCGGTGATCTTCGAGGTGGAACCCAGCACGGACGGGCACTCTGTCTACCTCGACCATGCTGCGCGCCTGCGCTCCATGCTGGAGGCGATGGACGGATTCATATCAATCGAACGCTTCCAAAGCCTCACCAACCCGGGCAAGTTGGTGTCGCTCTCGTTTTGGCGAGATGAGGAGTCGGTGCGCGCTTGGCGCGAGCAACCCGAGCACCAAAAAACACAAGCCGTAGGGCGCATGGGTGTGTTTGAAAATTACCGACTTCGGGTGGCAAGCGTGCACCGCGACTACGGTCTGAATGAACGGGCAGAAGCACCGCTCTGCCCTGTGTTGCCGTCCTTGCCTTTCTGACGCGCTTCTGAGCCGCTTCTAGGGGTCGTCTCAGAAAACGGAATTTCAAGTAAGTTATGGCTGGCGTTTAGCGTCTCGCAAACGAAGGTCTGCGAGAAGGCTTGACCAGGACAGCCGGCTGAGAAGTTGGCGCAGCCTAGCGCCGATGTGGCCAAGGCGTTCTCGAAAACTGTTCTTGCTTGACAAGGCGCAGGATGGCGAGTTTCAAGAACGGCTTGTCTTAGCGTGCTTTGTTGTCCGTTTTCCGAATGGCTGGGACTGGCCCATCCCCATCACAGCCCAAGTTCGGAATGAGAACCAAGGCGCACCAGTCGCAGTGTGTCGTCATCGGGTTTCTGATAGATCAGAACAAGGTCGGGTTTGACATGGCAATCCCGGTGATCCTTCCAATCGCCAGTCAAGGCATGGTCACGGTGTCGCAGCTCCAAGAGTTCCTCGGCGAGCAAGGCCGACAAGACGGGGCGAAGGTCAGCATCGAGTGTGGCCCGGTGCTGACCTTTGGCTTCGCGTTTGTAATCACGCTTGAACTGTCCGGTGTAGTCAGGCGTCCGCATTGAGATCGGTGAACAGAGCGTCGAGGGTGGCGGCTTTTGTGACCTTTCCGGCACGGGCATCCTTCATGGCCTGGATCGTCGTCGCATTGGGGATCAGCGGCTCGAATGGCAGCGCTTTGTCCTGCGCCACCTTCGTAAGCAGCAGTCGCACCGCGTCAGACACGGTAAGTCCCATGGCAGCCAGAACGGTCGCTGCTTCCTCTTTAATGGCTCCGTCGATGCGCGCTTGTACGAGTTGATTTGCAGCCATGTTCGTTCTCCTTTGGTCAATTGAATTACAATGTAATGCAGCAAGACCAAAAACGCAAGGTGCATTGCTTACCGTACGAGTTTTTCCGAATTCTGAGACGACAACTTAACGTACTTTGAATTCCGTTTTCTGAGACGACCCCTTCTACGGCAGCGTCGATTGATCCGAACGCCGCGATCACTTCGTGGTGCCACTGGCCGTTGCCTTGCTTCACTGCTCTGTTTACAGGTGCATTGACGGCACACCGACGGCGTAACAAAAAGGCCCAGGATTTACCCTAGGCCAATGCGGGTTCGGGTTCGATATGCGGGGAAACTACATGCGTCGCCCTCGCCGTTCACACCTTCAGTTTGGAGAAAAAAATGCCAAAAACCAGAATCAAAAATCGCGTCGTCCTCATCACCGGCGGCATGGGCGGTTTGGGTGAAACCATCTCCACCAAAATGGCCGACGAGGGCTACAAAGTGGCCGTCACTTATTCGCCCGGCAACACCAAGCACAACGAATGGTTGGCGGACATGAAGGCCAACGGCTACACCATGTTGGCCGTGCCATGCGACGTGGCCGACATCGCATCTTGTCAAGCGGCGGTGGCCAGCGTCGCGGCGCAATTGGGTGCCGTGGATGTGCTGGTCAACAACGCCGGCATCACCCGCGACATGACTTTCAAAAAGATGGACAAAGTGAATTGGGACGCGGTGATGCGCACCAACCTCGACAGCTTGTTCAACATGACCAAGCAAGTCGCCGACGGCATGGTCGACCGCGGTTGGGGCCGCATCATCAACGTGTCGTCTGTCAACGGTTCGAAGGGCGCCTTCGGTCAAACCAACTACTCGGCCGCCAAAGCGGGCGTGCATGGTTTCAGCAAAGCGCTGGCGCTGGAGGTGGCCAAAAAAGGCGTCACGGTGAACACGATTTCACCGGGCTACATCGGCACAAAAATGGTCACCGCCATTCCAGAAGACATCTTGAACACCAAGATCCTTCCGCAAATTCCGGTGGGCCGTTTGGGCAAGCCTGAAGAGGTGGCTGGCCTGATCATTTACTTGGCCTCGGAAGAAGCTGCATTCTTGACGGGAGCCAACATCGCCATCAATGGTGGTCAGCACATGCAGTGACAGTCAAACCGCCTCAGTGGCCAGAGCCCATGTGATGTGCTCTGCGACCAAGGGGGTCGCATTGGCCAAAGAAGCTTGCAGCGCCGTCCTCGTGACGGCGTTTTCATTGGCGCGCAAGGCATTGCCCATGGCCACCGCCAGGTTGCGCTGCCAGCGCTCAAACCCGATGCGACGGATCGCGCTGCCCTCGGTGCGGCGCAGAAATTCCGCCTCGTCCCAACCCCACAGCGACAGCAAAGTCACGTCGGTGACCGAAGCGCGCGCGTCGAAATCACGCAGCGTGCTCAGCACTGCATATTTGTTCCACGGGCACAACAATTGGCAGTCGTCACAGCCGTAAATGCGGTTGCCCATCAAAGGGCGCAGCTCGGCTGGAATGGGGCCAGCGTGTTCGATGGTGAGGTAGGAAATGCAGCGCCGTGCGTCCAGCAAGTAAGGCGCCACGATGGCCTGCGTGGGGCACACGGTGATGCAGGCTGAGCAGCTGCCGCAGTGGGCGTCAACGGCAGGCGTGAGGGGCAGCGCGAGGTCGATGTAGATCTCACCCAAAAAGAACATCGACCCTGCTTCGCGGTGCAAAGCCAGCGTGTGTTTGCCGCGCCAGCCTATGCCGCTTTTGGTGGCCAAGGCAACCTCCATCACGGGCGCTGAATCGGTGAACACGCGGTGCCCCAATGGGCCCACTTCTGCGGCCAACAAATCGGCCAACTTTTGCAAGCGCGCGCGCAATACCTTGTGATAGTCGCGACCGCGTGCGTAGATTGAAATCGTGGCGGCTTGCGGGTCGGCCAGGCGCTGCAGTTCCTTGTCTGGCCAATCTGATGGTGTGTCGGCGGGCAGGTAGTTCATGCGCGCCGTGACAACCCGCACCGTGCCCGGCACCAGCTCGGCTGGCTGTGTGCGTTTGCTGCCGTGGGCTTGCATGTAATTCAAGCTGCCGTGAAAGCCACGTGCCAACCAGCTTTGCAAACCTGCCTCGGCTGCATCCAAATTCAAGTCCGACACACCGATCTGTGAAAATCCCAACTGTGTGCCCCAAGCTTGCAGCTTGGACAGCAGTCCCTCAGACAGCGCTTTAATTTCCACAGGTGGCTTCATTTGCCGATTCTAGAAACACGCAAAGTCAGTTGGTCTGACGAGGCGCAGTGCGCACTGTCGGCCAAGGCATTGGCAACACGGCCCGGCGTTCGCGGCGCGTGCATTGAACTGCACGGCAACTTGGGTGCCGGAAAGACAACTTTTGCGCGCCACTTGCTCGGCGCTTTGGGCGTGGTCGGCCGCGTCAAAAGCCCCACTTACGCCATCATGGAACCGTATGCGCTGGAAGGTTTTGACGCTTGGCATTTTGACTTTTACCGCTTCAACGACCCACAAGAATTTGAAGACGCTGGCTTTCGCGATGTGTTTGCCAGCCCCGGTTTGAAACTTGTGGAGTGGCCCGACAAAGCCGCAGGGTTGTTGCCTGAAGCTGACTTGATCGTGAGCATTGCATTCGATGCCAACGACCATCGCGAAGTGAGCTTCGCAGCGCAAAGCCCGGTCGGCCTGAGCTTGTTGCCATGAACTTGTTGCAATGAACTTCGCAAAGCACCAAAACCGCCGCGCGGCGCTACAGCAAATCGGCTCCTTGGCCTTGATGCTGGGGGCCGCCGACTTGGCCTGGGGCGCCACCATCGTGGCAGTGCGCCTCTGGCCAGCTGCCGACTACACGCGCGTCACCTTGGAAAGCGACACCGCCTTGGTGGCCAAGCATTTCATGGCGGACAACCCTCTGCGTTTGGTGATCGACATCGACGGCTTGGAGTTGAGCGCCGCCTTGCGCGAACTGGTGGGCAAGGTGCGCAGCGACGACCCCTACATTGCCGGTTTGCGCGTGGGCCAATACCAAGCGCGCGTGGTGCGCATGGTCATCGACCTGAAGCAGCCGGTGAAGCCGCAATTGTTCGCATTGACACCGGTGGCGGCCTACCAGCACCGCTTGGTGTTTGACCTTTACCCGGTGCAAGAGCGCGACCCGTTGTTGGCTTTGATCCGTGAGCGCGACAGCGCCGAGCAAGCTGCCCGCGCCGTTGAGGATGCTTTGGGCGATTTCATCGGCAAGATCAAGCCAGCGGTGCCACCAACGCCAACTGCCCCAGCGGCCTCGGCAAGTTCGTTGCCTGCGGTTGTGGTGGCTGCGGGATCGGCCAGCGCTGCGGCCAGCGTGGCCGCTTCCTCAAGCTCCGTCACTGCCGCAAGCAAACCCGCGCCCATAAAAGGCAACAGCGTTGACCGCCTCATCGTCGTCGCCATTGACCCCGGCCACGGCGGTGAAGACCCCGGTGCGGTGGGCCCCACCGGCCTGCGCGAAAAAGATGTGGTGCTGCAAGTGGCGCTGCAACTGCGCGACCGCTTGAACGCCCTGCCCGGCATGCGTGCCATGCTCACCCGTGATGCCGATTTTTTTGTGCCGCTGCAAGACCGTGTGAAGAAAGCGCGCCGCGTGCAAGCCGACTTGTTCGTGTCCATTCACGCCGACGCTTTCTTGACGCCCGCAGCGCGCGGCGCTTCGGTGTTTGCGCTGAGTCAAGGTGGTGCCAGCAGCAGCGCGGCGCGTTGGATGGCCAGCAAAGAAAACGCAGCCGATTTGGTGGGCGGTGTGAATTTGTCCAAAACGCTGGCCAAAGACCCGGTGCTCGCCAGCGCCTTGCTCGACATGAGCACCACCGCGCAAATCAAAGACAGCCTGCGCTTGGGCAGCGAGGTGCTGGGTCAAATTGGCAAGCTCGGCAAGCTGCACAAAGGCAGTGTGGAGCAAGCCGGTTTTGCGGTGCTCAAAGCGCCTGATGTGCCGTCCATTTTGGTGGAAACCGCCTTCATTTCCAACCCCGAAGAAGAAGCCAAATTGCGCGACCCGATGTACCAAGAAAAATTGGTAGATGCCCTGACGACCGGCATGCAGCGCTACTTCGCCAGGAACCCGCCGCTGGCTCGATCCAGGCCGCTGTAGCCCAGCCAGCCCCTGCCGCCAAATAAGCTTCGCCAATCGCATCCCCGATCAACGCCTTCTTTCCCTGAGCCGACCATGCTGCACCCGCAAACCCATGCCCTGCTGGCGTCCATCGAAAAAAATGGGGTTGCGCCCACGCACACGCTCAGCCCCGACGAGGCGCGGCGGGCTTATCGCGACCGGCGCTTCACACTTCAACCCGAGCCACCCGCCGTGGGCGAGGTGACGGATTTGCGCGCGCCAGGGCCCTTGGGCCCGGTGTCACTGCGCATGTACCGCCCTCTTTTGCCGGTGGGGTTGGGCACCGAGCTGTTGCCAGTGCTGATTTATTTTCACGGCGGTGGCTGGGTCATTGGCGACCTCGACACGCACGACACCTTGTGCCGCCAACTGGCCAACGCCTCGGGCTGCATGGTGATTGCCACCGACTACCGCTTGGCCCCCGAAAACCCCTTCCCTGTCGGTTTTGAAGACTGCGTGGCCGCCACCGAGTGGGTGCGTCGCAATGCCATGTCTTTGGGCGTTGACCCGGGCCGCATGGCGGTGGGCGGCGACAGCGCCGGTGGCAATTTGGCGGCGGCAGTGGCCATCCACCAGCGCGATGTGGGCTTGTCTTTGGCGTACCAGTTGCTGATCTACCCGGTCACCGACCAGCAAGGCGGCACACCGTCGCACGTGAGCAATGGCCAGGGTTATCTGCTCACCAACGACACCCTGACCTACTACCGCAACCACTACGTCCCTGATGCCGCCGATCACCTCGATTGGCGCGCCTCGCCCATGGTGCGCCCTGACCTGTCTGACCTTCCGCCCGCCTTGGTGTTGACTGCTGGCTACGACCCTTTGCGCGACGAAGGCTTGTACTACGCACAGCGCTTGTCCGACTCCGGCTGCGCCACCACTTACGTCTGTTTTGAGCGCCAAATTCACGGCTTCATCTTGATGGGCAAAGTAATCGACGAGGCCAATTCGGCGGTGGCGTTTTGCGCAGGCGAGCTGCGTCGTGCATTGATGGCTGCATGAGCATGCGCATGAATTCCAATGCCTTGCGGTGGGCCTTCAGCGTCTGCACCGTGCTGTTTTTGAACGCCGCTCAAGCGCAAAGCACAGCGCCGCAAACCGCCAACTGCCCATCAGGTTTGCCAAGCGACGCGCGCTGCCTCACCGGTCAAGACAGCGCGGGTGCGTTCTACTGGATCGCAGTGCCTGCCGTTTGGAATCAGGTGCTGGTCATGCATGCCCACGGCGGCCCTGAGTTGGGTGAACCCAAGGCCCAGCGCAGCGCCGACGATCTCACCCGCTGGGCCGTTACCGTCAAAGCAGGCTACGCCTGGGCAGGCTCCACCTTTCGTCAAGGCGGCGTTGAGGTGCGAGCCGCCGCCGAGGACACCGAGCGCTTGCGCCAAATTTTTGTCCAGCATGTCGCCAAGCCCAAACTGACCTTGCTGCACGGCCAAAGTTGGGGTGCCGGCGTGGCCGCAAAAGGAGCCGAGATCTACGCCGCCTCAAGCAACGGCCGTTCGCCTTACGACGGTGTTTTGCTGACCAGCGGCGTGCTCGGCGGCGGCGCGCGTTCCTACGAATTCCGTTTGGATTTGCGCGTTGTTTACCAAGCCCTGTGCAACAACCACCCCTTGCCCAGCGAGCCGCAATACCCCCTTTGGCAGGGCCTGCCACCCGACTCCAAATTGACCCGCGCCGACTTGTCGAAACGGGTCAACGACTGCACCGGCTTGAACCTCAAGGCCGAGCAACGCAGTGTCGATCAACAACGCAAACTCAGCAGCATCTTGAACGTCATCCGCATCCCCGAGCGGTCATTGCTGGGTCACTTGAATTGGGGCACTTGGCACTTCGCCGACGTCGTGTTCAAACGCTTGAACGGCAGCAATCCTTGGGGCAATGTGGGCGCGGTTTATTCAGGATCAGATGACGATGCCGCACTCAACGGCACCGTGGCCCGCTACCGCGCCGATGCAGATGCGGTGGCGCGTTTCGCCGCCGACACCGACCTCACCGGCCGCATCACCGTGCCCGTACTCACGGCCCACGCTGTCCATGACGCGGTGGCGTTTGTCGAATTGGAAAGCGCGTTTTTCGAAATCATGCAAAGCGCTGGAAACACGAAAAACTTGCTGCAAGTTTTCACCGAGGAGAGTGAGCACAGCTACTGGAGCGATCCGGAATACCCGGCGTTGTTGGAGGCGCTGCAGGCTTGGGTGGAAAGCGGTGCCAAACCGTCGGCACAGGGCATCAGCGACGCCTGCAAGCAGTTCGCCAGCACTTACCCAGGCGCTTGTCACTTTGACGTCAATTACCGAGTATTGCCGCTGAGCAGCCGCGTTGCGCAAAGGCAGCGGCCGAATTCAGAGTCGCGATAGCCTGCGGCAGCGAGTCATGGGCAGAACCGCTCGCACCCCAGTGCGAATCGAGTCTGAATGCAGATATTCGGAAAGGCGCTTTAGCCTGAGCTTTTGGCCCTTGCTTTGAGAGCAGATCCACCCAGTCCTTGTGCAATGAATGTGAGCACCAGGGCATTGAACGAAACACCCTCTGCGCGTGTGCGAGTCGCCAGTTGGGCATGCACGGTCTTCGGGACTCGAGCAACAAATTTGCCAGACGCCACGCCGCCGCTGTTGGGAGCGGGCACGGTCATCTTCTTTGATTTGAGAGCGGCAATGGTGGCTTTCAGAGCATCGCGACCGTTTTCCATGGCTTCGTCCACGGACTCCCCGTCTGATATGCACTCCGCAAAGTCGGGAAACCAAATCAAAAAACCACCGCCCTCTTCCGAGGACAACGGGCGCACCTCGAACGGGTAGTCAGACAACTTGCTCATCGTTCACCCCTCGGCTATCTGTTCTAGAGACTGGCGATATCGAAACGGCAAGCGTTTCTAAGCTGCAACCGCCTTGCGCCTTGCCTTCCAAGCGCCGAACAACACCAACAACCCCGGTATCAAAATCGCGCCCCAGATGATTTTGTCGAGGTGGGCTTTCACCCACGGGATGTTGCCGAACAGATAGCCCACGGTGGTGACGCCGCCAACCCAGAGCACGCCGCCGGTGACGTCGAAGAGAGTGAATTTGCTGCGCGTCATTTGCGCGACGCCTGCCACGAAGGGCGCAAAGGTTCTCAGGAATGGCATAAAGCGCGCGGCGATGATGGTGACGCCCCCGTATTTTTCGTAAAACTCATGCGCTTGGTTGAAAGCGTTTTTGTTGAAAAATTTCGAGTTTTCCCACTGAAACACCTTGGGTCCGAAATAGCGCCCGATCGTGTAATTGCACTGGTTGCCTAGCACAGCAGCGGCAATCAGCAGGCCCATCACCAAGGGCAGGTTCATCAAGCCCACGGCGCACATCGCGCCCACCACAAACAACAATGAATCTCCTGGCAAAAACGGCATCACCACCACGCCGGTTTCCACAAAGATGATCAAGAACAACAGGGCGTACACCCAGGCCCCGTAGGTGGTGACGAATTGCGCCAAGTGCACATCGACGTGCAAGATGAAATTGAACAATGTGCTGATGATTTCCATAGCGGCGGATTATCCAACGGCCACTCGCGCAGGGAGGCGCCTTGGAGTCCGCTGTCCTTTCCATCTCGAAGCGGCTCAAGCGTCTCAAGCGGCTGTGGACAAGCCCAAGCGCGGCATGCGCCGGCCCACGCTGGCGATGGCGTCGGCCAGTCTGGGCTTGGCCGAAGGCGCATTGCGGGCAGGGCTGAAGTTGGCAAAGCTTGGCGATGCTTGCGGTGGTTGGCGCACGGCCTGAAGCAACTTCAAGCAGGTTCGAATTTCGGCTTCGTCGCCGCTGATGATGGCTTGGTCGGCGCGACGTTGCAGCTCGTCGAGCATGGCGGCCGCGAAGCAGCCTATCGAACCCATGGCCACGTAGTGGCGGGCCACCTCGCGGCAGCGTGCTTGTTCGGTGCTGAGCAAGATCAAGAGGTTGGTGTCCATGGCGCATGTCCTTCTGAAGGTGCCGATGTCGGCGGTGGCTGAAACCGAACCTGAAACTGAATCAGGAAGAACTGCATTGCACGCAAAGCGCCCTGCCATTGCGTCGGCGTTCTGGGGGCCTTCAAGCAGGAGGGATAGACGAAGGTCAGACGATGGCGGGCGCGCCCGCGCGAAGCGCTGCGTCGGCTGCGAAATCACAAAACAATCGGAAACAAAAAACCCCGCGCGGGCGGGGTTTCAAAGTGGCTCCCCGCGCGGGCGGGGTTTCAAAGTGACTCCCCGCGCGGGCGGGGTTTCAAAGTGGCTGCCAGTGCGGGCGGGTTTGCGTCACGCGACGCCTCATCGCGCCTTTTGTTTGTAGGGCGGATGGCAGCTTGGTGCTTTGTTCTCACGCCGGGGTTCGTAGCGTGCGTTGAACACCGGAAAGGTCGGAATCACGGCCGCCGCCAAGCCCACAAACGGCACGTCGCGGTGCAACTCTTTGATGAAGTCGACCCAATCGGTCACTTTCAAAAAGTCAATCACATGGGGCTGCACCGAGGGGCGGTCTGATTCGGCATCGACCGCCATGTAGAACGGTGAGCGCCAGTCCCACAGGCCGTTCAAATCGGGGTCGGGCAAGAAAATATTCATCGCCAAATTGGGCGACGAAAAGTCCCAGGCAATGCGAGAGGTGTCAGGCACCAACCAAGGCCGCTCGTTGTCGCCGTATTGCTTGACGCCCACCAGCGCGCTTTGCAAAGCCTTGGCCGCTGGCCCCACGGTGCTGAGATTGAAGGTGCTGCCGGGCAGGGCTTGCAGCGCTGCTGCAAAGCTCATCAGGTCGGTGAGCGAGTCGGGCGTCTCCAACTCGAAGTCGGTGCCTGCGGTGTCGAATTGCTGTGCGGCTTTGATGGCGCTGGCGATGGCCGCGACCAAGTTTTTCCGTGCGCTTCCAGTGGCCGCACGCAACTCGGCCAACAGTGCATCAGCCAAGTCGTCAACCAGTTCAGCAAGTGCTTTCATGCCCGACAAATCGACCACACTGCCCATGGTGGGGTGGTTGCCTTTGGCTTCCAGCACTTTGTGATTGGCCAGCGCAAACCACTGCGCCAACTCGCCCGCCCTCACCGGGCCATGCAAGCGCAAGCGTTTGAAGATTTGCGGGTAACTTTCACCCGCGGTGAAGAAGTTGTAGTTCGCATAGCCGGTGGCAAATTCAGCATACGGTGAGACGGTGTGCAGCAGCTCAACCGACATGTTGAAGCAGTTGTTGAAGTGAATCACGCTGAGCTTGGGCACGCCTGCGTCTTCGGCCAGCCTGAGCGCGTGGCCCATGCCCCACGTGGACAAAGGCATGTGGCTGGCCGGCAAGATGGGCGAGCCGCTGGGCAAAATTGGAGAGCCACTGGGAAGAATCGGCGAGCCGCTGGGCAAGATGGGTGAGCCCGACGGCAGCACCGGTGAGCCCGAATCGGCATTCAGCAGCCATCCCACTTGCTGTACGCCCTCTGACGTGGTGACTCGGGTGGTCACGCTGCTTTGCGTGATGTTGCGTCGGTCTAGCTCGGGCAGGTAACCGGCACCGTGGCCTTCCAAGGCCAGCACCACGGCAGCCTCGGGATGCAGCTGGTGCGCCAGCGCCAGCAGCCCGCCCAAGGTGTTGGGCGAACTCATGTCTTGCTTCCAACGCGACACCGTCACCGCGCTGGCGGGCTTGCCACCGCGAAATTGCACCAGCACGGTGTCGTGCTGTGCGCGGTCGATCAAGGCCACCACGTGGGCACCCTGCTCGGCCACATCGACCAAGGCGTTGTACAGCGGGTGCTCGGTCAATTCGGTGGAGGTGCCTTCGGGGTAGGTGCTCAGCACATCATCGTGGCCAAACGGTGCGTACACCACCAGCACCACGCTGTCGGTCGCACCGGCGTGACCGTCGGCAGGTTTCAAAATGGGCAGCGGCATGGGGTTCTCCTAAAGGTGTTTGAAAGATGGGTGCATCGCTAAACTAACCTGCGTTGTCTCGCATTGAAAAGCAGCGCTGCGGCCCCGACGCTGCAATCTGAAGACGATGATCAGACGATCAAATTCCAACTCATCCGCAAAAAGCCCGCATTGGAAACATCGCCTTACAAAACTCGGCCGCTGGCTGACTCGGCTTCGGCTTCGGTGTCGGCTTCGTTGTCAGGTTCGGTTTCAGTCTTAGCTTTGACCACTCCGCCTTCTCGCACGGTGTCGTTGGTCACCGCAGAAGCTGTTGTTGAGTCTGCATTGAATGCGCACCGTGACGGCGCATTGGCCAATTGGCTCACACGGCATCGTCGCGTGGCGGCGTGGCTGGGTCAACATTTTTTGACACCCGTACTGGGCGCTGCCGGCGACATCTTGAAATCTGAAGCCGACCAAGCGCTGGCGCTGACATGGCTGATGCGCTGGGCCATAGAACAACTGCGGCCCGACCGCGCCACCACCACCGTCAGCCGCGAAGATTGGTTGTCACGCACCAGCTGGCGGCCGATGTTGTCGGCCATGTGTCACTACGGCTTTGAGCCGGTGCAGGTGTTTCGCGACCGCTACCACCCGCAGCCCGATGAGACCGCGTCAAGCCACCTGTGCGGCCTGTGGTCGGTGGGCCCCAGCACTTATTACCGCTACCTCGAGAAGGCCAAGCGCGCCCTCGCGATGAACCTGCGTCCAGGCACGCTGGACGCCGCGCAGAAGCTGTCGCTTCGGGCTTGGGTGACAGCACGTGTGGCGCTGCGTTTGCAGGCTGAGCAGGCTGATGATTCGACGCACCGCACTGCCATGCACGCCTGGCATGCGGCCCAGGTTGGCAACGCGATTGCGTCGCGCGACGTGGCCAGCGCGTTGTGGCACCAACAGCAAGCGGGCAACGTTCAAGCCTTTACTGCGTTGCTGCGGCGTTGCAGCGTCGAGTTGGCCAACGAAGCAGAAACCGACAGCCTGATCGCCGCGGCCTGTCAAGGCATCCCCAAGGCGCAAGCCTTTGAATTGCGCTTGGCCCACGCCGCCTTGTGGCGCACACGCGGCATGGCCGAGCGCGAGCAAAACGCCTACGAGCAAGCGCTGCAAATGGCGGTGGAAGCTGGCGACGCGCTGATGCTGGGCCGCGTTTACAGCGCCTTGGGCCGGTTTTTTGAGACCCGCGACGCCGACCGTGCCTTCGCGTTTTACCAAGACTGCACCGATCAGTTGTGGCGCGCCAGCGTGGGTGCAGGTGACACCACAGCCGACTCTGACAACGACGCGCACAACTTGGCGCTGATCGACGAATACGTGGTTGCGCTGGTGCGCTTGGGCTGGTCTTATGCGCTGCGCAACGACCCGCGCTGCAAAACCGCGCTCGACCGAGCGCAAGTGCTGAGGTCACGCTTTGAGTTGAGCCTTGACACCGCCGCCATGCTGGAGCAAACCTGGGGCGAGTACTGGCGGCGCGCTGGTGATTTGCCGCGCGCCATTGAATACAAACACCGCGCCTTGAACCTGTACGAGCGAACCGCCGACCGCGCCTCTGTCCTCAAAACCTATTGCAACTTGAGCTTGCTGTACGGCGAAGTGCAAGACTTTGCGCGCGCCATCGATTACTCGCAGCGCGTGCTGGGTTTGTCAGCCACCATGCACTTGGAGCCCGAGCTGCTGGCCAGCACGCGGCTCAATTTGGGCGTGGCTTATTTCTGGAATGGCGACCTGAATTTGGCTGCCGATCAGTACCAACTGGCACTGGACGTGGCCATGCGCGCGCAACTGCGCCTGACCGCCCGCACCGCCCACTACAACCTGGCCGAAGTGGCCTATTTGCAGTTCAAACAAACCCAAAACTCCGCCGACGAATTGCGCGGTGACTTGCACGCGGCTGCCGCGCTCACGGTGTGGCCTTACGCCAGCGATCCGACCTATGCCGAAGCCACGAAAAAGCTCAAAGGCGAAATTTTGGGAAAGTCGGCAGACCACGCAGCCGACCGTTTGGCACCGCAAGAGGCTGTTCTGTACCCGAGTGAACTGGCCGAAGTTCAACAACAACGCGAAGTGCTGGCTGTGCCCTCCCCGCCTGAGACCCACGTGCGCGCCCATTTGCGCATCGCCTCGGCCTACTTGATGGTGGCCATGAAAGAGCGCGCGGCCGCCACTGCTTTGATGGATCGGCATGCTTTGACCGAGCGCTTCGTTGCCGACATCGCAGCCTTGCAAACCACCTTCGACCGCGAGTTAACGCAAGAGCAAAAGTTGAGTCGCTTGTGGGCCGAACAGGCCGCTGATTTGCTGTCTGCCGAGCGCTGCGCAGCGGTGCTGGCGCGGCTCATCAGCGCCGGTGCCGTCAGCAAAAGCAGCTATGCCGAACTGTGCGCGTTAAGCCCTGCCACCGCGTCCAAACACCTGGGCAGCTTGACGCAGCGCGGCCTGTTAACGCAAACCGGCAACGGGCCGAGCACGCGCTACGTGCTGCCGCGTTTGCAACCCGAGTCAGGGCCTGGCGTTTCTACAATCGCCACATGATCACCACATGATCACCACATGAACACCACATGAACACCGCATGAATGCTGCATTGATGCCCGCTCCGCGCCAACCCATCCGCGAACTGCCTGATGAACTGATCAGCCAAATCGCAGCCGGTGAAGTGGTGGAGCGTCCGGCGTCTGTGGTGCGGGAGTTGGTAGACAACGCGCTGGACGCGGGCGCGCTTGAGGTGAGCTTGAAGTTGGTCGGCGGCGGCATACGCAGCATCGTCGTCGAGGACGACGGTTTTGGCATTGCCAGCGCCGAGTTGCCGCTGGCGCTGCGCCGTCATGCCACCAGCAAAATCAAGACGCTGAACGACTTGGAAAACGTCGCGACCATGGGTTTTCGGGGCGAGGCGCTGGCTGCGATTTCCTCGATTGCCGAGGTCAGTATTTCCAGCCGCACGGCGGACGCGGCGCATGCTCAACGTTTGGATGCGCGCTCTGGCGAATTGACGCCCGCAGCGCGCGGCGTGGGCACCACCGTGGAGGTGCGTGAGCTGTTTTTCAGTACGCCGGCGCGGCGCAAGTTTTTGAAAACAGAAGCCACTGAATTGGCTCACTGCGTCGAGGCGGTGCGGCGTCACGCACTCACACGACCTGATGTCGGTTTTGCCATTTGGCACGAAGGAAAGTTGGTGCAGCAGTGGCGCAAAGCCTCACTCACGCAGCGTTTGCACGACGTTTTGGGGGCAGACTTCAACGCCCAGAGCCGCGAGGTGGCACTGGACGTGGGTGCCATGCAAATCACCGGTCGGGCGGGTGCGCCCGAGTTCGCGCGCAGTCGCGCCGACCAGCAATATGTGTACGTGAACGGTCGCTACGTTCGCGACAAACTCATCGCCCACGGCGTGCGTTCGGCTTACGAAGACGTGCTGCACGGCGGGCGGCAGCCAACCTACATCTTGTTCATCGCGATCGCGCCCGAGCGTGTCGATGTGAACGTGCATCCCACCAAAATTGAAGTGCGCTTTCGCGAATCGCGCGAGGTGCATCAGGCGGTGCGCAAGGCGGTGGAGGCGGGCTTGGCCATCCCGCTTGCGGGATCAAATTCGCCTTGGGCAAAACTCGATTCCTCTCCAGGAGCGGACTTCGCTCCAAGCGCCCTCCCGGGCGCACCCACCGTGTTCGGCAGCACTGCTTTCACTTACGGCGGCTCGGCATCGGTGCCTGCTCGACCCTTCAATCCGCGCTTCGGCAGCGCATCACAAGCCCACTTGGGTTTGCAGCAAGCCTCAGTTCTTTATGCGCGTGAAGAACCTGCCAGTTGGATTGCGGCGCGCCAGGCCGCCAGCGCAGCTTCTGCACTCAGCGCACCCGGCGCACCCTATCCATCCGACACACCCTGGCCACTTGGCAAAGCCATCGCCCAAATCGCGGGCATTTATGTGCTGGCCGAAAACGCGCAGGGCTTGGTCATCGTCGACATGCACGCCGCCCACGAGCGGGTGGTGTACGAGCGCCTCAAAAACAGCCTTGCTGCCAACAGCATCGACAGCCAAACCCTGCTCATCCCGGCCACTTTTGCCGCCACTGCGCTGGAGGTCAGCACCGCCGAATCGCACGCCGACACCCTGCGCACTCTGGGCTTGGACGTTTCGGCCTTGACCGCGACCGTGCTGGCCGTGCGCTCACAGCCCGCCGCCTTGGTAGGTGGTGATGTGGTCGAGCTGGTGCGAAGTGTGTTGGCCGAGCTGACGCAGTGGGGTGCCAGCCGCGTGGTCGAGCGTGCGCAAGATCAAATCTTGTCCACCATGGCCTGCCACGGCGCGGTACGCGCCAACCGTCAACTCACGCGGGACGAGATGAACGCCTTGCTGCGCGACATGGAACGCACAGACCGAGCCGACCAATGCAACCACGGCCGCCCAACGTGGCGCCAAGTGACGGTGAAAGAGTTGGATGCCATGTTCTGGCGTGGGCGCTGATTTACGGCGCGCTGGAAAGCCTTTTTCGCAGAGGTGCGCTCTGCGTGTGTTCCGTGAAGGCCTTAATCCCGCTGCGCCAGCGACCAAGCCACCGCACGTCGGGCCAATGACGCCGTCGCGTCAATCACCGGCACATCAATCTGCACCTGAATCCGCGCCTGAATCTGCCCCATCACCAAGGGAATTTCAGTGCAACCCAGCAGCAGCCCGCGCGCCCCGCGCCGCACCAAGGCGTGCGCGGCTTCACTCAGCAACTCGCCCGCTTTAAGCAGCTTGCCTAGCTTGGCGGCTTGTATGCCGGGCGTCACCAAGCCTGTCATTTCAGTCGCCGTGGGCAGCGTCCAGTGCAGGCCCGAAAACGCCTCAGACTGAGCTGCGCGGTTCATGTAGAGGCCTGATGCCAGCGTGGCTTCGGTGCAGAGCAAACCGCACGGCGCTGCGGGTCCCAGCACAGCCAAGGCGTCTTCCAACGCCGCGTCCACAAGATGCAGCATGGGCAGATCAAGGGCCACTTTCAACTCATCAAACCAAAGGTGCGCCGTGTGGCAAGGCATGACGATCAAACCGGCGCCAGCACGTCTCAAACGCTGACCGCTGCTGACCATCGCAGGCAAGGGCGAGACGCCCTCACCCCAATACGCGGCTGCCCGATCGGGGATTTGCGGAATGCTGCTGACGACCACGGGGATGTGGTCTTGATCGCGCGTGATCTGGGTAGCTTCAGCGCCAAGCTTGGTGTGTGTGCCAAGCTTGGTGTGACTGCTAAGCTTGGCTTGGGTGGCAAGGCTTGTGGCGGCGATCAACTTCTGCATGAAGTCAACCGTCGCCAACGGCCCCATGCCACCTAAAACTCCCACCACGCCCGGCACTGCGTCTGCGTCACTTTGCATTGCAAGCGCAGGCACCGGCTCGGTCGCGGTCAGTTCACCCAACTCAAGTCGCTGGTTTGTCCGACAAGTTCTTCAAGTTGTCGATCAAGTCTTTGCTCATCGGCGCATTCAGGTTGATGCCTTTGGGTGGGATCGGCGACTGGAACCACTTTTTGTAGAGCCTGTCGAATTCGCCGCTTTTCATCATGGCGGCCAAGGTGTCGTCCACCAGCTTCTTGAAAGCGGGGTCGTCTTTGCGCACCATGATGGCGTAGGGCTCAACCTGAATCGCCTCGCCCACCACGGCCAGCTCGGCTGGGTTGACGGCGCTGGCCTTCAAGCCGTACAGCAAGATGTCGTCCATCGCAAAAGCTTCGGCGCGGCCGGTTTGCACCAACAAGGCCGACTCGGCGTGGTCTTTCGCGCCCAGCAACTCGATGTTGAGTTTTTTCTCTTCATTCAAATTGCGAATGATGCGGAAGTTGGTGGTGCCTGTGGTCGAGACCACTTGCTTGCCTTTGAGGTCGTCCAGGCCTTTCACGGTCGAGGAAGACTTGACCAGAAACTTCGTGCCGGTGTAGAAGTAATTTGTCGCAAAAGACACTTGCTTTTGACGTTCGCTGTTGTTGGTGGTGGAGCCGCACTCGATGTCGATGGTGCCGTTTTGCAGCAGAGGAATTCGGTTGCCCGACGTGACGGCTTGGGTTTGAACTTTCAAGTCAGCTCGGCCTGTTGCCTTCTTGACTTCATCGGCCACTTTGGAACAAATCTCCCAGGCAAAACCGGTCGGCTGGCCCTTGTCGTCAAGGTAAGAAAAAGGAATCGACGCTTCGCGGTAAGACACCGTGATGCTGCCACTGGCCTTGACTTTTTCAAGCGTGGACGGGGTTTGCGCTTGGGCGACTGAAGCAGTCAGCATCAATGCCGCGGTCAAAAGAGACAATTTCAATTTCACGGGTGTTCCTTCGATGAAAGTGGGAAAGCGGAAGTGGGGAAGCAAGTCAGCGCTTGATGCATCAACTTTCGATGTTCAAACGCCTAGCAGGATTGTCGTATCTGACTGCTGGTTCCGCACGATGACGACAGCGGGGTAAACGCTAGCGACCGCAAGCTTGATGCAGCACCGAGCCGCGTCGCGACAAGCGGCCATGCTCCAATTGGGGTGAAAGAAGGTTGCCATGGTCACTCTTAAGCTCAATAAACCGCCTCGCCCACCTGCTGCGGACAAACGCCGCGATATGTCGGAGCCGCGCGGCCAACCGGGCGGCCAAACGCGCGGCCCAGCGCGTGGCGTCGGCAGTGCGCCACGCACCCGCCCCACGCTGGCGCAAGCACAAGAACAGCGCGCTGAACGCGAGACGCGCTATCAAGAACAACTGCGCCAGCGCTTCGGCAACAACGCCCTGCCTGCGTTCAATCGGGGGGCATCGATTGATCCACGCAATGAACCTGGGAATGACGCGCGCCGGTCACGTCCCGCCGATTTGCCTCGGCAAGAACAACGAACCGACCGCCAACGCGCGCCGCAGCGCGATCGACATGACGCATGGCCCGCGCATCAGCAAAACCGAGGCGCCGCGCCGCGCCAAGCGCGTCAAGCTGATCCGCGTGACGTGCGTGATTCGGGTCTTCAGGATCAACGCCGTCGCAACACCGCCTTTGAGCCGCATTTTCAAAACCAGCAACAGCATCCGCAACCGCAACCGGAATGGCAAGCACAACCACCCACCGACTTCCGTGACCGCAATGCGCGTGACAACCGCGCACCCGATCAACAGCCGCAGTGGCAGCAAATGGGAAGAGACTCGGCTCCACAGCAACGTCGCGGTTCTGCGTCACCGCAAAGGCAGTCTCAGCCAGGAAACGCGCCTGCCTCGCAACACCAAGCACGCTGCCGTAGCGCGCGTGCTCGTGACGATGATGACGACGGTTTCGATCATGACCACAACCGCGCGCCCGTGGCCGAACCCGGCAGCATGCGCCTTTCCAAGCGCATGAGCGAGTTGGGCATTTCATCGCGCCGCGAGGCCGACGAATGGATACCCAAAGGTTGGGTGCGCGTAGACGGCCGCGTGGTCAGTGAGTTGGGCTCGCGCGTGTTGCCGTCTCAGCAAATCACGGTCGATGCAAAAGCCAAGTTCGTGCAAGCGCAGAAAGTCACCGTCATCTTGAACAAACCGGTCGGCTATGTGAGCGGCCAAGCCGAAGACGGCTATGAGCCTGCGGTGGTGCTGATCAAGCCCGCCAATCAGTGGCGCGAAGACCAATCGGGCACGCGATATTTGCTGACCCATTTGCGCGGCATTGCGCCTGCGGGGCGCTTGGACATTGACTCGGTGGGCCTGTTGGTGCTGACGCAAGACGGCCGCATCGCCAAGCAACTCATTGGCGAAGACAGCGAGATGGAAAAAGAATATTTGGTGCGCGTCGACAAGCCCGAAGAAGGCTTGTCAGACAGCAACTTGGCCTTGCTCAACCACGGTTTGGAACTGGACGGCGAGGCGCTGCGCCCTGCCCTGGTCGAGTGGATCAACGAAGACCAACTTCGCTTCGTGTTGAAGGAAGGTAAAAAGCGCCAAATTCGTCGCATGTGCGAAGCCGTGGGCTTGAAGGTGACGGGCCTGAAGCGCGTGCGCATAGGCAACGTCATGCTGGGCGATTTGCCCGCCGGCGAATGGCGCTACTTGCGCGGCGATGAATCGTTTGTGCCTTTGAAGCCGCCCACATCCGAGTGACTTCATCCGCGTTTGTGGGTGCCGTTCATTCTGGATCAGTGACTCGTCGGCATCACAAAATGGCGGCGATGGCTTTGCCCAAGTCTTGCGTCTTGCCCGTGCCGCCCAAGTCTGGTGTTTTCGGCGCATGCGCATCAGCCAACACCGCTTCAATCGCGTGCAAAACTGCGTCGTGCGCGTCGCGATAGCCCAAGAAGTCGAGCATCATCGCGGCCGACCAAATTTGGCCGATGGGGTTGGCCAGCCCTCGGCCTGCGATGTCGGGCGCGGAGCCGTGAACCGGCTCAAACAGGCTCGGCCATTCGCGTGTGGGGTTGAGGTTGGCAGACGGCGCAATGGCGATGGTGCCGGTGCAAGCGGGGCCCAAGTCAGACAAGATGTCGCCGAACAAATTGCTGGCCACCACCACGTCGAAATGCTGTGGGCGCTGCACAAAATGCGCGGTCAAGATGTCGATGTGAAACTGGTCGACCGCTACGCTCGGATAGTGTTTGGCCATCTCGGCCACGCGCTCGTCCCAGTAAGGCATTGTGATGGAAATACCGTTGCTTTTGGTGGCCGATGTCAGCTTGCTGCGCGGGCGCGAGGCGGCCAACTCGAACGCAAACTTCAACACACGGTCAACACCATGACGCGACATCACGGTTTCTTGGATCACCACTTCGCGCTGGGTGCCCGCAAACATGCGCCCACCGATGCTGCTGTACTCGCCTTCGGTGTTTTCGCGCACGATCCACATGTCGATCTCGCCGGGCTTCAGCGCTTCGCCTTTGCGGTTGACCAAAGGTGAGCGGATGCCGGGCATCAAGCGCGCCGGGCGCAGGTTGACGTATTGGTCAAAGTCACGTCGAAACTTGAGCAGCGAACCCCACAACGAGATGTGGTCGGGCACGGTGGCTGGCCAACCCACAGCACCAAAAAAAATGGCCTCGTGCCCACCGATTTGGTCTTTCCAATTGGGCGGCATCATCTCGCCATGACGCGCAAAGTAGGCGCAATTGGCGAAGTCAAAGTGATCGAGCGTCAAGGGGATGTTGAAGCGGCTGGCGGCGGCTTCCAACACACGCAGCCCTTCGGGCATGACCTCAGGCCCAATGCCGTCACCCGCTATCACAGCGATGCGGTGGGGTGCTTTTGTGTTGCGATTCATGATGCTTCTTCCTTGTAGGAATTGAAAACTTCGGTCACCAAATCAGGTGCTTGTGCAGCAATGTAGCGGCCGCCGGGTGTGGCGCGGGGGTTGATCGGATGTGCCGTGTTGTGCAACAAAGTTGCGACGTCAGCATGAGGGACGTATTGCGCTGTGCTGGCAACACAAAACGCACGGCGGCGGCGGTCTTGGCTGAGCTGCAAATAGTGAATGCGAGCTTGTCGATCGGACCGCATCTGAACGAGCCGCCGCCCAGCATGGCATCTCTCAGCTTCGAGGACTACCCGTAGGCTCTGCGCGCGCCAAAGGGTCAGCCGGTCTGCCCGCCAGTGGCTCAGTGCGGTGTCAACTCTTGCGCAGCCAACGCGTCTTGATTGCGTCCGCCTGACTTGGCGGCGTACAGAGCGCGGTCGGCACGTTCCAACATGTGCACGATCGCTTCGCCCGGTTGTGAAACAGCCAAGCCCGCCGAGAACGTGACGGTCAATTCGGGTGCGCTTGCAGCCGGGCGCAAGCCGGTGACCTGGCGGCGCAGTCGCCCCATGGCTTGCAAGCCTTCGTGCGCCGGATCGTTGTCGCGCAGAAGCACCAAAAACTCCTCGCCGCCCCAACGGCAAATCACGTCGTTTTCGCGCAGGGCCCCTTGCGCTGCGCGCGCCACACCTGCGAGCACCTCGTCGCCCATCTGGTGCCCGTACACATCGTTGACGCGTTTGAAATGATCCAGGTCGATCAGGGCCACGCAGAAGCCCTGGCCGCTGCGCGCAAAACGTTCGCACTCTTGGCGCAACAGGTCTTGCATGTGCTTGCGGTTGAACAGGCCTGTCAGTGCGTCGCGGATCACCAATTCGCGCATGTGCTCGACCGCATCCACCAGCAATTTTTTTTCAATCTCAACGTTCGCGCGCACCACGCTGTAGCGGTGTGCCAATTTGGCCAGGCTGGCCAAAATGAAACAGCTCAATGCGACGTTCAACATCTCGGCGGATGTACCGCCGGTGCCACTCCACTGCGTGGCCAAAAGCGCCATCAGCAGCATCAAAACGGCACTGGCACCTGCAATGCGACTGGATTTGGGAGTCAAGGTGAGCATGCCGAACACTTGAATCACACACAGCAAATGCAGCAGCGAAGGCCGCAGGATGGGAGCCACCACATAGCCATAAGAAGCGATTGCGTATGCCACCAACATTTGCGGCAACACCAAAACCGGGTCACTCCAGCGCGCGGATATGCCTGAGCGTATGAGCGAATAAAACATCACCATCGTAGAAAGCTCGTATGCGATGACGACGGTCGCATGGAGAGGCGCAATGTGCTGCCGAGGCAAGGCCCACCACAGCACCGCCGCAATCCAAACAAAGTACAAACCGAACGCAAGCATCGGCAAGCGGAGGTGTTCTCTGGTTTTTGGGTCTTGGCCCAGAACCCAGTCCAGGCAGGTTTGCCAGTACGTCTGCTCAGTTTTTAGCGCAGGGTCTGCAGCGGCCTCTGCCATGGTTTCATTCCACGGCTGCGCAAAAAGTGACGCTGTCTCTGACGTTGACAGTGACGTTGACAGTGACGTTGACAGTGACGTTGACGTTGACGTTGACAGTGACGCTGTGCGGTGATTTTGATCTTCGGTTTGAAGGCTTGTTGCTGTCTGTTCACGCGGCACCGACTCTTGTAGACATGCAGCATTTGATTGGCGTGGCTGCGCGGCACCTCCCAGCGGGTTTTCGTTTTGCGTGACTGTGCAATTGCGACCGGCCTGCTTGGCGCGGTACAGGGCCAGGTCGGCCTGATCCAGCGTGTGCGCCAGCGCGGAAGCAGCTTCATGGCATGCAATGCCTGCCGAGAATGTGACCGCAGTGAGCGTTGCTTCCCCCGCGGCTGCGTTGACAGCTGGCAAAGAAATCTTCAGCGCCTCGCAGTCCGCCACGGCTTGGTGAACACGCTGCAACAGAGGCCAAGCGTCGGCCTCAGTGCAGTTCGGCATCAGCAACAGAAATTCTTCACCACCCCAGCGCGCCAAGGTGTCGGTCTGCCGCAAAGCCGAGCGCGCAGACGTGGCAAAGCTCTGAAGCACCTTGTCTCCCAAGGCATGGCCACCTGAGTCATTCACTCGCTTGAACCAATCGATGTCCAAGATGGCCACACTGAAGCTTTGCCCATTGCGCTGCTGACGTGCCACTTCCTCGCCAAGCAAGCTCATCATGCGTCGCCGATTTGTCAGACCTGTCAGCGCATCGGTCGATGACAAGCCGTCCAGTTGAGTCAACAGCGCAGACAAGTCGCTGCGCTGAGCAGACAAATGGCGATGCAAGCGGCCCACCTCGCCGCCCACCAAAATGGCAGCCGGAAGCAACACTGCCACCATCATCAGGTTGTACAACTCCAGCTGTGGCTGAATTTGCTGAGGCGTGAAAGTCCAGCGCAACAGGGCCACACCGCACAGCATCACCACCGCCCACAGCGAGGCTCGCAACAGCTGCGCGCGCGACAATCTGTCCATGCCAAAAGCCAGCAAAAGACACAACAACTGAAGCGCCGCCGTGCGCGACATCTCGACCAAACCGTAAGACAGGACAACCGCGCTGATCGACACAATCAGCTGCGGATAACTCAAGGCCGGGTCAGTCCAGCGCTTCGACACGCCGCTGCGAATCAACACCGCCAGCGTGACCACGCCGAGCGCGCAGTAGCCAGTGATAGCGGCCACAGTCCATGTGCTTGTCAGGCCCAGATAGGCACCAACCCAAAGCAATGCGCACGAAATGATGGACAGCAACAGCACGCGCGACAGTCGGTACAAATGCTCGCGTTGCGTGGCGTCCAAGCCGAACACGCGTTTCCACAAGTCGTGGTTCGACTTGTTTGATGGTGCGGGCTCAATGGCGATGACGGGAAACATACTGACGGTGGATGTGTCGCTGCTGTCAACGCAGCAGCCTGTGAAAAAAAAATACATGTGCAAAACAAAGCCCATCCGAACAGGCCTCATCAGCGCGAGTAGGTCTATCGATCAAACCTCGCACTTGTCGAGGTTGTCGGCATCGTCGGCATAAAGTTGAGCGTTGCGCGTCGTGTGCGCTTTGGTCAACGCAAATCAGTGTGACGCTGTCTTTAAACGCGCCCCATGACGACATTTCGACCCCCAAACTTGAGCTTTGATGACACCTTTGTCCGCAGATTTATTGGCACCGCAGGCGGTGTTTGTTTTGGGTGCCAGCGGCACCATCGGCCGCGCCGCGGTGGACGCGCTGGTGGCGCGTGGTCACAAAGTAGTGTGTTTGGTGCGCGGTGCCGCCTCGGCCAACGCGGGCTTGCGTGCCGCAGGCTGCGAAGTGCGTGAAGGCAACGTGACAGATGCCGCTTCGCTGGCACGAGACGGATTTCGAGGTGAGCGTTTTGACAGTTTGGTGTCGTGTTTGGCTTCGCGCACTGGCGCACCCAAAGACGCGTGGGCCATCGACCACCAAGCGCATCTACTGGCTTTGGCAGCTGCCCAGAACGCAGGCGTCCAACATGTCGTGCTGCTGTCGGCCATCTGCGTGCAAAAGCCTGTTCTCGCGTTCCAACAGGCCAAGTTGGCGTTCGAGCAGAAGCTGATGGCCAGCGGCGTGACGTATTCCATCGTTCGCCCCACCGCCTTCTTCAAATCGCTGTCAGGCCAAGTGGAGCGGGTCAAAAAAGGCAAGCCATTTTTGGTTTTCGGCAACGGCCAACTGACCGCCTGCAAGCCCATCAGCGATGCTGATTTGGGCGCCTACTTGGCTCAGTGTTTGGAAAACGAGGATCTGCACAACCGCGTGCTGCCCATCGGAGGCCCCGGCGACGCCATTACGCCTTTGCAGCAAGGCGAACACTTGTTCAAATTGCTCGGCCGCCCCGCCCGCTTCAAGCACGTGCCGGTGAAGCTGCTTGACGTGATCATCAAAGTGCTGGGCGTATTGGGGCAAGTGGTACCGCCGCTGGCTGCCAAAGCGGAACTTGCGCGAATTGGTCGCTACTACGCCACGGAATCGATGTTGGTTCTGAATCCACAAACCGGCATCTACGACGCCGCCGCAACCCCATCTACCGGCACCCAAACGCTGTTCGATTACTACGCAGAGTTGGTGCGCGGCACAGCGCAAGCGGAGCGGGGCGAGCACGCGGTTTTCTAGTTGGAACGCGGATTGCGGTGACCGGAGTTTCATCGGCAACGTCAACGCCGCGACGGCCCAAACTTTGCTTGACCGCAAGGCTGTGAATTGCTCCAACGTATGCTGCCATTTGATTTGTTCGAAGGATTGGCCATGAACCACCGACTTGCTCGACCTGCCTCAACCCGCCTGACTCAAAGCGGTTTTTTGAGCGTTTTGGCGGCTGCACTTGTGATGGCGTTGTCCGCTCAGATGACGGGATGCAGCCCGACTCCGTCGGTCGGCGGGCCGCGTGCACCAGGCGGGCCGCCACCCGTTTCGGTGGCACCGGTCACGCTGCGCAATGTGCAAGCCTTTGATGATTTCTCGGCACGTTTGGAAGCGGTCAGCTCGGTCGAGCTGCGCTCGCGCGTGGCGGGCACGCTGAACCAAATTCATTTTGTTGAAGGCCAACGCGTTGCCAAAGGGGCCTTGCTGTTCACGATAGACCCACGCCCTTTTTTGGCTGAAGTGTCACGCGTGCAAGCTCAGTTGAATGGCACGCGGACTCAACTTGAACTGACCGCCAGTGAGCTCGCCAGAGCCGAAAAGTTGCTGCCTCTGCAAGCCGTGTCGGTGCAGGAAATTGACCAACTGCGCGCGGCGCAGCGCAACGCACAGTCCAACTTGGCGGCCAATCAAGCGGCCGTGAAAACTGCAGAGCTGAATTTGAGCTTCACGCGCGTTCTGGCACCCATCAGCGGTCGCATGTCGCGCAGCAATTTGACCGTCGGCAACTTGGTGGCGGTGGGTGAACCGGTGCTCAGCACTTTGGTGTCCACCGACAAGGTTCATGCCTACTTCGATGCCAATGAATCGACTTTTTTGAGGTTGGCCGCGCAGCAGCGCGCGGGGGGCGCAGCACCGGTGGTGTTGATGGGCTTGGCCGATGAGGAAAACCTGGCCCAAAACATGCCGCACCAGGGCACCGTTGACTTCATCGACAACCGCGTGAACCCGGCCACCGGCAGCATCCGCGTGCGCGCAGTTTTCAACAACGCACAGCAGCGTTTCACGCCGGGCTTGTCGGCCCGGGTGCGTTTGTTGGCGGCCGACGCTACACCCGCCACCGTGGTTCCCGAACGCGCCATCAACACCGATCAAACCCGCAAGGTGGTGATGGTGGTGGGGGCCAACAACATCGTGGCACCGCGTGAAGTGAAATTGGGTTCTTTGCTGGGCGGCATGCGCGTGGTCACGGGCGTGAAGGCGGGTGAACTCATCATCGTGGACGGTTTGCAGCGCGCGTTTCCGGGCGCGCCCGTCACGCCGCAGGTGCTGAAGGTGGACGCGCAGGGCATGCCGATCCAGCCTGCTGCTGCGGCTGCTGCTGCGCCACCCGGCACTGCGCCCGCAGACCCTCCTGCGTCAGCGCCCAACGCATCGGCACCGAAGAAAAGCTGAAGCACCACCATGGACATTTCACGCTTTTTTATCGACCGACCGCGCTTCGCGGCGGTGTTGTCGATCTTCATTTTCATGATCGGTGCGATGTCAATCTTCAGGCTGCCGGTCTCGGAATACCCTGAAGTGGCACCGCCTCAAATTGTGGTGCGCGCGCAGTTTCCGGGGGCCAATCCGCGTGTTATTTCCGAGACCGTGGCCACGCCGCTGGAAGAGCAAATCAGCGGCATCGAGAACCTGCTTTATTTCGCCAGTCAAGCCACCGCCGACGGCGGCATGTCGCTGACGGTCACGTTCAAGATTGGCACCAACCCCGAAGCGGCTGAAACGGGGGTGCAAAACCGCGTCAACCGCGCCTTGCCTCGTTTGCCCGAGATCGTGCGCCAAATCGGTGTGACCACCGAAAAGCAAGCGTCTAACCTGACCATGGTGGTGCACTTGGTTAGCCCTGACAACAGCCGCGATGCGCTGTATTTGCGCAACTACGGCCAGCTCAACGTGCGCGACGACTTGTTGCGGCTGCCTGGCATGGGCAGTGTGTTGATGTTTGGAGGCGGTGACTACGCCATGCGCATCTGGCTGGACCCCGGCAAGTTGGCGGCGCGCAACCTCACCGCCGGTGATGTGGTGGGTGCCGTTCGCGAGCAAAACGCGCAGGTCGCGGCGGGCGTGGTGGGCGCTGCGCCTGCCGCCAAAGGCGTTGAATTTGAGTTGGCCATCAACACCCAAGGCCGCCTGGTAACGCAAGACCAGTTCGCTGACATCATCGTTCGTGCCGACACTGCCACTGGCGCGCTGGTGCGGGTGAAGGACATTGGCCGTGTTGAGCTCAGCGCCAACACCTATTCGCTGCGCAGCTTGTTAAACAACAAAGAAGCCGCCGCGATTGCAGTGTTCCAGGCCCCCGGCAGCAACGCGTTGGCGTTGTCGAACAGCGTTCGCGCCAGCATGGACAGGCTGAAACCCAATTTCCCTCCCGGGGTCGACTACGCCATCGTTTACGACCCGACGCGCTTTGTGCAAACCAGCATCGAAAAGGTGGTGGCCACGCTGATTGAGGCGGTGCTGCTGGTGGTGCTGGTGGTGATCGTGTTTTTGCAGACATGGCGCGCGTCAGTGATCCCACTGTTGGCGGTGCCGGTGTCCATCGTGGGCACGTTTGCGGCGCTGCTGGCTTTGGGTTTTTCGATCAACACACTGACATTGTTTGGTTTGGTGCTGGCCATAGGCATCGTGGTGGACGATGCCATCGTGGTGGTGGAAAACGTAGAACGCAACATCGAACGCGGCCTGACGCCACACGACGCCACTGTGCAAGCCATGCGCGAAGTGTCAGGGCCCATCGTTGCCATTGCCTTGGTGTTGTGCGCGGTGTTTGTACCGCTGGCATTTGTGCCCGGTTTGTCGGGCCAGTTTTACAAACAGTTCGCGGTGACCATCGCCATTTCGACTGTCATTTCAGCATTCAACTCTTTGACCTTGTCGCCTGCATTGGCGGCCATTTTGTTGCGGCCTCATGACGCACCGAAAGACAAAGTCACGCGCATGATGGACGCCGTTTTGGGTCGATTTTTTGCCTGGTTCAACCGCGTTTTCAAGCGCGGCAGCAACGCTTACGGGCGCGGTGTGGGCGGCGTGTTGCAGCGCAAGTCGATCGCTTTGTTGGTCTACGCGGCATTGCTCGCAGCCACGCTGTTTTTGTTTGCGCGCACGCCCAGTGGCTTTGTGCCCGCGCCGGACAAACAGTATTTGGTCGGTATTGCACAGTTGCCTGCGGGGGCATCGCTGGACCGCACCGAAGCCGTCATCCGCGAGATGAGCGCCATCGCGCTCAAGGTGCCGGGCATTGTCGATTCAGTGGCCTTTCCCGGCCTGAGCATTGCTGGCTTCTCGGCGGCCCCCAACGAGGGCATCGTCTTCTTTGGCTTGGAATCATTTGACAAACGCACATCGCCCGACAAAAGCAAATTCGCCATCCTCGGTCAAGTTAACGCAGCCATCCAACAAATTCAAGGCGCACGCATGTTTGTGGTGCCGCCCCCTGCGGTAGATGGTTTGGGCGCGGCAGGCGGCTTCAAGGTTCAAGTGCAAGACCGCAGCGGCCAGGGCGAACAAGCATTGTTCGGCGCGGTGTGGGGGACGCTGGGCCAGGTTTACGGCAACCCCAAGTCCACTATAGGCACGCCGTTTTCAACCTACGACATCAATGTGCCGCAACTGCAAGCCAATGTGGACCGCACCCGTGCCAAACAAATGGGCGTGGGTTTGGGCGACATCTACAACACCTTGCAAATTAACCTGGGGTCTTTGTACGTCAATGACTTCACGCAGTTTGGCAAAACCTATCAAGTCATCGTGCAAGCAGATGCGCCGTTTCGCGCCGACGCACAGGCCATCACGCAATTGAAGGCCCGCAACAACAAGGGCGAGATGGTGCCTTTGTCGGCCTTGATGCAAGTCGACCCCACCTTCGGCCCCACGCGCGTCACGCGCTACAACGGTTTCCCGTCAGCCGACATCAACGGTGCGGCCGCGCCCGGTTTTTCCAGTGGCCAAGCCGAAGGTGAGATCGAAGCGCTGCTCAAACGGCTGCCGCGCGGCATGGCTTACGAGTGGACTGACCTGAGCTACCAAGACCGCCTGACCCGCGACGTCGGCATTCCTGGCACCCACCTCAAGGTGCCCACCTTGGCTGCGGTACTGGCCTTGAGCGTGGTGTTGGTGGTGCTGGTGTTGGCGGCGCAGTATGAAAGCTGGACGCTGCCGCTGGCCATCATCATGATCGTGCCCATGGGCGTCTTGTCGGCGCTGTTTGGGGTGTGGATGTCCAGCTTGCCGCCCTTCATGCAGCCTGGAGACTTGAATATCTTCACCCAAGTTGCGCTGGTGGTGTTGGTGGGCTTGGCCTGCAAAAACGCCATTTTGATCGTCGAGTTTGCGAAAGAGTTGGAGTCGCAAGGCCGCACCGTGAGTGACGCCGTGATTGAAGCCTGCCGTTTGCGCCTGCGCCCCATTTTGATGACCAGCATTGCGTTTTGCGCCGGCGTGGTGCCGCTGATCGTGGGCGGCGGCGCGGGCAGTGAAATGCGCCGTGCCATGGGCATTGCCGTGTTCAGCGGCATGTTGGGCGTCACCTTGTTTGGCATCTTTTTGACGCCGGTTTTTTATGCCCTGCTGCGCAAGGGCACAGAAAAACGTCGCGCGCATGCTGCGCAAGTTCGCGCGCAGGTGGACGCATCGGCTCATCCGCCCACTGATGCGGCGTTGGGTCAGGAGGCATCGAAATGAAAAATTCGATTCGCACCGCCGCGGCCGTCGCCGCCAGCGCCGCCGCTGGCTTGATGTTGTCAGCATGCGCTGTTTGGGGGCCTGCCGCGCCACCGTCGGTGGCGGTTTCGAAGTCAGCGGCTGGTCAATTTGTGAACGGCCCCAGCAGCACCCCTGAGCCGATCGCGCAGTTCTGGCAGCTCTTCAACGACAGCGCTTTGAACAGTTCGGTTGACCTGGCCCTGAAGCAAAACACCGACCTGCGTGTTGCGGTGGCACGTGTGAATGAAGCGCGCGCACTGGCGGGCGGCACCGACGGCTTGGGCCGCCCCACGCTAGGCGTCGGCGCGGGCATTTCACGCAGCCGCACCGGTGACGGAAGCGGTACCAGCACTGGCGCCAACAACTTGAACACCGGTTTGCAAGGGTCTTGGGAGCCGGATTTGTTCGGCCGTGTCAGCAACGAACAACGCGCCGCGCGGGCTTTGGTGCTGTCCAGCCAAGCGGAGCAGCGGGCCGTGCAAGTCAGCGTGGCGGCCGAAGTGGCGCGCACTTATTTTGAGCTGCGCGGAGCGCAAGAACAGCTTCGTGTGGCCTCAGCCGCTTTGCAAACCCAAACGGCGGCGTTGAAGATTGTTGATGCGCGCTTGAGCGTTGGGCGCGGCACCGCGCTGGACACCGAACGCGCCCATGCCCTGGTGGCCGCCACCGCCGCTGCGCTACCTGCGCTTGATGCCGTCAAAGTGCGCACGCTGCTGCGCTTGGCCACGCTCACCGGCGTGGCGCCGCAAGCTTTGCCGCCGGGCCTGACAGAATCCAAACCCTTGCCCGCCTTGCCGGCCACCGCCCTGGCGCAAATCGGCAACCCGCAGAATCTGCTGCAACGCCGCCCCGATGTGGCCGCTGCCGAACAGCAGCTTTTGGCCACCCAAGCGCAGTGGGGCGTGGCACGCAGCGCCCTCTTCCCCAAGCTCACGTTGGCAGGCACGATGGGCCTGAACGCCGGTCGCCTCGCCGATGTGTTTGAGCCCAGCGCTTTCGTATTCAATCTCGGCGCGTCCATGTTGTGGACCTTGATCGACAACGGCCAGCGACAAGCGCAACTGGGTTCGGCCGCAGCGCGCATTGAAGCGGCTCAAGCAATCTTCGACAAAGCGGTTCTCACAGCCTTGGAAGACACAGAAGGCGCACTGGCCACCTACAGCCGAAGTCAGTTGCAGACCGACAACTTGTTCACAGCCGCCACAGCCGCGAGCCGCGCCGCACAAATAGCCCGCGCGCGATTTGCAGCTGGTGTGAGTGACTTTTTTGCGGTTCTCGACGCCGAACGTGAGCTGCTGGCCGCACAAGACCGATTGGCCGCTGCACAGACTCAGGCAGCCACCAGTTTGGTCGGCGTGTACCGCGCTTTGGCCGGGGGTTGGGGCGTTGGCATGTTTTGAGTGGCAAGCGCTTCTAGGGGTGGCGGCGCTGGCACGCAAGGAATAAATTGCGACGCAAATCGACGCTTGACCTTGTGCAAGTGCCCTCAAAAACCACGGGAGATCAGCATGCCCGCAGCAGAAATTTCAGCATCCGTGGGTCGCGCTGGCGTGAACCACCCGCCCGACGTGTTGTTGGTTCAACAAGTTTTGCTGGCACGTGGTCAAACGCACTTGGTCGCGGCCACCGGCGTTTGTGATGCCAACACCATCGCGGCCATCGTCGCGTTTCAAGCCGCCTTCATGCGCACGCCCGACGGGAAGATTGACCCCGGCGGTACCACGTGGCGGCACCTCAGTTCCGCCTTCACCGGCAGCTCCACACAAGCGCCAGCGCCCACCGACACCGCCGCTGGATCGGTGACGCGGCCTGTGCCTTTGCCCGCTCCCAACATCATCAACCAAGGACTGGTGTCGCCCGGCAACGCCTTCATGCTTCAAAAGTTGGGGCACCCATTGACAGCTCAAAACTACTCCAGCCTGTGCCAAACGCCCACCAACCCCAAGCTGCGCCGCAACTTGGTGCTCGACACCGTTGGCCCCTTCCGCGTGACCGGTTTGCTGCCAGCCGTGCTGAGCCTCAAAGCCGTGATGCGCGACATCGCCGCAGCGCATGCCGACATTCACACCGCCCTGGGCAGCGCAGGCATGCTGTGCTGCCGCCTGCAACGCGGCTCGAGCAGCGCCATCTCCAACCACTCCTTCGGCACCGCCATTGACCTCACCCTGAACGGCGAACTCGACACTTACGGCGACGGCAAAGTGCAGTACGGCCTGACCCTCATCGCGCCCATCTTCAACCGCCACGGTTGGTATTGGGGCGCGGCGTTTGGCAAAGAGGACGGTATGCATTTTGAAGGCGGGAAGGCGTTGATCGAAACATGGGCTGCGGACTTGCGGTAGAGCCTTTGCGCAAGTCCCGCGCTGGCATCGGCATCACGCTCTGGCGACGCCTGAGCTGGTCAGACGTGGCTTCAAGCCACCTTCGCAGGCAGCATGCCTTGTCGCTGCGGGTGATTGGCCAAGTGGGCAGCAGGCTGCTGGGGCAATGCGTTCGAGCTGACGATGCCCTGTTTCAATAGGCCTTCGTCGTAGAAGGCGGCTTGCATTCCCGGGCCCCTGACGGCGTTTCCTGCGTTTCTAAATCAGCGTCGATGGCTCACAACCAATGCACGTTGGCAATCAGCCGCGCTTGATGATGTCGCCTTCTTGATAGTCGTCTTTGTATTCAAAGTCGACCGTGAACTTGCCACTGCGCTCGACGGTGACGATCATCTTGTACCAACGGGGTTGGCCCAGGTCTTGGGTGAGTTGCCAGTGCAGCTTTGAACTTTTTGACACCAACAAAGACGGGCCAATTTCCGGCAAAACTTTGGTACTTGGCCCTGAGTGAACTTCGATCCAATAGTCATCTGCCCCAACATCACCAGAAGGAGTCCATCGAGCTTCATGGCGAATGCGATTCCATTTGGTCGAATCGAACGCATTCACGATGGCCGTGATGACTGCCGTCGTCGCATCGTCTAGCTTTGCGAAATTCATCTCAGCCCCCAGGTTTATTTGGAAAAATTCGTTGCTCGGGGACGCCGTTTACCCACCAACGAGCAACAACGGTATCAGGCACCTTGCTGCTCCCCAAGTAAATCGGACTCACCTCCACCTTCACTTCCTTGCCCGCCCGAATCGCATCGGCCCACTCTTTCTCAAGCACCCTGAACTCACCTCTGTTCACCGCCGCCAACTGAGGGATCAGGTTGATCTTCTCGCCCGCACCGCCAAACAGCGTGGCGATCAAATGCCCGCCCTCGTAACCTTCACCGCCGACCTTCCCAGCCATCAGCTGTTGATAGGCGTTGCGGTCCATCTTTGTCACGTCCAGCAAACCTTCCGCCTTTGACACCCGCCCCAGCGCATCGGTCATGTAGGCGTGCCCATTGTCCAGAAGATAGACCGCGCCGGGCTTGAGTGAGGTGTTCAAACCGTCGTTCCACGCGCCTTTGACACCAGGTACTTCGCGGATGACTTCCAGGCCCCGCGCCTTGGCGGCCTGTTCGACCGCTTGCACCTGACGGGCCACCGCTTGCTCGATGTTGACGGCCCGGGTGGTGGCGACCAGCACATCGGCACCCCGCCCTGCCACCACCAACGCCCCGGCCGCTTTGATGCCTTTGCCGATGGTGCCTGCGAAGTCCACCGCGTTGGTGGGGAACAAAGTTTCATTGGCCGCGTACAGCACGCCAAACAGAATGATCTCAGCCTCACTGAGCCCACCCGCGGCGGAGCGGGCGTCAAGGTAGTTGCGAATGTCGACCTTGACGGCTTCCAGCGGCGCAATGTCGCCGTAGCTCAACACCGCGCCTGCTGCGCGTGCAGCGCGCTGGAACAAATCGCCCAACTCACCGCCCACCCGACTGGCCAAGCGTTGTGCGTAAGCTGCAGCGCTGGCCCCCACGTCATTGACCCAGCCCACAGGCATCAGATTGGGGTCACGCTCAGATGGATCGGAGCCGTCATCCATCAGCGGCGCAGGCGCATCGGCGTCGATGTCGAACTCGGCATTCAACTCGGCCATCACGCTGTCATGCTGCGCGTTGGGCACGAAGCGGCCTTGCACGACCAGCGGGTCAGCGGTCAATTCGAGGGACTGGGTTTCGGTGACTGGTGGGTCCACGATGCCCAAGTTCAGTCTGCCCTCATCATCAAATGCTGTTTGCGTGACCGGGCTACTGATTTTTGGTGGGTCGATTTGCTTGAACACATCGTCCAAGAACGCGCTGGCGAATGCTTGGGTCGGGTCGCCTGGGCTGCCTGCGGCGCGGATGGCTGAGCCGAAGACGCGGGAGAAAGTCTTGTCGGTCAGCGGCGACTTCAGTCGCGCTGAAAGCTGCGGCGAAGCGGGCTGCGCCGCGTCAAGTTATGCGCGACTCCAGGCCTGTGATGCGTGGGCGCTCCCAGTCCTTCAACTTCGACGAAACGGGGCCGTTTTCTTCTGACCACAGCAGCCTAAAACTAAACCCTGTCAGGCCATGTTCGTGAACAAGATCGACGAAGTCTTGGGTCACGAGGTTAGGGGCTCCCGGACGTTGGGGAAGCTGAAAAATCAGTTGACCTCTGAGCCGTTCGGGCTGGAATGCGAACTGCGCTATTCGCATGATTCGGCCGTCGTCGAACCTTATCAATTCTGATTTGGACTCGTCGAGCGCATCCACAGAGTGAGTAACGTTGAAGAGCCAATAGGGTGCTTCAGCGCACTCCAGCGCCAGCCATTGCCCTGAAGCGTCAAGTTGCCGACACAGCGCACGTTTGGACCGTTCACCGAAACATGGCTGTGATCCGGTGTCCAGACAGGAGTAATCAGCCAATATCGCGCTCGATCTGCGCGGACTCTTTTCCGTATTTCGGTCAATGCGGATGCGAGGTTGCATCTCAAAGAATGCTCGCGTTTGGCTAAAGTGACCTGGTCGAAGCGGTCCTTCAACCGTAAAAAACCAGACCCATCTTTCGTCGGAACTTGCATTTAGCTCGTAAATTTTCATGGTTCAACTTTCACACCCTTAAGGTTTTGGACGAGGACGCACACCTGGGAAACTCCCGTCCTTTAGTTGGTTGCCGATGTCTCTCAGAGCAGTCAATGCCTCTTCCTTGGTGGAGATGCCCACAAAAACATCGTCCACCGCATTGTTGTAATCAGTATTGTTTAGCGTGCGGTGATAAGCCTCGGTTGCGTCTCTTGACGCATTCGGCCCTGGCAGCCAAACGCCGTTTGCCGGATTGTTCAGATCGATTCCGAGCAACTCCAACTTGGCGCGCAGCGCGTCCATCCTCGCCCCACCCGCGCTGCTCGGCACAACGTGATGCGCCTCGTACCCATCCGCCGGTTTGTCTATTCCGCCGGCCCGCAAGTTGTCGCCAAGAATCTCGGAGTTTCGCTTGTCGAGGATCAAGTCGCGCCAGTTCTGCGGATCAACCGGCGTGGTCGTGATTGTCGGCCCGGTGGGTTCTTGAATCTCCAAGCCCGGCAGCGGCGGCATGCGGTCGCTGTCTGCCGGAATCGGCGTGACCAGCGGCGGTGTTTGCCTTGGGTCGCTTGGCGTTGTCAGCGGCGCACCGATGAGTGCGCGCTCCTCGTCGGTAAGCATGGAGCGGCCTTGCACTTGGTCCAGCCTGACCTGCCCCGGCATGCTTAACCAGCGGCCGTCTGCGCTTTGCATTTGCAGCTCGCCGTACAGATCACCCGGACGCGTGCGGAAGCGCTCACCCGGGGCCAAATCAACAAACTGCTCGGTCGCATTGGTCGGTGTGAACAGCAGCACGAGCGCCGCAGCAGGCAGCGAAGCCAAGCGCGCCAAACCAGCCAGCACGCGTGCGGCGACGGTGGCAGCTTCGCCCAAGGCCAAGCCCTCGCCCATCTGCGTGGCCACCAGCGTGGTGCCCATCAGCGTGGTCACCGATGCGGCATTGCCCTGCGTGACCAGCGTGTTGCCCTGTGCGTCGGTGGACTCGACGCGCGGGATGCGCCGTGCGGTGATCACCACGGTTTCAAGTTGGATCACCGACGGGTCGTCTGTGCTGGTGGAAGTGGTGTTGGTAGCTGTTCCCGCCACGACCAAATCGACACCGCTGGCCAGCACGCGCCAAAACGTGCGCCCTGCATCGTCACGAAGCGCGGTGACTTGTGCGCCTGCGGGCAACACGCTGGGGTCAGGAAAGCCGGGTTGATCGCCCGCAAAGGGGCGCGGTGTGCCGACAGGTTGAACACTCGCCGAGGGATAAACGGAGCGGCCGTCGGCAGAAGTCCAAACCAGATCGGGTGGTGGGTTGGGCACCTGGGATGGCGGGCCGGATGTGGCCGCGCTGCCCGTGCTACCCGACGTGCCAGTGCTCGCCGTGGTGCCACTGCCGGTGGTCGCCGTCGGGGTCACTTGCTGCGGCTGCGGCAACTGCGCCACACCGTTGACCACATTGCCCAGCGCTTGCTGCGCCATCAGGTTGGCCTGCGCCGGTGACATACCTTGGCGTTGCAACTGCGCGGCCAACTGCTGCGCTTGTTGCTCCGCTGTGGCATTGGGATCCACGATGCCCAAGTTCAGTCTGCCCTCGTCGTCAAATGCGGTTTGCTTGATCGGCGTGCTGGTGTCGATCTGCTTGAACACATCGTCCAGAAACGCGCTGGCGAATGCCTGGGTCGGGTCGCCTGGGCTGCCTGCGGCGCGGATGGCTGAGCTGAAGACGCGGGCGAAGGTCTTGGCAGCCACTGCCGCACCGGCGGTCATCGTTGAGCAGCCCGCTGGCGGGACTCCTACGGTTTCCAAATCAAGGTGGATTGCTCGGAAAGTCTGAGGTTTGGTGCTCAGTCGCGCTTGATGATGTCGCCCTCCTGGTAGTCGTCTTTGTATTTAAAGTCGACCGTGAACTTGCCGCTGCGCTCGACGGTGACGATCATCTTGTACCAACGGGGTTGGCCAAGGTCTTGGGTGAGTTGCCAGTGCTTGGCAGCCGTCAAATCGACCAGTTGATCTGCCTCAGCAATTGGTGAGGTGCCTTGATCGAGGTGTCCATCGGCCAACAGAAAGTCATAGCTTCGAGTTCGTACGCTTCCATCAGGCCTTGATTTAAGAAACGCTTGAACCCGCTGCCAATCAGTCATTGGCACCGCTCTAAACACGTGGCTCGCTACTTCGGTTGTCATCTTGTCGAGCTCTGCAAGTCCCATGGTTTTAGCCTCCAGGTTTATTCAAAAAGGTAGAGGTTTCTCGTTTGCCTGCAATCCAGTGCGTCACATCGATTCTGTCTGGCACCTTGCTGCTCCCCACATAAATCGGGCTGACTTCCACCTTCACTTCCTTGCCGGCCCGGATCGCATCGGCCCATTCCTTTTCCAGCATCCGAAAATCACCGCGATTCACCGAAGTCAATTGCGGGATCAGGTTGATCTTCTCCCCCGCACCGCCAAACAGCGTGGCGATCAAATGCCCGCCTTCGTAGCCTTCACCGCCGACCTTCCCGGCCATCAGCTGTTGGTAGGCGTTGCGGTCCATCTTGCTGACATCCAGCAAACCTTCTGCCTTGCTCACCCGCCCCAGCGCATCGGTCATGTAGGCGTGCCCATTGTCCAGAAGATAGACCGCGCCGGGCTTCAGTGAGGTGTTCAAACCGTCGTTCCACGCGCCTTTGACGCCAGGCACTTCGCGGATGACTTCCAGGCCCCGCGCCTTGGCGGCCTGCTCGACCGCTTGCACCTGACGGGCCACCGCTTGCTCGATGTTGACGGCCCGGGTGGTGGCGACCAGCACATCGGCACCCCGCCCTGCCACCACCAAGGCACCGGCCGCTTTGATGCCTTTGCCTATGCCGCCCGCGAAGTCCACCGCGTTGGTGGGGAACAAAGTTTCATTGGCCGCGTACAGCACGCCAAACAGAATGATCTCAGCCTCGCTGAGCCCACCTGCGGCGGAGCGGGCGTCAAGGTAGTTGCGAATGTCAACCTTGACGGCTTCCAGCGGCGCAATGTCGCCGTAGCTGTGCACGCCGCCTGCGGCGCGCTGCTAGATTGGGCTCGAGTGGCAGCGATTCAAGCGGTTTGCTGAACCGGCTAACCCCGCTTCAAGATGTCGCCTTCTTGGTAATCGTCTTTGTATTCAAACTCAACATTAAATTTGCCGCTTCGCTCGACATTGACGATCATCTTGTACCAAGCCGGTTGACCAATGTCCTGATTTAGTCGCCAATGAAGGTGCGTGTAGTCAGACAGTTCGCAAATAGCTTGCGCATTTGGCGTTTCGCTTTCATCGACTTCGTTGGTTGAATCTGTGTATGCGAACTCGAACGCGCCAACACCCGTCGGTGAGTATTTGGAAATGAACTTTGCGGACGACCAGTCGGCAACAGGAGGCGACGTATAAATGGTCATTGCGATCTTGCTAACGAGCCCATCTAATTCAGATAGTCCAGCCATCTCAACCTCCTGGTTTATTGCGGAACGGTACGACCGTAACCTTGTCGTCGATCCAATAGCGAACAGTCAGCATCGACGGCACCGATTCCTTGCCGCTGTAGATTGGATTGAGCTCAACCTTCACCACTTTTCCAGACGTGACAGCGTCTGCCCACGTTCTCTCCATCGCTCTAAATTCAACTCGATTAACTTCAACAAGCTGAGGGATCAAATTTATTTTCTCGCCTGCGCCACCAAACAGCGTTGCAATTAAGTGCCCGCCTTCGTACCCAGGGCCGCCGATCTGTCCAACGATCAGCTGTTGATATCCGCTGCGACTTCCTGCGACACCGAGATCCAAAACTGCTTCCGCCTTTGACACCCGCCCCAGCGCATCCGTCATGTAGGCGTGCCCATTGTCCAGAAGATAGACCGCGCCGGGCTTGAGTGAGGTGTTCAAACCGTCGTTCCACGCGCCTTTGACACCAGGCACTTCGCGGATGACTTCCAGCCCCCGCGCCTTGGCGGCCTGTTCGACCGCTTGCACCTGACGGGCCACCGCTTGCTCGATGTTGACGGCCCGGGTGGTGGCGACCAACACATCGGCACCCCGCCCTGCCACCACCAAGGCACCGGCCGCTTTGATGCCCTTGCCTATGCCGCCCGCGAAGTCCACCGCGTTGGTGGGGAACAAAGTTTCATTGGCCGCGTACAGCACGCCAAACAGAATGATCTCAGCCTCGCTGAGCCCACCTGCGGCTGAGCGGGCGTCCAGGTAGTTGCGAATGTCGACCTTGACGGCTTCCAGCGGCGCAATGTCGCCGTAGCTCAGCACCGCACCTGCTGCGCGTGCAGCGCGCTGGAACAAATCGCCCAACTCACCGCCCACGCGACTGGCCAAGCGTTGTGCGTAGGCTGCTGCGCTGGCCCCCACATCATTGACCCAGCCGACAGGCATCAGATTGGGGTCACGCTCAGATGGATCGACGCCGTCATCCATCAGCGGCGCAGGCGCATAGGCGTCGATGTTGAACTCGGCGTTCAACTCGGCCATCACGCTGTCATGCTGCGCGTTGGGCACGAAGCGGCCTTGCACGACCAGCGGGTCAGCGGTCAATTCGAGGGACTGGGTTTCGGTGACTGGTGGATCCACGATGCCCAAGTTCAGTCTGCCCTCATCATCAAATGCGGTTTGCGTGACCGGGCTACTGATTTGTGGTGTCTCGATTTGCTTGAACACATCGTCCAGAAACGCACTGGCGAATGCTTGGGTCGGGTCGCCTGGGCTGCCTGCGGCGCGGATGGCTGAGCTGAAGACGCGGGCGAAGGTCTTGGCGGCCACTGCCGCACTGGCAGTCATGCTGCCCTCGCTGACGGCTTTGTCTATGCCGCCCAGCATGTTGGCGCTGGCTGCTTCAGCCAAGCCGGAGGCGAAGCCTGCCAGCGCGCCGTCTGCGAACTTGCCGCCCATCAGGGCTTGCACTGCGCCTTGCACGGTGGTGCGCGCAGCGATGGTGCCCAACGTGCCCAAGGGACTGGCGGCAGTTGCCCCGAGGGCGCTGCTGACGCCTTGCATCAAGCCGGCGGTGAGTGCGCCTGCCAGCGCACCGCGCAGCACGCCTTGGAGGGTGAGGTTGTCGTTGAGCAGCCCGCTGGCCAAGGAGGTGGCGGCACCCACCACGGCGGCGCTGACGATCAGGCCGCCCGTGGTCAGGGTGGCGGCGGTGACGGCGGTACCGGCTGCGGCTGTGCTCATGCCCATGGAGCCCGCCAAGGCGGGGCCCAGGGTGCCTGCGGTGACCCAGGCCACCGCAGCGATGACGACCAGCTTGGCGACGGTCTCAAACCAGTCGGTGCCTTGGTCGATGTTGGCTTGGCTGGTGGACCAGCCCACTGCGAAGTCAAAGCCCACGGCTTCGGCGTGGTGCAGGTCGGGCGGGTCGTTCAGGTTGATGCCTGCCAGTTCGGCATGACGCATGCCGCTGCCGTTGGGGCCTGCGCTCCACAGCGAGTTGGCGAAGGCCATGCCGCTGACAAAGCTGCGGCCCGATTCGTCGGTGGCGTATTCGGTGCGGCTGGCACCGTAGTGGTCGGCAAATGCCTGGTTGGCCAGACCAGGTTGTTGGATGTACCAAGCGGTGAAGGCGTCGGGGTCGAAGACGCGTTCGAAGGAAGTCACCGTTGGTGTGAGGCTGTTGCCGTAACTGCCCAGCGACTGGCCGCTTTCGTCGGTGACGTTGAAAGTAGTCAGCGCGATGGGTCGGTCTACCCAACCGGGGCCGCCGCCAAAGGCACCGCCGCTGGTTTGGGCGTTGGCCAGGGCTTGGCTGTATTGGTCGCGCACCGACTGCATGGCGTTGCCCAGGCGGGTGAGCTGGTTGTAGCGGTTCTGGCCGTAAAGGCGCACTTGCTCCAACGCCATGGGGCTGGCGGCGGGTTCGGCGGTGCCGCCGTAGGCTGCGATGAGTGCAGCGATTTGTGGGTCGGCCAGGTACAGGTCGGTCATGCCGAGCTGAGAGGCGTTGCCCATGGCCACACCGGCCGGGGCAGGCCCGGCGTTGGCAGGGTTGGCTGCGGCTTGGGCTGCATCACAGCTGGCAAGCTCCCACAGGCCGGGGTGGTCGGTGAAGACAGCTGCGGGGCTGCTGGCGTAGGCGGTGGCCAGGGTTTGCAGTGCGGTGCTGGGGGCTTGGGTGGCAGCGGCCTGCGCTTGATAAAACTGTGCGAAGGCGGCTTCGTTGAATTCAAGCAAGCGGCCTGCGGGCGCTTGCATGACGGGGCCGCCTTCGTCCCAACCGATTTGCACGGGGGCGGTGGTGGGGTCGGTCACCAGAACCTGCATGGCTTGGCCTGGGCTGTAGCTTGGGCCGTTGTTGTCGTCGTATGCGTAGGTGGCGGGGGTGGCAGTCACCCAGCCGGGGCCGATGTTGCCAAAGACGGGGATGTCGGACTGGGCGTGCGCGAGTGCGGCGCGGTAGTCGGTGCGCAGCGCCGCCAAGGCGGTTTCGCGGGTTTGCAGCCAAGCGGTGCTGACGGGCGTTTCGTTGGTGCCAGATGGTGTGGGAGCCGGGGCAGCTGTCGGTGTGAGTGCGGTTGCTGCTGTGGTGCCCGCAGGTGCACTTCGGTTGGCCAGCACGCCTGCGGTAGACGCCGGGGCAGGTGCCGGAGCATTGAGCGCGGCTGTGCTGTCAAGTTCATCAGCCCGCTGGCGCGGCGCGCTGACACTGACCTTGATGCTGATTTCGCTGTTGCTGTTGAGCGAGGCGCTCTCAAGGTCGCTCGCATCGGCTGTTGCTATCGCACTGGGCTGCAACGTGGGTGCAGAGGTCGGTGCAAAGCTGAAGGTCGCTGACTCGCGGCCCGGTGTTTGTTGCGGTGCCGGTGCCGGTGCGAATTCTTGGGCAAGCGCATCGCGGTCAGCATCTTCAAAGTACGACAACAGGCGGGCGTTGGCTGCAGCAGTGGTGTTGGAGGGGGCGCTGGGCAGCGACGATGCGTCGTCCCGGGCGCTGTCTGTCGAGGTGTTTGCACCGTCTTGCGGCTGCTCGTCAGAAATAGTCCAGGGGTTGCGTCTGGGAGCAGCCTCGGCCGAAGGCCGCGCCATGCGCTGGCTGGGAGCGACTGGGGCACGCGGGCGCAGGTCGGTGAAAGTTTCGAGGTCTTCGCTGTCGCGCAAATACGCGCGGTTGCCTGAATTGTTGACTCTCATTGCTTAGACCCTGGTGCGGTGTCACGCAAAGACGCGCGAAGTTTCACGCCTGTACTCTGCGATGAGGTGATTCGCGGGGCCTTTGCTTCACTTTGCTCGAAAACTCGCTTGCCCATTGCCTGGGTGTAACTCGATGTCTCAAGTATTCGCCGCAGAAGGCACGGCGAGCGCCTGGCACTGCGCCCGCAAAGACTGCGAAATGGCGGCGATGTCAAATTGCACCGGGTGCGACTGCGGCGTTAAACCAGCTTGACGCAGCGCCAGTGAGTGCGCGAATTTTGCACGTGGCAACACCGCCAGCATAGGCCGGGTGCGCGCAACCGCTTCGGTATCCCACCCGGCTTGGGGCTGGAAGAAGCTGTAGCCGCACTCGCGCATGAGGCCGCTGTGCGGCGCACCTTCGTAGACGATGGCGATCGCGCTGTTGATGGGCGTGTCGGGCAACGCAGACAAATAAGCAATGCGCAGAAGCGCGAACAGGCCGTGCTGCGCGGCATGCGGCGCAGTGGCTGCGCGCGACAGCGTCAGCGCGGGGCCGGGCAATGAAATTCCGGTCAATGAGTATTCGAGAAACGCCTCGGCACCCACCGCATCGCTGAAAACTGACGCGCGTATGGTGGACAGCACATTGCCCGCAGCGTCCCACACCGCCATCACAGTGCCGGTGTCGTCGGCCGTTGACCAATCGAGTGTGGATTCATCGTTCCATTCAAACTGCGCGGCTTTGCGGTAGGCGGCGCGGCGCAATGCGGCAATGGACTCGCGGTCGGTGATGTTTGCCGCGTCTGCCACACCCACGCGAAATCCAACGGCGTCTGCACTGCTTGCTTGCGCCTGTGTCGGTTGATGGGGCGGCGCAGCGCGCGGAGCCAGTTGCACGGTGTGCTGCCGGTCAACGCGCTGGGTTGCGATTCAAGCCGCAAATGCCGTCCAACATGGAGGCATACAGGTCGGGGTGCAACTGCGGGTTGCTGTTGATTTCAAGGAACCAGGGCTGGCCTTGGGCATCGACGATGGCGTCGAGCACAAAGCCGGTTTGCAAACTGTCAACGGCTGCAGCCGACGGCGAAAGCGAATGCTCAGTTTGGATATCAGCCGCCGCAGCGCTTGCAACGCGAGGCCACATTCGACGTCCGGCGTCGGAAAAGTGCTGAACGATTTGGTGCGTCTTAAGGTGCGGCAACACGTTGTGATTGGCATAAACCGTCGGGTTGAAGGGCGACACGTAGCGGTAGTCGCACACGACGGACGCGCCCGCTTGCGGCACATCCGACGGCCGCACGTTTTGCAGGCGCGCAATGTCGGCAAAGTCGGCGGGCAACGCTGCATGCCCCAGGGCTTGACGCAAAAGGGATTCGTAAGTCGAACGGCCATCGCCGGTGACGCTGGGCATGGCGAACAGTTCGAGCACGGCCAAGCGGTCACCCCAATACCAAGCGCGTGCAATGTGTCCCGACTTGAAGGCTTCAAAAAACTCGCCGTCGGCCAGCGTCAACTCGGTCGCTTGTTCAGCACGAAAGGGGCCGCGCATGCCATCGCCAAACGCACCGCGAGCGCGCTTGACCAAGAAGGCGCTGTCGACAAATTGGCTTTGCGACCACTGCGCTGGCGTGGCGAGGCCCGCCTCACGCGCGGCGGCTTTGAACGTCAACTTGCTGAGGGAGATGTCCCAAGCCTGCGCTTTGTGAGGCAGCCAGCCCACAAAGCCGATGGCGGGCGCATCGGCCACATCAAAGTAGCAAAGGCGCTGGCCATCGCGCTTGCCGACAAACTGCGCATAAAGTTTGTGCTGAACCGGTGCGGCATTCGCACCCAGCCCGCCGTTGAGCGTCACTGTGAGCGACATGTCGGCCACATTGATGGCGGTCTGAGCACCACGCCGGGCAGCCCAGGTGGCGACGGCTTTGGTGTGTTCGAGCAGGTTGGTTTTGAAGCGAAGGTCCATGAAATTATTCTGACACCGTCTCCACCGCAACGGCAAGGCAACACGCGTCCAGGTGTGGCTGCGGCTTTTGTGTTCAGCGTCAAGGCGTTGCGACTCAACTGACAGCGCTGCGGCAATGACGAATGCTGATCGGTAAAATTTCGGATGTAAAGCACCTAAAACGCATCAATTCGTATGAAGATTGCGCACACACCGATGCCACTTGACCCTTCACCGCCGCTTGACAGGTTGTCTTCGCTGCTCGAACGTTTCCGTGTGCGTGCCGATCTTTTCCACGCGGGACCGCTGTGCGGTGTGACGCGTTTTTCTGCCAAGCCAGGGCGCGGGTTTTTGCATGTGATGCAACGTGGCCAAATGGTGGTCACGCACCGCCCTGCAAATTCAGGGCGGAACGGCGCAAAAAAGTCAGCGCTCAAGCGCATTGAGTTGGACGAACCGACCTTGCTTTTCTACCCGCGCCCGTTGGCACATGATTTTCACAATGCACCCACGACCGGCGCTGATTTTGTGTGTGCCACCTTGGACTTCGAAGGCGGTGAACATCATCCTTTGGTGCGTGCATTGCCCGCGGTCGTGGTGTTGCCGTTGCGATCGGTCTATGGGCTTGACTTGACGCTGGCGCTGCTTTTTGCCGAGTCACAGAAAGTGCGTTGCGGCCAGCGGTTTTTGGCGAACCGCTTGTTTGAAGTGTTGTTGCTGCAAATGTTGCGCTGGATGCTGGACCACCCCACCGAGGCGGGCTTGCAAGCAGGTTTGCTCACAGGTTTGTCGCATCCCGGACTGGCCCGCACTTTGACGGCCTTGCATGAGCGGCCCGCTGAGGCTTGGAACCTGGAAAACATGGCCGCAGCAGCTGGCATGTCGCGCAGTGCGTTTGCTGCCGCGTTCAAGGTGCATCTGGGTGTCACCCCGGCCGACTACTTGCTGCGCTGGCGCGTGAGCTTGATGCAAACGCTGCTGCGTGACGGCACTTCCATCAAGTCAGCGGCGGATGAATTGGGCTACGCGACAGCGGCGTCTTTGTCGCGTGCGTTCACGCAGGTGATGGGCGAGTCGCCGCGCGATTGGATGCGACACCGTTGATGGCAAGTTGACGAATATGCCCATGCCCCCGCCCAAAAAACCGCGCGTTGCGTCTGTGCCGCAAGGTCGCACCAGCCGCTTCCTGCACTTTGGCCGCGCCGTGTCTGAGATGGCGGCAGGTGCGGCCATCGAAGGTGTGGCACGTTTGGCACGTGGCGAGCGCCTGGATGTATCGCAGCTCATGCTCACTCCCGGCAACGCCAAGCGCTTGGCCGAGCGCATGTCGCAGATGCGCGGCGCGGTGTTGAAGCTGGGGCAGTTGATGTCCATGGACGGTCAAGGTGGCAATGGCGTGTTGCCGCCGCTGTTTGCCGAGATGCTGGGCGGCTTGCGCGACCAGGCGCATGTGATGCCACCGGAGCAGTTGGCGCAGGTGCTAAAGCGCGAATATGGTGCCAAGTGGAAGCAGCGCTTTCGCAGCTTCAGTGAACAGCCGATTGCGGCGGCGTCCATAGGTCAAGTTCACAAAGTTGAAACGCACGACGGCCGCGTGCTGGCCTTGAAAATTCAATACCCCGGCGTCAAGGCCAGCATCGACAGCGACGTGGCCAACTTGATGCTGCTCACGCGCCTGCCCGGCTTTGTCCCGGCTGGTGCACCTGACCCAACACCTTTGTTTGATCGCATCCGCGAGCAGCTTCATGCCGAGACCGATTACCGCGCCGAAGCCATCGCCATGCAGAGCTACAAAACCATGCTCGGCGATGACCCGGTCCTGATCGTGCCCGACCTGGTGCAAGAACACTGCACCGACCACATCCTGGCCACCGAATTCATGCGCGGCGTGGCCATCGACAAGATGGTCTACACCGTGCAGTCGCAACGCGACCGTGCCGCCAGCGCGCTGTGCCGTTTGGCGGTGCGCGAACTGTTTGACATGCACTTGGTGCAAACCGATCCCAACTTTGGCAACTACTTGTTTGATGCCAACACCGGCCGCATTGCCTTGCTGGATTTCGGAGCGACGCAAGCCGTGCTGCCCGAACGCGCCGAGCACATTCGAGCACTGGCCCGCGCTCAGCGGGACAACGATGCGGAAGGCGTTTTGCAAGCGGCGCAGGCCGCTGGCTTCATCGGCCTGAACGACGCACCAGCACAAACGCGCGGTGTTGTCGAGATGATGCTGATGGCGGGCGAGCCGCTGCGGCATGAAGGCCCTTACGACTTCGCCGCGTCTGACCTTTTCAAACGCGGATTCGATCAAGGCCGCGCCCAATTTTTTGGCGAAGGCTTTGCCTCAACCCCACCGCCCGACATGCTGTTTTTGCAGCGCAAATTTGTCGGCACTTTCATGCTGTGCGCCCGCTTGAAAGCGCGTGTGGACATGGGCGAGGTGTTCCGCGGGCGGCTGTGAAACGGACTTCGCAATCGGTGCTTTTTCGAGGTGTCGGACGACAGCAGGTCAACGTGCTGCTGCAAGGCTCCAACATGTCGCGGCATTGAGCTTGGCTTCTGCGCTAGGCAGCAGGCTCGGCTGACGTGAAGCTGAAATCTCAGCCTAGGTGCAAGAACACTGCGCGAAATTGCGCCGCGCTCACCCAACGAGCCTCACATTGTTTGGACGGAATGGATTATCTTGAAGACGATATGAGCTGAATCGTACAGATATTGCGCAGACACTTTCGTCCAGCGCAATGACACATCGGTGTCGCGCCAACCCCCGTTTTTAAGGAACACCATGAAACCGAAACCACTGGTCGCTGCCAGCCTGGCACTTTTGCTGGCTGCTGTTTTGCCTCAGAGCGTCAACGCCCAATCTGCTCCTTCCATCCCGGGCTACACGATGGGGCAGAAGTCGTTGACCAAGGCTCCGTACACCTTGGCCGACTTGGAGGCGCTGAAGAAGACTCTGCTGTTCAGCGAGGAAGACACCCGCTACCTGCGCATGAGCAAGCCCATCCTGGCCGACCAGACCGAAGCGATCCTCGATGTTTGGTACGGCTTTGTCGCTTCCACGCCCGAGTTGGTCGTGTACTTCAAGAACAACAAAACTGGCGCGCCCGATGGCGCTTATCTCGGCGCGGTGCGCAAGCGCTTTAGTCAATGGATTGTCGACACGGCCGACGCCAATCACGATCAAGCCTGGCTTGATTACCAGTACGAAATCGGCCTGCGTCACACCACAGCCAAGAAAAACAAAACGGACAAAGCAGACAGCGTTCCGCTGGTCAACTTCCGCTATCTCTCCGCCCTGACGGTGCCGGTGACCACCACGCTCAAACCCTTTTTGGCGAAAAAAGGCGCCTCGGCCGCTGACGTTGAAAAGATGCACGCAGCTTGGGTCAAAGCGGTGTTGATGCAAACCATTTTGTGGAGCTATCCCTACGTTCGCGAGGGCCAGTTTTGAGCACTCAATGTTGATCCGCCTTGCCTCTTTTCATTGCTCAGCAAACTCCAATTAAGGATTCACCATGAACCGCGTTCCCCTCATAGACCGCAATGCCACCACAGCCGACCGCAAGGCGCTGCTTGATTCGATCCACGCCGCTTTCGGCACCACACCCAACATGTTCCGCGCTGTCGCCAATTCATCGGCGGCGCTGAAGAGCATGTGGTCGGTTTTTGGTGCCTTGGGCGGCGGCGTGCTCGCGCCCAAACTCGGCGAGCAAATTGCCGTGGCAGTGGCCGATCGCAATGCCTGCGAATACTGCTTGGCTGCGCACACCGCACTGGGCCGCAAGGCGGGCGCCAGCGCAGACGAAATGCGGCACGCCCAAGCCGGCGTGTCGACCGATTCAAAGACGCAGGCAGCGCTGCAATTCGCGCTAAAGCTCGTCAATGACCGGGGGCAGGTCAGTGACGTCGACGTGCATGCGCTGCGCGAAGCGGGATTTGCTGATGAGGAAGTCGTCGAAATCTTGGCCCATGTGGCTTTGAATTTGTTCACCAACTATGTCAACGTGGCATTCGCTGTGCCGGTCGATTTTCCCGCCGTTGCGCTGCGCCGCGCGGCCTGAAGCGCAACAGAAACGGCAATGCAGGCGCGCCCGGCGCACGCCTGCGCCAGGCGCTCTCAAACTTTGGGCTGAATCATGAACAACATCGCCAGCAGCTCCCCGGCTCTGCAAACCAGCCAGTGGTTCAATTCGCCGATGCCAGTCGGCTTGAGTGGCCTGCTCGGGAGGGTTGTGGTGATGCACAGCTTTCAGATGCTGTGCCCGGGTTGTGTGTCGCACGGCTTGCCGCAAGCGATGCGCGTTCATCGCAGCTTTCCGCAAGACCGACTCGCCGTGATTGGTTTGCACACTGTCTTCGAACATCACAACGTGATGGGTCCCGAGGCGCTGCGCGTTTTTTTGCATGAGTACGGCATTGAGTTTCCCGTCGGCGTTGACCAAGCTGACACCGGCGGAACGGTGCCACTGACGATGCAGGCCTACGGGCTTCGCGGAACGCCCAGTGTTGTGGTTTTTGATTCTCAGGGTCGCATGAGACTGAATCATTTCGGCCAAATCGACGACCTGCAATTGGGTGCGGTGATCGGACAGTTGCTCGCCGAGGCGACAGCGCATGAGCCTGCCGATGGCGCTGAGTCGGTCGTCGGTGCTCGCTGCGACGGTAGTGACGCGACCTGTGCGGGCGGTGTGTGTTCAGTGGACGCGTGAACTCGCAATTCACCGCCGTGAATGTGGCGGAGTTCCTAGGTCTTCATCAGTTTCCATGCGTGCCGAAGCGCAGCGGCTGACTGCCGCAGGCTGAGTCGGACGTTTGATGAAACGACACCCGGGGGCCCGAGCAGTTCGACTGGAAACTATTACAGGTCGTACCAGCCCAACCCAATCACCACGCCTCGTTCTTTGCTTTCAGCGCTTCGCGACTGCTGCACGCTGAAGTCCACCGCGAACTTGTCGCGCTTCAACCAATGGCGCACGCCGCCGTGAAGCAGCGTGCTGCGGTCTTCGCGGCCCAGTTCGAGGAAGAGCTTGGTGCGGGTGCCGATTTTGTGTTCGAACGCCGCCGACGCAAGCCATTCGCGGCGCTCATCGTGCTGCTTTTGCAGGCCCACATTCACATGCAGCATGGCATCGCCGTCACGCAGCGAAAGCGTGTAAGGCAGCTTGACGCTCAGGCGTTGAGTACGCCATCCGGCACCGTCCGTCGACGCCGCACCGACGCCAACGTCCATGCCCCAACCCCAGCCGTCTCGGCCGATGCGGTTGAACAGGTGCTTGAATTCCAGCTCCATAGCTTGTGCTTGGTCACCACCGACGCGGTCTTGCACGCGTGAACGTTCAAGCTGAACTGAAGTGGTCGGGTTGAACCCGTATTCCGCCGCGACGCTCAGCCCTTGCTGGCTTCGTGTTCGTTGCCACCAAGATTCAAGCGCCCACACGCCGTCGTCGTCTTCCTCAGCCGCAGCGCTTGACGTGAGCAAAAAAGGCCGATCAGCGGCGTGCGCAGTGCAGCACAGCGTGCTGATCAGCGCACACAACGCAAACACCCAAGGCGTAGCGCTGTGCGTCAAAACCCGGCGCTGTAACGCAGACTCAACAACGCGTTGCGCGGTGCTGCGGACTCGAAGAAGCGCGCATTCCCGTCATTGACGATCACGCTGCCCACATGGCTGCGGTTGCTGACGTTGTCGATGCGCGCCAGCAGTTCCAATTTGCGCCCTGCGCTGGCGTTTTGACCCAGCAAAAAGGTGTGCGACGCGCGCAAACTGGCTTCACCGTACCCGCCTGCAAAGTCGCTGTTCACGTCATTGACTGGGGTGCGGCCTTGTGCGCGCCACTCGACCGCGAAGGTGGTCGGCTGACCTGCCCAGGGCTGCCACGCCAACTCGGTGAACGCGCTTTTTGCCACTGTGCCCGCAATGCGATTGCCACTGGGAACCGCCAACGTGGGTGTGACGCAAGGCGATGGCGGGGAAGTGACAGCGCAGGTCAAAAAGTTGTCGCTGTAAGTGGCGTTCAACGCCGTCAAAGCCAATTGCCAACGCAAGCTTTTGAACACCTGCCAGCCCATGCCCAACTCCAAGCCCTGGCGTTTTGTGCGTCCGACATTTTGAAAGCTGCTGCGCCCGCCGGAGTTGGTGAGCACGCCAATTTCATTTTCGGTTTTGGCTTGGAACAACGTGGCGTCGAGGTTCAAATCGCCGGCATTCCAGCGCGCGCCCACCTCAATCTGTTGGCTGGTTTGCGGCAACAAGGTCGTGTTGAATCCGGCCGTGCCGTCAGCGCGGTAAGCCAATTCATTCAGCGTGGGTGACTCAAAACCGCGCCCTGCGCTCACGTGCAAAGCCAAGCCAGGTTGCAGCCTCCAGCGCAGGCCCACCACCGGGTTGGAGTAGTTGAATTTCAGCTCGCCAGAGTCGTTGCCGTTGCTGAGGTAACGGTCGGTCGCCTTGAAGCGCACGCTGCCACTGCGCACGCCGCCTGTGGCGCTGATGCCGTCTGTGAGACGTGCCTCAGCCTGCGCAAACACGTCTTGCGATTCGACGAAATTGGTTTCGTCGCGGCGCTGTTTGCCGGTCACGCCCAGCACTTGCGCTGCACCCGTGCCGGTGAAGTTTTCGAAGCCACGGCGCTCGTCGGTTTGCTGCTCAACAGCAGCACCCACCACCAAATCGACACGGCCGAATTGAAAGGTCAAGCGCGCATCCAGGCCTTGGTACTCACGGTCGAAGTCGACCACACCGCCGCCGCTTTTGGGTGGCGTTTGCGTGGCCACAGGAATGGCCTGCCACTGCGTGACGCCGCGTGAACCGCCGTACAGCGTGACGGCGCTTTCGCGCAGGGCCGAGCTGTCTGCGAACGCATGCTGCCAACGCGCACCGACCTGGCTTTGACGCGCCGTTTTGCGGGCGTTGAACTGCTCTGCCACAGACGCTGTCTGGCGCGGATCGGCATCGATCTGCGCACGCGTCAAACCCAAAGGGTCGTTCGCCACCTGCGTGATGTCATTGGCCAGCACGGTGACGCGGTCGGAGTCGCTGTGCCAACCGATGCGCAAATTGCCCAAAGTGCGCTGCGCTTCGGAGTGCGGGCGAAAGCCGGTAATTTCAAACTTGGAAACCTGGGCTTTGATGTCGAGCGCCTCACTCAGCGGTGCCTGCACACCCAGGCGCAGCTGTTTCAAACCAAAGCTGCCGCCGTCCAGGTCAACGTTGAAACGCGGCGTTGTGGGCGCGCTGCTGAACAGCGAAATCACCCCGCCCGAACTGTTGCCGTAAAGAACCGAAAACGGGCCGCGCAACACCTCCACGCGTTTCGCACCGGCCAAGTCGAAGTGGGTGACCTGGCCCTGCCCGTCGGGCATGCTGGCCGGAATGCCGTCGGTGTAAAGCCGCAAGCCGCGCACGCCAAACCCCGAGCGTGCGCCGAACCCGCGTGAGCTGATTTGCAAGTCTTGCGCGTAGTTGTTGCGGTTGTTGATGGTCAGGCCCGGCACGCGCGCCAGGGCTTCAGACAAGTTGACCATGGCACCACCTGCGCGCAGCGCCTCAGAGCCAATGGCGTCGATGGCGTAGGGTGCGTCTGCGATTCGACGCTCAACCACCGAGCCAGTGACCACGACGGTCTCAAGGCGTGAGGCGTCTTGCGCCATGCTTTGGGTGGCCGCTAAAACTGCTGCGCTCAGCAGCGCTTTTTGAAAGTTTTCAGTGCAGGCGCGCTGGGTCGCGTTCATGCGCGCGAACTCTCACACACATTGCCGCTGTTGCTGTTGCTGTTGCTGTTGTGAATGCTGCTGACTGGCATGGCCGAACCCTCTTTTTTCTGCGTCAAGGCGACACCGTTTTTCACCGCGACAATTTCGCCAATGATGGAGACCGCAATCTCTGCCGGTGTTTTGCTGCCCAAGTCCAGGCCTATCGGGCCGTGCAGGCGGTCGATTTCAGCAGAGGACAGATCAAACAGTTTCAAGCGTTCTTTGCGAACGGCGGTGTTACTGCGTGAGCCCAGCGCGCCAACATAAAAGGCGGGTGACTTCAAGGCCTCCAGCAACACCAAATCATCCAACTTGGGGTCGTGCGTGACCGCCACCACGGCACTGTGCGGATCAAGCTGCAACTCCAGCACCAAGTCGTCGGGCATGCCCTTGCTGAAGCTGCTGCCGGGCACGTCCCACGTAAGGTTGTATTCCTCACGCGGGTCGCAGCAAATCACCTCAAAGTCCAATGCCAGCGCCATGTTGGCCAGCACCCGCGACAACTGCCCTGCGCCGATGATGAGCAAGCGCCAGCGCGGGCCAAACAGCGCGCGCAGTTCGGTGCCGTTGAATTCAAACTTATCGCCGCGCGAGGCCGCTTGCACGGTGACGACGCCAGTTTCCAAACTCAGGCTGCGTGACACCAATTCATGCTTGGCGGTGCGCGTCAAAATTTCGTCTATCCAATCGGTGCGGCTGAGCGGCTCTTGCACCAAGCGCAGGTTGCCGCCACACGGCAAGCCAAAGCGCGCAGCTTCTTCTTTGCTCACGCCGTAGGTGATGAGTGAGGCTTGATCCACGCGTTCGCCGTGGCGCACGCGGTCGATCAAATCGTCTTCCACGCAGCCACCCGACACCGAACCGACCACCAAACCGTCGCCGCGCAACGCCAGCAGCGCACCGGGCGGACGCGGGGCCGAGCCCCAGGTTTCAATGACAGTGACAAGCCACACTTTGTGGCCTTGTCCGTGCCAGTCACGCGCTTGAGAAAGTACCTGCAGGTCGAGGCTGTCCATGGTGGTGGCCCTTTCAAAAATCTATCAACAAGCGAGTGTGATTCAACGAGAAAACAAGTACAGCGCCACCAACACCACCGCCGCGCCCACCACGTACCAAACCGTGTTGTTGCCGGGCTGTTGGGCTTTCGTGGTCAGCGCCGTTGAGGGGCTGGCGGCGGACATGGCTGCGTCGGCTTCAGCAGCTGCAGCGGCTGCAATCTGCGGGTTCAATGCCAACAAATGCGCTTCAAATGCCTTGAAAAAGTCTTCGGTGATTTTGCCAGCCGCAGCGTCAATCAAGCGTGAACCAACCTGCGCCATCTTGCCGCCCACTTGCGCCCGAGCCGTGTACTTGAGCAGCGTCTGCGCGCCCTGTTCGCTGAGCGCCACGTCGGCCGAGCCTTTGCCAAAACCAGCCACACCGCCCTGCCCGTCAAAGTTGATGGTGTAGCTGACGGGTGCCGCGATGTTGGTCATCTGCAAGTTGCCTTTGAAGCGCGCGCTGACAGGGCCGACGCGCAGCGCGACGACTGCCGCGAATGCGTCCGGGCCCGTGCTGGCCAGCGACTCGCAACCGGCGATGCACGACTTCAAAACGGCCGGGTCGTTGAGCGCGGCCCATGTGTCGGCGCGCGATGCGGGAATGAGTCTTTCGCCTATGAGTTCCATGAGATGTCCGTGTTTTGAGTGAAATTCAGCGAGCAACGAAGTGCGAGTGTGCGCGGGCCGGCTGACGCAAGGCTTTGGCCAAGTCGGCCAGGCTGGCCAAGTTGTGTACCGGCAGCATGCGGTCAACATGCGGCAGCAGCGCGCGCACGCCCGCCGCCTTGGGCGCAAAGCCGTCAAAGCGCAGCAAAGGGTTGAGCCACACGAGTTGATGCGCCATGCGGCTCAGGCGTGCAGCGGCTTCTGCGAGTTGGCCGTTTTCGTCTCGGTCCAGCCCGTCCGTCAGCAACAACACGGCCGCGTTGCCGCCCAACATGCGACGCGCCCAATGCTTGTTGAAAGCTTCCAAGCTCGACGCGATGCGCGTGCCGCCCTTCCAGTCGTGAACCTGCAAATCGGCCTGCGCCAACGCCGCATCGGGGTCGCGGTTTTTGAGGCAGCGAGTGATGTGTGTCAGGCGTGTGCCGAAGGTCAGGGTTTGCACATTGGGGTGCCTGCGCGTGAGGCCGTGCACGTAGTGCAAAAACAAGCGCGAGTAGCGGTCCATCGAGCCTGAGATGTCCATCAACACCACCAAAGGCGGCAGCTCGAAGCGCGGCTGGCTGAAGGCGGCTTGGAGTGACAAAGGTGACCTTGCCGAGCGCAACATGGTGGCTCGCAAGTCGATGCTGCCGCGCGTTGACGGCGAGTGACGGCGGCGCATCACCGGCGCGATGGGCATTTCCATGCGCTCAGCCAGTTTTTTGGCTTGCTCGAATTCGGCGGTGGTCATTGACTCGAAGTCGGCGTTTTGCAGGCGTTCGCTGTCGCTGAAGGTGAAGCTGGCTTCGAAGTTGACTTCTTCTTTGGCGGTGTTCGGTGTGGGTTTGGGAAGCTCAGGTGAGCGGGGCGGACGCAGAGCTTCCTGGAGGCGATTGGCGCGCGGCGGCTGATGCTTTTCGCCGCGGCCACTGATTTTTGGCAGCAGCGCGTACATCAGTTGTTCGAGCAATTTCGGATCGCGCCAAAAAGTGGCGAAGGCGGCGTCGAACAAGGTTTGCTGTTCGTGTTTGTCGAGCAGCACGGCACACAAAGCGGCGTGCACATCGCTGCGGCGGTTGAGGCCGACGGCTTCGATGGCGGCGACCGCTTGCAAGATGCGATCGGGGCCGATGGGCATGCCTGCATGGCGCAGGACGCGGCCGAAGTGGACTATGTTTTGGAGGAGGTAGGTGCGGTTTACTGCATCGCTGTTTTGGGGCGACGGCGCTACGGTGGAACGGTGAGTGTTCATGGTTTCCACCTCCATCCCAGCCTTCCTCCGTCACGGAGGAAGGGGCCAACACCACCCAAAGTCAAAGACATTCCTAGTCCAGCAGCGCCCGAGCGCGCAGCTCATCTAGCAGTTTGCCGGTGTCGCCGTTTTGCATGCGGACGATATCGTCTTGGTGTTTGAGCAACACGCCCAAAGTGTCATGTACGGTGGCGGGGTCGAGGGCCATGGCGTTCAGGGCCACCAAGGCATTCGTCCAATCGATGGTCTCAGCCACACCGGGGGATTTGAACAAATCGAGGGTGCGCATGCGGTGCACGAACTCCACCACTTGGACGCTCAAACGCTCAGACGCGCCTGGCGCTTTCAAACGCACGATGCGCAGCTCGCGCTCGACGTCGGGAAAACCAACCCAGTGATACAGGCAGCGGCGCTTCAACGCGTCATGCACCTCACGCGTGCGGTTGCTCGTGATGAGGGTGATGGGCGCGGCCACAGCGCGGATGGTGCCCAGCTCTGGAACCGTTAGCTGGTTTTCGGCCAGCACCTCCAGCAAAAAGGCATCAAACGGCTCGTCGGCACGGTCGAGTTCGTCGATCAACAGCACCGGTGAGATGGGCTGCGACAAAGCGGCCAACAAAGGCCGCTCAATCAGCATGTCACGCGAGTACAAATTCTTGACCAAGCGGCTGCGGTCGGTGTCGTGCGCGGCTTCGGCCAAACGAATTTCTATCATCTGGCGCGCCACATTCCACTCGTAAGCAGTTTGCGCCACATCCAAACCTTCGTAGCACTGAACGCGCAACAGCGCAGTGTTCAAGCTGCGCGCCAGCACCTTCGCCAGCTCGGTTTTACCGACGCCGGGCTCGCCTTCAAGGAATAGAGGACGCTGCAGTTTCAGCGCCAAAAAAATGGCCGTGGCCAGCGACCGATCACAGAGGTAGTTCTCGGTCGCCAGCAGGCTGATGACCGCGTCAACGCTGCTCGGCAGCGCCAACGCGGCTTTGGCAACAACGCCCGCCGCGTTCATCGACTCGCTGTTTGGCGCTGCAATCAACGTGCGAGAGCAGCCGTCACCGCGCGCTGCGTCATCACAGTGATCATGGCGGCGCGGTAAGCGGGCGAGCCGTGCATGTCGCCGTTGATGCCGTCGGTGGGCACAGCCACGGCCTTGGCAGCCGCAGCGGTGAAGCTGGCTGTCAACGCCGCTTCCATGGCAGTCACGCGGAAGACATTGCTTTTCGCACCCGTCACCGCCACACGAACACCACCCGCGCCGTGGCTCAAGAAAATGCCCACCAACGCGAAGCGCGATGCGGCTTGCTTGTATTTGATGTAGGCCGAGTATTTCGGGATGGGAAAGCTCACCGCCGTGATGAGCTCGCCGGCCTGCAGCGCTGTTTCATACAGGCCGGTGAAGAAGACATCGGCCGCGATGGTGCGTCGGTCGGTGTGCACGGTGGCACCCAAACCGAGCAGCGCTGCTGGGTAGCAAGCGGCAGGGTCGGCATTGGCCACCGAGCCACCGATGGTGCCCATGTTGCGCACCATTTGGTCACCGATGCCAGCAGCCAATTCGGCCAAACCAGGAATTGCCTTTTTCACCTCGGCCGAGGCAGCCACCTCGGCGTGCGTGGTCATGGCACCGATGGTGACGGTGGCGGCGTCAACCTTGATGCCTTTGAGGTCGGTCATCGCAGACAAATCGACGAGGCGTTCGCTGCTGGACAGGCGCAGCTTCATGGCTTGAATCAAACTTTGGCCGCCAGCCAAATAGCGGCCGTCTGCGCCCAGGCCACCGACGGCGGCGGTGCGGTTTTCAGGCCGCTGGTAATCAAATGCGTACATGGTGTTGTCCTTTGCTTTACAGATGCAATGAGGTCAAGTGAAGGATGAACCGAGGATCACGCGATGCGATTGGCAGCGCGCCACACACGCTCGGCCGTGGCTGGCATGGCGATGTCGCGAACGCCCAAAGCATCGGTCAACGCGTTCATGAATGCAGGCGGAGAACCGATGGCACCGGCCTCGCCGCAGCCCTTCACGCCCAACGGGTTGTGGGTGCACGGCGTGATGGTGTGATCGACCGTGAAGTTGGGCAAATCATCCGCTCGCGGCATGGTGTAGTCCATGAACGAGCCTGTCAGCAACTGGCCCGATTCCACGTCGTATGAACAACCTTCCATCATGGCTTGGCCCAAACCTTGGGCAATGCCGCCGTGCACTTGGCCCGACACAATCATCGGGTTGATGATGTTGCCGAAGTCGTCAACCGCAATGAAGCTGCACACCGTGGTTTTTCCGGTTTCAGGATCAACCTCAACTTCGCAGATGTGCGTGCCTGCGGGGTAAGTGAAGTTGGTCGGGTCGTAGAACGCGTTCTCGTTCAGGCCGGGTTCCAGCTTGTCAAGCGGGTAGTTGTGTGGCACGTAGGCCGTGAGCGACACGGTGCCGAAAGGCACTTTTTTGTCGGTGCCCGCCACGCGGAATTCACCGTTTTCAAACTCGATGTCGGTGTCCGCGGCCTCCAGCAAATGCGCCGCAATTTTCTTGCCTTTGGCGATGATTTTGTCCACCGCTTTGACGATGGCCGTGCCGCCCACGCTCAAGCTGCGGCTGCCGTAGGTGCCCATGCCAAAAGGCACGCGGCCGGTGTCGCCGTGAACAATTTCAATGTTCTCAACTGGAATGCCCAGCTTCGCTGCAACGATTTGCGCAAAGGTGGTTTCATGGCCCTGGCCGTGGCTGTGCGAGCCGGTGAACACCGTGACGGTGCCAGTGGGGTGCACACGAACCTCACCCGCTTCAAACAAGCCTGCACGCGCGCCCAACGCGCCAGCAATGTTGCTCGGTGCCAAGCCGCACGCTTCGATGTAGCAGCTGTAGCCCATACCGCGCAACTTGCCCTTGGCCGCAGACGCTGCCTTGCGCGCCGGAAAGCCCGCGACGTCGGCAATCTTCTGGCCTTTGCCCAGGTGGGCATTGAAGTCGCCAGTGTCGTAAGTCAGGCCCACGGGTGTGGCGTAAGGGAACTGCGTGATGAAGTTTTGACGGCGCAAAGCGGCAGGGTCCATCTTCATTTCGCGAGCGGCGGTTTCAACAATGCGCTCAACCAGGTAAGTGGCTTCTGGACGACCGGCTCCGCGATAGGCATCAACCGGCGCGGTGTTGGTGAACACCGCTTTCACCTCGGCATAAATGGCCGGTGTTTTGTACTGGCCCGCCAGCAGCGTGGCGTAAAGAATGGTCGGCACGCTGGACGCAAAGGTGCTGAGGTAAGCGCCCATGTTGGCGATGGTTTTCACGCGCAGCGCCAAGAAATTGCCCTGTGCATCCATGGCCAACTCGGCTGTGCTGGAGTGGTCACGGCCGTGCGCATCCGTCAGGAAAGACTCGCTGCGCTCGGCAGTCCATTTGATAGGGCGGCCGACTTTTTTGCTGGCCCAGACCATGGCGGTTTCTTCGGCGTACAAGAAAATCTTGGAGCCAAAACCGCCGCCCACGTCAGGTGCGATCACGCGCACTTTGGACTCTGGCAGGCCCAGCACAAAAGCGCACATCAGCAAGCGCTCAACGTGCGGGTTTTGGTTGGACACGTACAGCGTGTAGCTCTCGTCGTGGCGCGTGTACACCGCATTGGCAGCGCGCGGCTCCATCGCGTTCGGGATGAGGCGGTTGTTGGCAAAGTCCAAGCGTGTCACGTGATGCGCTTTGGCAAAGGCTGCGTCCACCGCGGCTTTGTCGCCGTGGCCCCAGTCGTAGCACACGTTGTCAGTCACTTCGTCGTGCACGGCCGAACCGATGGAGTGCGCTTTGGTGATGTCAATGACGGGTGTGAGCTCCTCGTACTCGACTTCAATCAGCTCGCATGCGTCTTTGGCCTGAAGTGCGGTTTCAGCCACCACCATGGCCACCTGATCGCCCACGTGGCGAACCTTGCCTTGAGCCAACACCGGGTGCGCTGGCTCTTTCATCGGCGTGCCGTCTTTGGAATGAATCAACCAGCCGCAAGGCAAGCCGCCCACCTTGGCTTCGGCCAAATCGGCACCCACAAAAATTTCCACCACGCCGTCAGCCGCTTTGGCTTTGGTGAGGTTGATGGACTTGATGCGGGCGTGCGCATACGGTGAACGCAAAAAAACTGCGTACGTTTGGCGCGGCATCACCACGTCATCGGTGTACTGGCCCACGCCAGTGAGGAAGCGCTGGTCTTCGCGGCGCAGCAGCGGTTGGCCTATGGGGCTGACGGGCGGATTGGACATGTCGGTCATGGTGGGCTCCTGAATAAAAAAATCAGATTAAGCAGTGACGTTGGCGGTAGCAGTCTGTCCAGCTTGGCAATGCTGGATCGACTTCACGATGTTTTGGTAGCCGGTGCAGCGGCAAATGTTGCCTTCCAGACCTTCCCGAATTTCAGCTTCGGTGGCCTTGGGTTTGTCTTCCAACAACTTGACGGCTGACATCACCATGCCAGTGGTGCAAAAACCGCACTGCAGGCCGTGGCATTCGCGGAAAGCCACTTGCATCGGGTGCATGGTGTCGCCCGTGCTCAAGCCCTCAATGGTGGTCACAGATGCGCCCTGCGCTTGCAGCGCCAACATCGAACAAGACTTCACCGCCTTGCCGTTCATGTGCACCGTGCAGGCGCCGCATTGCGCTGTGTCGCAGCCCACGTGGGTTCCAGTGAGTTGCAGTTCTTCGCGTATCAGTTGAACCAACAAGGTGCGGGAGTCGACGCTGGTTTTGACGGCCTTGCCGTTCACGGTGAGTTGCAGTGGAATGCTCATAAAAAGGCTCCTGGGGTTGCACGAAGACGCTGCCAATGCGCCAAGCGCGCGCAATGACCTGATGAATTCAGAGCGCGAGCTTCGTACAGCCTGCCGCTCAGGAAAACTCCAGACTTACCCTAAAGGCTTTTTCAGGCTTCGACGCCGTCTTTTGCCAGCCCAGGTACGCGCAGCACGCACAGGGTGAGACGGATGACCAAACCGTGACGTGTCGAAATGGAACAGCACCGAACCGCGTCAGTCTGCTCAAAGCAAAGCCAATAAGTCGGCGAAGCTAGGCCGCGCAGCTCCTGAAGCCGCTGAAGATGTCGTCGCGCCAAGGCGAATAGAAATTTCGATACTTCGCGCTCTTCATGCGCTCGCGCGTGGCGAACGAAGCCCCGCGCAGCACTCTGTGGCTGCCAAACCAGGGCTGCGAATAGTCAACATACGGGTCGGGTGTGAAGCCAGGATAGGGCCGGAAACTGGTGGCTGTCCATTCCCACACCTCACCCCACCTAAAGCCGCGAGAAGCGCCAGCATGCGCCGCCACTTCCCACTCCACCTCGGTCGGCAAGCGGCGCTGCGCCCATCGGCACCACGCCTCAGCCTCGTAGCAACTCACGTGCAGGGCCGCTTGCTGCAAAGGCACGCGCGCCAAACGGCCAAATCGTTGTTGCAAAACACCTTGGCGAATTTGATCGACATGGCGCGGCGTGCGGCGCTCATTGCCATGCAACCAAGCCCAAGCTGCGGCCGACCAAAAGCGCTCTTCGTCGTAGCCGCCGTCTTCCACGAATTCGCTGTACTGCGCCCATGTCACGGCCTGCGCGTCAATCTCAAATTCCGGCACAGCCACCTCATGGCCCCACTTCTCGTTGTCAAACACAAAGCCCCCCGGCATGCTGCCCAGTGACCAACGCGTGGCCGGAAATAGCAAAGGCTCGCGCGCCGCCAAGTTGCTTAGCGGGGCCATCAACTCTTTGGGCTTGTTGACGACGAAGCCCAGCGTTTGCGCCATATGAGCGAAGGCTTCGCCGTGCATGTCTTCGTGAAACAAAGCCAGGCGGTAAAAGTACAGGGCGTCATCGGTTTCATCTGCGCCTTCCAGCAGCTCCAGCGTCACGTCCATGGTGTCAGCCAGGTACTGCTTGGTGGCTTGCAGGTCAGGCAAATCCAAGCTCCACCGGCTGTCGTGCGGCACGTTGCTTGAGTCGTAGCAGCGGTCGGCGTGGGCAGCCTGCGACGCCAAACGGGGTTGAGTTGGGTCGCAGCTTGAGCCGCGTTGGCGCTGCACGTTGCGCGCAATCCACCACTCCTGAAACCAGCCTATGTGACCCAGCTCCCAAAGCGGCGGGTTGACCTCAACAGATTGCGGCACGACGAAATTGCGGGCAGCCAATGCCGCTTCGTAAGCGGCCATCCAGCGCAACGTATGATTTCTGGAGTCCATCAACGCAAGCGACAGCAAACCCTTGCCCGCACGGCGCATGCGCTGTGAATTCACGTTGGGTGTATCGATGTCGAGCAAGGTGGGTGTTCCGTCTGTGTTGATCGTCAGCCCCGCGCTGGCAGATGCCAACAATGGCAACTGGCAAACCGCGTCGCGCTGGGCTCAAATGCTGTGCGAAAAGTATCGCACCAGGATCCTGCCCGCGTGGCAAGGCGAGCCCTGCGATGTGCTGATTGCGCTGCACGCCAAACGCTCGGCCAGCTCGATTGCGGCCTTTGCTGCGGCGCATCCCAAACGCTCTTGCGTCTTGGTGTTGACGGGCACCGATTTGTACCGCGACATTCAACTTGAGGCCACTGCCAAGACTTCACTGCAACTCGCGTCGCACATCGTTGTGCTGCAAGATCAAGGTGTGCATGAGCTGCCCGCGGCACTGAAAAAAAAGGTGACGGTGATTTATCAATCGGCCCGACGCTTGAAGCCGGTCAAACCACCTGCCAGCCGCTTGCGCATCATCAGCGTGGGCCACTTGCGCGCTGAAAAAGACCCGATGACTTACCTGCGAGCCGCCGCCCGCCTCAGCCAGCGACATGACATTCAGTTTGAGTTGATCGGCAACGCGCTGGAGCCAGCTTTTGATGCGGCAGCGCGCCACGCCGTGACCACCCAGCCGCATTTCCGCTGGCGCGGTGCCCTGCCCCACGCCGCCACACGTCAACGCATCAAGCACGCGCAAATTTTGGTCAACACCAGCCGCATGGAAGGCGGCGCGCATGTGATTTTGGAAGCAGCGCAAAGCGGCTGCGCGGTGTTGGCTTCCAACGTGCCGGGCAATGTCGGCATGCTGGGCGCGGGCCACGAAGGGCTGTTTGAATTGGGCGATGATGCAAGCCTCGCCGCCATGATCACGCGCTGCCGAGACGATTTGTTATTTTTTCAAAACTTGCGCGACCAAACACAAGCGCGTGCTCGATTGTTTGAGCCGCAAGAAGAACAACGGCGCTTGCGCCACCTTATTCACACTGCATTGGAAACATCGCCATGAACGCACCTTCTGAAAAGCTGCCTGTCCGCTTGACTTCTTTGTCGCACGGCGGCGGCTGCGGCTGCAAGATCGCGCCCGGCGTGCTGAGTGAGATTCTCAAAGGCACCAAGAGCATGCTCATCCCGCCCGAGCTGCTGGTGGGCATTGAGACCGCCGACGACGCGGCTGTGTACAAGCTGAACGACGAACAGGCGCTGATCGCCACCACCGACTTCTTCATGCCCATCGTTGACGACCCGTTCGACTTTGGCCGCATCGCCGCCACCAACGCCATCAGCGACGTGTACGCCATGGGCGGCACCCCCATCATGGCGTTGGCCTTGGTGGGCATGCCCATCAACGTGCTGCCGTTGGAGACCATCGGCCTTATTTTGAAAGGCGGCGAATCCATTTGCGCCGAAGCCGGCATCCCCATTGCCGGCGGTCACACCATCGATTCCGTTGAGCCTATTTACGGCTTGGTGGTGTTGGGTTTGGTTCACCCCAGCAAGGTCAAACGCAACGCAGATGCGCGTGTGGGCGACGTGTTGGTGTTGGGCAAGCCCATAGGCGTCGGCGTGCTGAGTGCCGCGCTGAAAAAAGACAAGCTGGACGCTGCGGGTTACGCCCAACTGATCGCCAACACCACCCAACTCAACAAGCCCGGTGCGGCTTTGGCGGCCATGGACGGCGTGCATGCGCTGACCGACATCACAGGCTTCGGCTTGGCCGGACACACCTTGGAATTGGCGCGCGGCGCGAAGCTGGGCGTGCAAATTGAGTGGGCCAAAGTGCCTTTGTTGGCCGGTGTGCAAGCCTTGGCCGAGCAAGGCATGGTGACCGGCGCGTCGCAGCGCAATTGGGACGGTTATGGCGCTGACATCACATTGCCCGCAGGTTTTTCTGAAGTCGGCAAAGCGCTGTTGACCGATCCGCAGACCAGTGGCGGTTTGTTGGTGTCGTGTGCGCCCGAAGCCGCTGATGCGGTGTTGGCGCTGTTCAAGAAACAGGGGTTTGAGGCGGCGGCGGTGATTGGCAAGATCACCGCTGAAGGCGCGGGACGCGTGTCGGTGATTTGACGCCGTTGCATCGACCGACTACGGACGAGTCACCAAGA
>JANYJJ010000002.1 GCA_025358485.1 Burkholderiales bacterium | reverse complement strand
GTTGGTTTGTTTGCTGTTGCTGCCGCTACCCGCGCCGCCGTGACTGGTGCCGCCCGCGTTGGGTTTGTCCCCGCGCTGCCACGCAAACTGCACTTTGACGCGGTGCTCGCGGTCGGTGCTCAGGGTTTCAGCTTGTAGGCCTACCACCAGGGCGGTTTGCAGACCCGAGGCGCTGGGTTTGCGGACGGCGCGCGGCACCACGGCCGCGGCCGCCGGGGCGCAGTGGAAGTGGTTGATGTAGCTGCCGCGCTCTAACTCGGTTTGCTCCACACCCGACAGGCCAAGCAGTTGGGCGGCCTGCGCCCCCAGGTTGTTGGTGGCGTGGTGCTCGACGCTCAGGAGGGTGAAGCTGTTGTCGGGGCGTTGGTGGGATGCCGTCAAGGCACCTGCGTAGTTGAAGGCGGTGGTGTTGGCACCGTAGGCACCATACAAAGGATGGTCGATGAGGCTGAAGCGCCGTCCTGCCTCGAAGTGGCGGGTGCTGCCTTGGCCTTCGAAGTGTTTGAAGTTGAGTTCCAGGGCGGCCAGGGCCAGTGCAGCGGCGCGTTGGGCGTGGGCTGCATCTTGGTAACGGTAGGCACCAGAGCCGTCGTAGGACTCCAGGGCGGGCAGGGTTCTTGATCCTGACCTCGATGTCTTGCACTGCGGATTCAGTTCGCGTCGCCCATCAACGCCTCAGAGTGAACGGCACCTGATACAGCCACAAACGCCGCCCATCGACACAGGCATGAACTGCATCTGGCACCAAGCCGGTGGCCTCGAATTCGAGACTGCCGAGCCACGCACCTGCGCGCAATTCGCGTGAGGCTTTATCGGTGGCGCGCGCCAGGCTTTCGGGCCTTTGGAACAGATAAACAAAATCGAAACCCGACCAGTTTGCAGTCCAAATATCGGCGCGTTTGACCTTGGCATAGGGCACCCGCCAGCCGCAGACCCAGCGCAAGGGCCAGCTCCATTCCAAGCCAGTGAGTTGCGCCTGCGGGTACGCGCGGTGCAGCTCGCGCAAGGCATCGCCCAGGCCACATCCGGCGTCTAAGATTTGAATGGCTTGATGCGGCTTGGACGTCAATGCCAATGTGGCGTTGAGGCCGTCCAGTGCGCCCCGCGGCGTGGGGAACATCGGTGCGTCGCGCCAGCTCTTCAGCGGGTACAACAACAGCAACAAGCCCAAAGGCAGCAGCCACGCCCAAGCGGGCAAGTTGAGCGTGCTGTGCGCTCTGTGCACATCAACATGGGGCGCAACTTGCATGAACGTGGTCAGCAACATCGACACCGGAAACCCCGCCGCCAGCAAGATACGCCGCCAAGTGGTGTTGCCCCACAGGCTGCTGACAGCACCAATGAGTGTGGCCAACATCAGGGCCAACCCAGCTGCCGCGCCGAGTTGACGCAACGCTGAAAAAACCAGCCATGCCGCACCCCACGCCAACAGCGCGGGCATGGGCCACCAACGCATCAAGCCCGCGGCTGCGGGCACCTCGAAGCGTGGGGCAGGCGTCACCACTCAATCAAAATTTGAACGCCAACCTCAAACCGCCCCAGTGCTTGCCGTTGACGGTGATGGGCGCGGCCACTTCTTTCATGACGACGAAGCTGCCGCCGCCCATGTCGCGGCGGTAGGTTTGCAGCAAGAAGGGCCGTGTGTTGCGGGCCGAGCCCAAGCCAGTGCGGTCATTGAAGATGCGGCGGTAGCGGCTGTGAGCGGTGTCCCACGCCAAGTCACCGCGCTGCGGGTTGCAATACAGCTTGTTGTGCGTGGCGATGTAGCCGTTGCGGTCTGCCGCAATGCAGAAAACCACTTTGGCGTTCATGCCCAGCACGCGTTCTTGCACTTGCGGGAACAGGCGGTCTGCTATGACCATGAAGCGGCTGGTGTGCTGCTTGGGCTGGGTGTTGGCCATGGGCAGGTAGGCTTCGTCAAAGAGGTCGGCCATGGAGATGGTGTCGGTGCGGACTGCATGCTCAAGTAACTTTTGAAGTTGACCAGCAGCCTCCATGGCGGCTTCAATGAAGGGCGTGTCTTCAGTCTCCACGCCCGCCGTGGCCACCAGCTCGGTCAGGTGCTCAGACACTTTCAAGAAGGTTTCACTGCGCTGCACAGCGCTGCTGAGCGAACGGCCGGTTTGCTTGACTTCGCTTTCCATGTTGCCCATCTGTGAGTTCAGTGCGGCGGTGATGGTGCGGCTTTGTTCGGCCGCGCTGGCGATGCTTTGAACGCCGTCCTGCACATCACCCAAAGCGCGCTGAAACGCACCTTGTTTGCCAGCGTCTTCTTGCATGTGAATTTCGCGCGACAAGGCGGCAATGCGCGCGTCGAGCTCAGCCACGGTGCTTAATATTTGCTTGGAGGTTTGTTCGACCTTGGCAGCCAAGTCTTTCACTGCGTCGGCGACCACGCCAAAACCGCGACCGGCTTCACCGGCGCGCTTGGCTTCTACCGACGCGTTGAAAGCCACCAAGCGTGTTTGCAGTGCAATTTGCGTGATGGTGTCGGCCGCACTCGACACCTGACGCAGCGAGCCCACGATGCCGCCGACTTCAGTGCCTACGGCTTGCACGGCCACGCGTGCGCGGTCAACTGCGGCCAGACTCTTGGCACTGATGTCGCCAATGCCATTTTGGGCGCGCGCTATGTCTTTGACTTGAGCGGCCAGTTCATTGAGTGCCGACACTTGCCGACCGGAGGCGACATGAGCCTCTTCCAGCGTGCCACGCACTTCGGCAGCCTCGCGACCGACGTTGGACGCTTCGGTGCCGATAGCGCGAACGGCCTTGTGGAGAGCGGCGTTGGCTGAAGCTTCCGACGAAACAGAATTTGAAGCCACTGCGGCCTGAGCAACCACTCGCAGTGCGGGGGATTTGTTGAACAAGGCGAACATGTTGATGTCTCCGAATCGCTTTTTAATTGGCCTGGACACGTCCTTTGTCGGCGCACGGATAACGCCTTCAAGACTGACTGACGCGAGTTTCAAACTTCGTCAGTTCAGCGATTTCAAATTCAAATTAAAACGCCATGCCGTGAATGAAATTGGGTGATCAGTGCTCGCGCAATTTCACGCGCAGGCGCGCAATCGACTGGCTGTGCAATTGACACACGCGCGATTCGGTGACCTTCAGTACCGCCGCAATTTCCTTCAAATTCATGTCGTGCTCGTAATACATGCTCATCACGTACTGCTCGCGCTCGGGCAGGTGCTTGATGGCCTCGACCAATGCGCCGCGCATGCGGTGGTCTTGCAGTTGAGCCAACGGGTTCATGGCGTCGTCGGCGACGTGGCGGTCTAAATAGTCAGCGTCTCCATCGTCACCGGCCATGTCTTCAAGGTACACCAACTGCGTGCCGCGCACTTTGCCGAGCAGCTCCTGGTACTCGACCAAACTGACACCCATTTCGCGGGCAATTTCGCTCTCTGCCGGGGCGCGGCCGAGCGACTGCTGCAGCCGGTGCACGGCAGCTTCAATGCTGCGTTGCTGTTTGCGAATGCCGCGTGACAAGTAATCGTTGCCACGCAATTCGTCCAACATCGCGCCGCGAATTCGCTGTGTGGCAAAGGTCTCAAACTGCACGCCTTGGCCCGGATCAAAGCGGCTCAACGCGTCGGTCAAACCGATCATGCCGACTTGGATCAGGTCGTCAATTTCCACGTTGGCAGGCAACTTGGCAATCATTTGATGGGCCAGCCTGCGCACCAGCGGGCTGTACTGCTTAAGCATGGTGTTGACGTCCAGCTGGCCTTTGGCGGTGTACATGTTCGTCTCCATCTCAGTTCATCGCGTGCAGGCGAGGCTCAGCGTGCGGCATCAGTTTGTTCATGGCCAAAGTTCCTGAAATGTGTGAGGAGGGCGGCATTCCCATGGCAGCCTGCCAAGCGGGTTCGAAGGGCGGTTGATAGTTCGTTGGAGAGTGCGTTGGAATTTGCGAAGGAACATGCGTTTGCAAGACCTCAGCAGCCCAGCGCATCAACCCGGCGGCAGGTGCCTCAGACGCGTCGGTGGCCGGGTCTACTTGCAGCCAGTTGCGCAGCACAGCACCCAAAAAGTCGTCGCCGCAGGTGGCCAATTGCATGGCGATGCGCTCGCTGCGCGGCGAATGCGCAGCCGCACACAACATCAAGTCATACACCACCAAACCTGCGCGCTGCGTGAGCAGCTTCATGGCGGCGTAGGCGTGGGTGACGCTGCTGGGGCGGTCATCGGCCAGCAGCAAGGGACGTGCTTCGGTACGCATGAACAAGCGACACAAATCGGCGGCCGGGGCGTGCACCAACACCACGCTGGCCATGGGTGCGGCGTCACATGCGGCTTGCAAAAAACTGGCGGTGCAGCCGCGTGCATCGACGTAGCGCAAGGGCGCACCGCGGGCAGCGAGGTAGCTCACTTGCGCAGACACGCGGGCTATGCAATCGGCCAAGTCAACATCGATCATCTCGCTGGGGGCGGGTGAGCTTTCGGCTGCGTCTATCACCAAGGTGTGGCGGCCTTGCTGACCGAAAGCGGTGCAAAGGCGCTCCAACATCACGCCGCTGAAAGCCACGTGGGGGTTGGAAACCACAGGAATGATGCGGGTGGCAATGCTGGAGAAGCGTTGCCGCAGGCCGTGGGCCTGGTCGAGCGGTGCGGGACGAGAAAAATATGCGGTCATGAAAGCGTTCAGTTCGGCAGGAAGTTCAATGTGTGTGTCAACGCAGTCAAGCGTGGGCGTGTTCAGCAAAAGCGTTTTGTTGAACGAAATGCTGAGCAGGCGCAAGACGATGGGTGTGCAGCGAATCGCCCGCCGTTCGGCTGGCTTCACGTAAGGCTTCACGTGATGCTTCACGTGATGCCGCACGAGCGGCGATAGGCCCTTGCGTGGCGGCAAAAATCAAATTCACATCGCTCGCGTCAATGCGGTAGGCCGCGCCCGCACTGGGACGCAAGGCGCGTTGCACCAAGGCGTGGCCGCTCAAACGGTGCCAGTCTTCCGGCACGCGCTGGCCATTCGCGACCACGGTGACCGGCAGCTTGTGGCGGATGAGCGCGTCGATGGCGGGGCCCAGTTTCACGGCCTCATCGAGCTTGGACAACACGATGCCTTTGGCCTGGCTGGCGCGGTAAGACAACAGCACGTCTTCGGTGGTTTCACCTTGCGCGGCGGCGTTGATGACCAGCAGTTTTTGGATGGAGCGGTGGCTCAGCATGTCGAGCAGTTCGCGGGTGCGGCTGTCGCGCTGGGCCATGCCGGCGGTGTCGATGAGCACCATCTTTTTGGCGCTGAGGAGCTCCAACAAATCCTCAAGTGAGGCGCGGTCATGGGCAGTGTGAACCGGCACACCCAAGATGCGGCCGTAGGTGCGCAACTGTTCGTGGGCACCCACGCGATAGGCGTCGAGCGTGATCAAACCAAGGTGCATGGCACCGTGTTTGCTGGCAAAAGCAGCCGCGAGTTTCGCGGTGCTGGTGGTTTTGCCAACGCCTGTAGAGCCGATAAGGGCAAAGACGCCGCCTTGGTCTTCGAGCGGCAACTCGCCTTCAGCGGTAAGCAAATTGCGCTCGAGCACGTCGCTGACCCACGCGGCTTCGTCCATCACCTCGGCACCCATGCCGTCGGTGAGTTTGCGAATGAGGGCTGGCGAAAAACCGCAATCAAGAAGACGTTGAGCCAGCCGCGCATGGGCGGGTTGACGCTGCAATTTGTCAACGAAGGCCAGCGTGTCGAAGCGGTCTTCGATGAGGCCTTTCATGGCGCGCAGCTCGATCATCATGTCTTGCTGATCGCGCTGCGGCGCGGCGCTGTGCGTTTGGGTGTGCTGTTGTGTGTGCTGTTGTGTGTGCGCTTGGGTGTGCGCTTGAGTCGGCACGAAGTAAGGCGTTTGCACCGACGGCTGATGCGCGGGCTGCACGTCGGCCAAGGTGGGCACGGCGGCCTGCGCTTGGAAAGACGTTTGGCGGGCGGCTTGAAAAGCCGATGTGACGGCAGCGTTGATTTGAGTGGGTGCACGCGCGGGCGTCTCGCGTTCGTAGCGAATCTCATCGCGCAGCACCGGTGGCTCGCGGAAGTTGGCTGGCGCGCGCACGGCGCTCACCGGGTTCGCGCTGTTCGCGTTGTTCGCGTTGTTCGCGTTGTTCGACACCGGCGCGGGCATGACAGGCTCGATGCGACGCTGTGTGACGTTGGCTTGAACGGCGGGCTGTGCCGGTGCCACGTAAGCCGCTTCAGCGGCAGCAGCAGGCGACTTCATCGCCGCACTGCGACGGCGCAGCATGCGTTCACGCACATAGTCTTGAAACGACAGCGTGCTCATGGACAAGCGCTCAACGTCGCTGGCGACCGAGCCTTGCGCAGCATTCGATTGACCTGAATTCGCAACAGCCGCACCCGCACCCGCAGATTTGAACTTGGGCGCACTGACTTTGGCGGGCTCAGCAGACGCACCTTGCGCCGCCGAGTAGCGCTGAATTTGTTCGATGCTGGCGGGCGACATGGCCAGCACTTCCACGCCCTCAGTGCAGGGCTGGGTGGACAGCACGACAGCGTCGTCGCCCAATGCCTGACGCACCAAAACCAAGGCATCGCGCGAGCTGCGCGCAGTGAAGCGACGAACGTTCATGTGAGGTCTCCAAGGACGGAAAACGAAATGGAAAACGGTTGAGCAGACAAAAAAGAATCAAGCGCAAGCGACGTCATGTCAGCGCTCCAATGATTGAAGCGATGCGGATGGAATGCGTCTCGGGAATTTCGCTGTGGGCCAGCACACGCAGGCGCGGCGCGGCGCGTTTCAGCAAGCGGGCCACCGGGGCGCGAATGCTGTCGGGCACCAACAAGCAAGCAGGCAGGCCCAAGTCTTCTTGGCGCTTGGCACTGCTGACGGCGTTGCGGGTGAGGGTGTCGGCCACGCCGGGGTCCAGCGCGGCACCATGCGGTGAATTGAGCGCTTGGCTGACGATGCGCTCCAGCTCAGGCTCCAGCGCAATCACATCCAACTCTTTGGCGGGGCCGTAAATTTGCTGAACGATGGCCGGGGCCAAATGAATGCGAATGCGGCGTGCCAGCTCGGCCGGATCGGTGACGGTGGCGGCGTGTTCGGCCAGGCTTTCCACGATGGAGCGCATGTCGCGGATGTGCACGCCTTCTTCGAGAAGAAGCTGCAAAACCTTTTGCAAAGCGGCAATGCCAACCATTTTGGGAACCACGTCTTCTATCAACTTCGGGGCCAGCTTGGTCACGTGCTCAACGAGCTGCTGGGTCTCTACACGGCCGAGTAATTTGGCTGCGTGCAGTTGCATCAAGTGTGAAAGATGGGTGGCCACCACAGTCGAGCAATCAACCACCGTAAACCCGCTCATTTGGGCCGACTCGCGTTGGCGGTCTTCAATCCACACCGCAGGCAAACCAAAGGCCGGGTCGGTGGTGGGCGTGCCGCTGAGCTGCACCGCCGCGCCGCCCGGATTGATGGCCAACCACATGCCGGGGAAGGCCTCGCCCTCGCCCACCACCGCGCCGCGCAGCGTCAGGCGGTACATGCTGGGCTTGAGTTCCAGGTTGTCGCGAATGTGAACCGGCGGCGGCAAGAAGCCGACGTCTTGGGCAAACTTTTTGCGCACGCCTTTGATGCGGGTGAGCAAGTCGCCTTCGCGCTGTTTGTCCACCAGCGCAATCAGGCGGTAGCCCACCTCCATGCCCAGCGTGTCAACCGGTTGCAGATCGTCCCAACTGGCTTCGGCATTGGGCTCGGGCGGGGGCGCGGGGCGCGGCGGTTCGGTCTTGGCGCGTTGGTCGCGGCCGCGCATCCAGTAGGCAAAGTAGCCCATGCCACCGGCCAGTGACAAGAACACGATATTGGGCATGCCAGGGATCAAACCCAGCGCGCCAATCACGCCCGCAGTGATGGCCAGCGAACGCGGTGAATTGAAAATTTGCTGGGCGATTTGCGTGCCCACGTCTTTGTCTTTGCCCACGCGCGACACCACCATGGCTGCCGCCACTGAGATCAGCAAAGCCGGGATTTGCGCCACCAGCGCGTCACCCACAGCCAACAAGATGTAGCTGTCCGCCGCCTGCGCGGCGGTGAGGTCGTGCTGTGCCACACCGATGATGAAGCCGCCAATGATGTTGATGAAAAGTATCAACAAACCGGCGATTGCATCACCGCGCACAAACTTGCTGGCACCGTCCATGGAGCCAAAAAACTCGGCCTCGTCGCCGACTTCAGCGCGGCGGCGTTTGGCTTCTTTCTCGTCGATGGTGCCGGCGTTCAAGTCGGCATCAATGGCCATTTGTTTGCCGGGCATGGCGTCCAACGCAAAGCGCGCGCCGACTTCGGCAATGCGCTCGGCACCCTTGGTCACCACGATGAAGTTGATGACCACGATGATGGCGAACACGATCAAGCCCACCGCGAAGTTGCCACCGATCAAAAAATGGCCGAAGGCTTCGATCACCGCACCCGCCGCACCGGCACCGGTGTGCCCTTCCAGCAGCACCACGCGAGTCGACGCCACGTTGAGCGAAAGCCGCAGCAAGGTCGTGAGCAAAATCACGCTCGGGAAAGCGGCAAAGTCCAGCGGGCGCACCATGTAAGACGCCACCATCATCACCATCAAGGCCATGGCGATGTTGAAAGTGAACAGCACGTCCAGCGCGAAGGCCGGCAGTGGCAACACCATCATCGCCAACACCATGACGATGAACAGCGGTGCCATCAGCGCGCGTATGGCGGTGGCGTTCGGGCCGAGCCAGGCTTGCAGCTTTTGAATCAAAGGGTTCATTCAGCTGCGCTCATTTGGGACATACGTTGGGCCATGAATTTGGGGTCGTTGTGCGGGTCCAGCTCGCTCGGCACATTCAGCGCGGGCAACGCTGCGGGCGCTTTGCCCTGGCCGGCCAGCGCGGCGCGCAATTGGTAAACGTAGGCCAGCACTTGCGCCACGGCAGCAAACAGGGCAGCCGGCACTTCGCGGTCAACTTCAGAGTGGGCGTACAAAGCACGCGCCAGCACCGGCGCTTGCAGCACCGGCACTTCGGCTCCGTTGGCCGCGTCGCGGATGCGCATGGCCATCAAGTCGGCCCCTTTGGCCACCACACGCGGTGCGCCCATGCTGTTTTCGTCGTACTTCAAGGCCACGGCGTAGTGCGTGGGGTTCATCACCACCAAGTCGGCAGTGGGCACCGCGCTCAACATGCGTTTGTTGGCCATGGCGCGCATGCGTGACTTGAGCTTGGCCTTGATTTCGCCGTTGCCTTCGTTTTCTTTGTGTTCTTGTTTGGCTTCGGCGGGACTCATGCGCAGCTGCTTCGCCATCATGAAACGCTGCAAGGGCGCGTCGACCGCGGCAAACACCGCCAACACCAAAATCAACAGCAACAAGCCGTTCAAAATAATGTTGCCCATGTGCGGCAAAGCTGTGGGCACCGCCATGCCCAGCATGCTGTTGAAGTCGTCCACGTGAGACTTCAGATACAAAGTGGCAATGCCGCCCAGCACCAGTGCGAGGCCCGACGCTTTGAAGGCTTCAATCACCTGTTGTTTGGAGAGCAAGCGCATCACGCCCGTCAGCGGATTCAATTTGCCGAAGTTGGGCATGATGGGCTTCCATGTCCAGTTCCAGCCGCCCACCGCCACGCTGCCCAGCACGGCGGCCAAGGCGATCACGGCACCCAAGGGAAGCACGCTCAACATCCAGCGCAGCGACAAGGCGCTGAGGTGCTCGCCCATGGACTTGGTGCTGGTCAGCACATCGGCATTGAAACGCAAGCCACTGGCCAGCAGGTCACGCATCCAACCCAGGGCCTGCGGTGCCAGCGCCACCAACAGCGCGCCGCCGCCGGCCACCACCAGCAAGTGACCTAAGTCACGCGAACGCGCCACCTGTCCGTCTTCGCGGGCCTTGGCCAGCTTGCGGGGCGATGCGGGGAGCGTTTTGTCTTGAGAGTCAGAGGCCATGCGGAAGCAAAAGTGGCGTCGTCAGTGACGCTGCACCATTGTTCCGGTCGAGGCCGAAAACTTGAGGGGGATAAGGCGGGGGAAGAGGCGCTAGTTTGCTGCTTGAGGCTGCGCCTGCCGCGTGATGTATTGCCCCCTCCCCTTGACGGGGAGGGATGGGGAGAGGTGAAAGCGTTCAAAGCAAAACAGGGTGATTGACAAGTTCACCCCCTCCCCTGCCCTCCTCCGTCAAGGAGGAGGGAGCAAGTCAGCTCACTTCACCGATATCCAATTCCATTCCAGCCAGTTGTCTGCCCGGTGCACCAACGTGACATTCGCACGTGCGCCCCAAGGAATCACCTGACGGTGCAGAGGCAAGTTGTTGACTTCTGCGTTGTGCTCTTTCAGCGCCGAGCGAATCAGTTGCTCGCGCTTTTTCGGGTCGCCTTCCTTGCTGGACGCGGTGGCAAATTCGTCGAGCTTCACGTTTTTGAAGCCGCCGAAGTTCCATGAGCCAACGCCTCCCTCACCGCGGCTGCGCAACACAGGTGTGAGCGTGCTTTCGGCGTCGGTGCTGGCACCGCCCCAACCCAGCATGTAAAGCGAGGTGTCGAACTTTTGCACCTTGGGGAAATAGGTGGCGCGGGGCATGGCATTCAGCCTGATTTTTACGTTCAACTTCGACCACATCACGGCCAGCGTTTGGCAAATTTCTTCGTCGTTGATGTAGCGGTTGTTCGGGCAGTCCATGGTCACCTCGAAGCCTTGCGGGTAACCGGCGTCGATCATCAACTTCTTGGCGCCTTCCAGGTCGTAAGGGCGACGGCCTTCGATGGCCGGGTCGTTGAAAGCGGCCAGTGGCGACGGTGTGATGCCGCCCGTGGGAAAAGCCTGACCTCGCATCAACTTGCTGCGTATCGTTTCAATGTCGATGGCGTCGTACAGCGCCTTGCGCACGCGGATGTCTTTGAACGGGTTTTTGCCTTTCACGCTGCTGTACAAAAGCTCGTCACGGTTTTGGTCCATGCCGATGAAGATGACGCGGTTCTCAGGGCCGTCGATGACCTTCACGCCGGGCGACGCGCGCAGGCGCGCCACGTCTTGCGGCGCAGGGTCGAGGATGAAATCCAACTCACCCGACAACAAAGCTGCCACGCGCGTGGCGTCGCTCTTGATGGGTGTGTAGATCACTTCTTGCACGTTGCCGTCAGTCGGGCCCCACCACGCCGGGTTGCGCTTGAACACGGTTTTCACATCGGGCTGGCGCGACACCAACATGAAAGGCCCGGTGCCGTTGGCGTTGAAGGTGGCAAAACCCTCTTCCTTGTTTTTGTAATCGATGGCCTTGGTGGCCTTGTTTTTCTCACTCCAGACCTTGCTCATGATCTGGATGGTGGCCATGTGCTCCAGGAACACCGGGTTCACGTCTTTGGTTTTGAACTCGACCGTGAGGTTGTCGATTTTGGTCGGTTCGCCCACAGCGTTGGCGTACACCTTGATGTCAGACGAGCCTTCGCGTGCACGGATCACCGAAAACACCACGTCGTCGGCGGTGAACGGCGTGCCGTCGTGAAACTTCACATTCGGGCGCAATTTGAAGCGCCACTGTGTGGGCGAAAGCTGCTGCCATTCGGTGGCCAAAGTCGGCGTGAGCATCAGCTTTTTGTCCCGCGACACCAGCAACTCGTAAACCTGGCCGTTGATGGAGTTGGTGAGCGACTCGTTTTGCGAGTGCGGGTCCATGGTTTGTGCATCGCCCTGACTGGCCCAGCGCAGTGTTTGCGCTTGGGCGGGCAAAACCGCGAGGGCTGCAGCGGCGACAACGGCCGCAGCGAAATTGGTGACGAGAAGCAGGCGTTTCATGGGCACTCCGGTAGCGTTTTGGGTGCGCGCAGTGTAGGGGCAGCGTGCCAACTTCGTCACGCCCACTCAAGCTAGCGAGCTTGTGGATTCGACATGTAAAAAAGGCCGCTGATTCAGCGGCCCTTTGAACAGTCGAGGCTCCAGGCTTCAGCGAAATCGCGACTGCGCCACGGTTTTGAGTTCCCCGTCCAGCGAGCCGATGTATTTGGCCATGTCTTTCAACTCAGCGTGCGTGTAGAGCTTGGACATGCCGCTCATCACAGCGTGAGCGCGGCCAATGCCCGGGTTGCCTTCGGTTTGATAAGCCTTCAGGGCCACGTACAAATAGTCGGCGTGTTGCCCCGCCAGTTTGGGGTAGCTGCCGTCAATCGGCTTGCTGTAGTTTTCACCGTGGCACGACACGCAGTTGGCTTTTTTCAGCAGCTCCGCGATGCGGGCCGATGGCTCGGCGAACTTGACTGGCAAGGCCACCACGTCTTTTGGCTGTGTTTCGTAATACGCGGCCAAGTCGGCCATGTCTTGTTCGTTCAACGTGGTCGCAATGCCGCGCATGCTGGCGTGTTTGCGGTCGCCCTTTTTGTAAGCGGTGAGTGCGTTGACGATGTACTTGGCGTTTTGCCCCGCAATCATCGGCACCTTGTGAATCTCGGGGAAGCTGGCTTGGTACAGCGGGATGCCGTGGCAGCCTATGCACATCGACGCCTTCTTTTCACCAGCCGCTTTGTCGCCGGGTTTGGCGTCTTGCGCGCTGGCGACCGAAGTCAAGCCGCAGAGCAGCGCGAACACCATGGACGCAAGCGTCGTGAAAGTCAGTTTTTTCATGTTCTGCAAGGGTGAGATCGGGGCAACTTCTGATTATAAAGGCGCACCTTATACTGACCTTGCACCTCTGGAATCTCCGCCAAAACACCTCAGATTTGACCGCAAAAGGCCAGCTCCACATGAAATTCCAAGGCACTCAAAACTATGTTGCCACCGACGATCTGATGTTGGCGGTGAACGCCGCGTCCATGCTCAAGCGGCCGCTGCTCATCAAGGGCGAACCTGGCACCGGCAAAACCATGCTCGCCGAAGAAGTGGCGCAGGCGCTGGACATGCCGTTGATGCAGTGGCACATCAAAAGCACCACCAAAGCGCAGCAAGGTTTGTACGAATACGACGCGGTGAGCCGCCTGCGCGACAGCCAAATTGCAGGTGCCGAAAATTCCGAAAAGGTCAAGGATGTTCAAAACTACATCTTGAAAGGCGTGCTGTGGCAGGCCTTCACCGCGCCAAAACCGGTGGTGTTGTTGATCGACGAGATCGACAAAGCCGACATCGAATTCCCCAACGATTTGTTGCGCGAAATCGACCGCATGGAGTTTTACGTTTACGAGACGCGCGAGCTGATTCGTGCCGTGCACCGCCCGCTGGTGTTCATCACATCCAACAACGAAAAAGAGCTGCCCGACGCTTTTCTGCGCCGCTGCTTTTTTCACTACATCAAGTTCCCCGATGCCGACACGATGAAAGCCATCGTGGGCGTGCACTTCCCTGCCCTGAAAAAAAACCTGCTGGGTGCGGCGCTGAAGAGTTTTTATGACGTGCGCAACCTGCCCGGCTTGAAGAAAAAGCCGTCCACCAGCGAGCTGCTGGACTGGCTGAAGTTGCTGGTCGCCGAAGACATTTCTGCCGACGTGCTGCAAAGCAAAGACGACAAAGTGGTGGTGCCGCCGCTGCTGGGCGCGCTGCTGAAAAACGAACAGGACGTGTCGCTGTTTGAGAAGCTGGTGTTCATGCAAAAACACAACCGCTGAAATGACGGGACCAAACAGCATGGACAAAACCACATCCACCGCTTTGGGCTCAGGCCTGACAGACGCAGCCGGTTTTTTGACAGGAACATCGGCGGGTGCCTTGCTCGCCAAACTGCTGGGCTTTGATTTTCTGAATCAGCCCGGTTACGACACCAGCGTGATCATCGGCATGGCCATGGTGGGTTTGGGTGGCGGCTTGGGCGTGAAGTTGGCAAGGACGTGGCGCGCCAAACAACTCGCGAAGAAGTCATGAGCTTTGCGTCTGCCGTGACCCTCAAAGGCGAACACGCCACCCTGGAACCCTTGGCCGTGTGGCACGTCGCTGAATTGAGCGACGCTGCGTGTGACGGCGAGCTGCATCAGCTTTGGTACACGCCCATCCCGACGCCCGACGACATGCCCGCCGAAATTCAGCGCCGTTTGTCGCTGCAAAACACCGGCAGCATGTTGCCGTTCACGGTGCGCAACGCCGCGGGCAAAGTGGTGGGCATGACGACTTACATGAACATCGACCGCATTAACAAGCGCGTTGAAATTGGCAGCACTTGGACAGCCACCAGCGCACAGCGCGGGCCGCTGAACACGCAGTGCAAACTGCTGCTGCTGACACATGCGTTTGAGACTTTGGACTGCATTGCGGTGGAATTCCGAACTCACTTTTTCAACCAACAAAGTCGCCGGGCCATAGAGCGTTTGGGTGCCAAATTGGACGGCATCTTGCGCAACTTTTCGCGCTCATCCAACGGCACGCTGCGTGACACCGCCGTCTACAGCATCATTCAAAGCGAGTGGCCCACCGTCAAAGCGCACTTGCAATGGCAGCTCGTCAAACCCCGCTGATTGGCCCCCTTTTTCCGGACAGAAGACCCATGGCACAAACGAAAAAACTCATCACCGTCGATGACTTGTGGGCACTGCAAAGGGTGGGCGGCGTGGCACTGTCGCCCGACGGCGCTCAAGCGGTGTGCTCGGTGTCCAGCTACTCGATGGAAGACAACAACAGCAGCACCAGCCTGTGGTTGCTCAGCACCGCTGTTAACAAACACGGCGGCAAACCGCGTCGCCTGACCAGCGCCGGTGACAAAGACGGCCAGGCGGCGTGGTCACCGCAAGGTGATCGGATTGCCTTTGTGGCCAAGCGCGAACAGCAGGGCAAAAAAGACGACACGCCCCAGCTTTATGTGATGGCACCCGACGGCGGCGAGGCCCAGCGCGTCAGCGATTTCGCCCCCGGTGTCGAGGCCTTCAAGTGGTTCCCCGACGGCAAACGCATCGCCTTCATTTCTTGGGTTTGGCCGGGTGAAAAAGGCAGCAAAGCCCAAGCCAAACGCCACAAAGAATTCAAGGACCGCAAAGAAACCGGTTACGTCACCAGCGAAGCGCAATACCGGTTTTGGGACCACAACTTGCCCATGGGCCGAGTGCCGCATTTGCATGTGTTGGACGTGGCCAGCGGCAGGGTGCGCGACCTGTTTGAAGGCACGGCGTTTGAGCTGCCCCGCGGCAGTCCCGACGCCACGTGCTTTGATATTTCAGCAGACGGCAAACGCATCGCATTTGTTTTCGACGCCGCGGCTGAAAAACGCTTGGACAACTGCAAAGCGTTGATGGAAATTGAGGTGCGCAATACCAAGACGCACGGCAAAACGCATGTCAAAGCGCAAGACGCGGCATGGGATTTCGACGCGCCGCGTTACAGCCCCGACGGTGAGCGGCTAGCCTTTATCGCCAGCCACCTGGGTTTGAAACACACCATGCCGGGTCAGCTGGCGATCATGGACGCTGCGGGTGCTTGGGCGGTCGTCAGCGCCGATTGGGATCACCACGTCAATGCACCACTGCGTTGGTCGAGCAGCGGTGAGGCAGTGATGTTCACCGCAGAAGACCAAGGTCGCTGCCACCTGTACCGGTTCGATCTCACCGCGCGCACTGCGTCTGCGGTGGTGCGCGGCGGTTGGGTGCAAAGCTTTGATGTCTGCGGCGACGTCATCGTCAGCGCGGCCGACGCCATGAACCACCCAGCCCGCGTGCACGCGGTGCAGCCTGATGGCAGCTCAGTGCGCATCGAAAAGTTCAATGATGACGCGATGGCGAAGTTCAAATTCGGCACCACCGAAGACGTGCGTTTGAAAGCTGCCAACGGTGACGAAATCCAAATGTGGGTGATCTACCCGCCCGGCTTCGATCCCGAGAGCGCCAAGAGCGGCAAAAACGCCAAGAGCGCCAAGAAAAGGTACCCCGTGATGCACTCCATCCACGGCGGCCCCCACGCCGCTGCGGGCGACACCTTTCACTACCGATGGAACAACCAAGTGTTCGCAGCGCAGGGCTACATCGTCGCAGGCGTCAACTACCACGGCTCCAGCGGTTTTGGCTACAAATTCCTCGACAGCATCACCCACCGTTGGGGCGAGCTGGAATTGCAAGACGTTGAGGCCGGCACCGACTGGCTGCTGGCCAAACCGTGGGTCGACAAGAAACGCATTTTCGCCACCGGCGGCAGTTACGGCGGCTACATGGTGGCGTGGATGAATGGTCACGTGCCCACAGGCCGCTACCAAGCTTATGTGTGCCATGCAGGTTGCTTTGACTGGCAAGCCATGTTTGCCGACGACGCCTACACCTGGCACGCCAAAGAACTGGGCGCCTGGTATTGGGAAGACGCCGCGAAAGTGAATTCGCAAAGCCCCAGCACCTTCGTGGCGGCCATGCAAACGCCCACCTTGGTGATACACGGCGCGCTCGACTACCGCGTGCCCGACGGCCAAGGCTTGGCCTACTACAACACCCTCAAAGCCAAGGGCGTCGATTCACGCCTGCTGTGGTTTCCGGATGAGAACCACTGGATCTTGAAACCGCGCAATTCCAAGCTTTGGTACGGCGAGTTTTTTGGGTGGTTGAAGGCGCATGACAACAAGGCCAAGGCGACGCTTGGTGCAAAAGAGTCTGCAAAGAAAACTGCGAAGCAAAAGTCAGCCTGAAGACACTGCGGCCGAGGCCAACGCCACGCGGTCGCGGCCGCCTTGTTTGGCTTCGTACAGCGCCGCGTCGGCGCGCATCAGCAGGCGCGTTGTTTCTTCGGGGTGACCGTCCCACTGCGCCACGCCTACGCTGATCGACATGGCAACTGGCTCGGTGGCTGAAGGAAGCGGCGTGTTCGATATCAAGGCCCGCAAGCGCTCGGCAGCTTGCACGGCGGCGTCTTCTTGCAGCCCTGGCAAGATCACCACAAACTCCTCGCCGCCAATGCGACCCAAGGTGTCAATGCTGCGCATTTGGGTGCGCATCAACGAGGCCAAATGCTTCAACGCCATGTCGCCCACGCCGTGACCCAGCCTGTCGTTGATGCGCTTGAAATGGTCAGCGTCCAGCATCAAAACGCAAAAAGGCACGCGGCCGCGCAGGCTGCGCTGCACTTGCAAAAGCAATTCTTCTTCCAGAGCGCGCCGATTCAACAGGCCCGTCAAACTGTCGTGACGCGAGATGCGCCGCAAGTCAGCAATCAAGCGCATCAGCACCAATGACAACAGCATGGCGTGGAACGACAACGTCACGGCCACGTAAGCGAAGGCCGAAGCGACGTTGAAGCCACTGGCCACCGCTATTTGAGTGTTTGCTGCACCCACCGTCAGCACGGCTCGCAAGCAGCGCTCGACATAAATCAAACCGGAGATGAGCGCTGGCAGCGGCAACAACCACGGCAGTCTCAACTTCATGGTGGCCCCGGCAAAGCGGTACAAATCAACGACCATGCCCGCCGACAAAATGGCTTGCACAGCGCACACCACACCAACACGAATGGAGGCCGCATGCGGATCCAAACCTATCCACGAACCGCCCAGCACGGCTGCCAGCAAAACCGCGTAAATTGTGTATGGAACCGTGTTGCCGATGAACAAACGTATGCCGCCGTGCAAAGCCATCATCGACAGCACCGCTGTGATGTTGCCCGCAGCGCGTATCGGCTCGGTGATGTGTGCCAAAGGCGCTTGCTGTGCCGCCACAAAGCAGCCAAACGACAACGCGCCCAGAGCCGAAAACGCGCACCAGTGCGCGCTGGCGCGGCGCGCCTCGCGCACCACCACAGCGCAGATCAACCACAGCAACGCCGGGATGGTCTGCGCAATGGCGGCCATGGCAAAGGCAACATCGGACGGCGTGAACGCAGACAACATGGGGTCTTATCGGTCAAAACGACCGGCAGTTGAGCAAAGTTAACGGGGGAATCGGACGCATATATCCTTGACGCATGTCTAAGTATTTTTGAGTGGCTGCGATGGCCCAAACCACTGTCTTTCAGTCCGGCAACAGCCAAGCCGTGCGTCCGCCCAAAGACTTTCGCTTCAACACGAAAGCGGCGCAAATTCTCCGCTGCGGCAATGAGGCGGTGTTACGAGAAGTTCCCCGCACGATGGGGGATTCAACCCAGCATGTGCCCATTGCCAACGAACTTTTAGATTCCAGCCCACCCCCTGGCCCACGGTTGCACGCTCGTCACGTAAAACCTTGCTCAGTTCGAACGAGTTCAGGGTCTGCGTATCAAAGCGTTGACAGAAGACTGAGTTCAGGGCTGATGTCCATCTGAAGCAAGAGCGAGCACACTCCATGTTGATCAACTTTTTTTATACCCTGCGCGCCGCCAAACTCAAGGTGTCGGTGAAGGAATACCTCACGCTTTTGGAAGCCATACAGGCCGGTGTGATCGACACATCGATCGATGACTTTTATTACTTGGCACGCACCTCGCTCGTCAAAGACGAAGCCAACTTTGACAAGTTTGACCGCGCCTTCGCGGCCTACTTCAAAGGCGTGGAATTGATCACCGATTTCACCCAAGACATCCCGCTGGATTGGTTGCAAAAAAAGTTTGAACTGGAACTGAGCGCCGAAGAAAAAGCCGCAATTGAAAAGATGGGTTGGGACGAGTTGATGGAAACGCTGAAGAAGCGCTTCGAGGAACAAAAAGAACGCCACGAAGGCGGCAACAAAATGATCGGCACCGGCGGCACCAGCCCGTTTGGGGCTTACGGCTACAACTCACAAGGCATACGCGTGGGTCAAGACAAAAGCCGCAACAATAGCGCCGTCAAAGTGTGGGATCAGCGTCAGTACAAAGACTACGACGACAACCTTGAGCTGGGCACGCGCAACATCAAAGTGGCGCTGCGCCGCCTGCGCAAATTTGCGCGTGAGGGCTCGGTGGAAGAGTTGGACTTGCCCGACACCATACGCAGCACCGCTGCCAACGCAGGCTGGCTCGACATCAAAATGGTGCCCGAGCGTCACAACAAGGTGAAGGTGCTGCTGCTCATGGACGTGGGCGGCACGATGGACGAGCACATACACCGCGTGGAAGAAATCTTCAGCGCCGCGAAATCAGAGTTCAAACACCTTGAATTCTTTTACTTCCACAACTGCGTTTACGATTTCATGTGGAAGAACAACCGTCGCCGCTACAGCGAAAAATTCAGCACCTGGGACATCATTCGCAAGTACAACAAAGACTACAAACTCATCTTTGTGGGCGACGCCACCATGAGCCCGTATGAAATTTTGCAGCCCGGCGGCAGCGTCGAATACAACAACGAAGAAGCTGGGGCCGAATGGTTGGCGCGCCTGACCAACGCCTTCCCCAAATTTGCCTGGATCAACCCCGAACCGCAAGGCGTTTGGGGCTACCGCCAAAGCATTGCGGTGGTGCAGCAACTGATGAGCCAGCGCATGTTTCCACTCACGCTGCCGGGCCTTGAAGGGGCCATGCGTTTGCTCAGCAAATGACGCCACTCGGCGCGCTTTGGCGCGCGCTTGCTTCGGTGGTTTTGGCGGTTTTGGCGGTGGGGCTGAGCGGCTGCGCCAGCGTCACGAAGTGGTTGCCTGAGCAAGTTCCGGGCTCCACCGAAGTGGCCAGCACACCGGCGTCGGCGGTCTTTCGGCTTGACGTGAATGCGCCGCCTGAGCTGCGTACCTTGCTGACCACCTACCTCGACATTTCTCGCTTTCAAAGTGCTCCCGAAACCGACAGCATCACCGCGTCTGAGCTTGACCGCTTGATTGCGGCAGCGCCGGCGCAAGCCAAAGCTTTGTTGGAGACCGAAGGCTATTTCAAGGCCGAAGTGAAGGTCGAGAAAGTGACCAACGTGCCCAGCCTGCCGCTGCTCACAGTGCAAGGGGTGCCGGGCCCGCGCGCGACGATCAGCGGCGTGAAATTCAGCTTGGCCGGGCCACTGCAAAAGGCGGCTGCGGAGTCAGACCCAGACGCTGCATCACTGGCCTCCAAAGCACGCGGCCTGTGGGCCTTGCCTGTGGGCCAAGCATTTCGGCAAAGCGCATGGACATCGGCCAAAAGCGCATCTATCGCCCTGCTGCGTGCTGAGGGTTATGCAACGGCCACATGGCGCAACACGATAGCCCGCATCGACACTGAGACACACCAAGCCGAGCTTGAATTGACCGCCGACAGCGGCCCCTTGTTCCGCCTGGGCGAGATGCGCATCGAAGGCTTGCAGCGCTTCGACGCAGAGTCGGTTCAGCGCCTGTCCACCTTTGTCGCAGGCGAGCCCTACAGCGAAAAGCGCTTGCTCGATTTCCAAGAACGTTTGCAAAAGTCAGGGCTGTTTGAAGGCTCGTCGGTTGAACTGGACGCCAACCCCGACAGCGCCGCCGCCGCACCGGTGATGGTGCGCGTGCGCGAATTGAATTTGCAGCAAGCCACCATCGGCGCGGGCTTCAGCGCCAACACCGGCCCGCGCGCCACGCTGGAACACATCCACCGACGCGTGTTTGGCACGCGCTGGATCGCCAAAAACAAATTTGCCTTGGGGCCAGACATTCAGTCGTGGTCGGGTGAATTCACGTCGCACCCGCTGGAAGGCCGCTACCGCAATTTGTTGTCGGGCAGCGCCGAACGCTTGCGCTCCACCGAGGAATTGCGAACTTCGTGGAGCGCTCGCGCAGGCCGCACACAAGACACGCCGCGCATTGAACGTTTGTACTTTGCCGAGTTTCAAACCTCAAAGTTGGACAACGCTTCAGGCAGCACGCAAAGCAGCGCGCTGTCGGCCAACTACCACTGGATATGGCGCGACGTGGACAACGTGCTCTTGCCCACGCGCGGCCTCACCGCCAGCTTGCAAGCCGCTTTGGGTCGCTCCTTCAGCAACCAAAACCCCGAGGGCCCTTTCGGCCGCGCCTACGCCCGAGTAACTTGGTATCAACCGCTGGGCAATGCTTGGTACGCCACCCTGCGCGGCGAGGCGGGTCATGTGCAGGCAAGCGACGGCGTCGTGCTGCCCGACACCTTGTTGTTCCGCGCCGGTGGCGATGAATCGGTGCGCGGCTACGCCTACCGATCGCTTGGCCCCAAGGTCAACAACGTGTTGTTCAGCGGCAAGATGTTGCTGACTGGCAGCGCCGAAATTGCGCGGCCTATTTCACCCAACTACCCGGCGTTTTGGTGGGCCGCGTTTGTCGATGCGGGCGATGCCGCCAATCGATGGTCGGACATCAATGTGGCTGCGGGCTACGGCGTGGGCTTGCGCTGGCGCAGCCCCGTGGGGCCACTCAGATTGGATGTGGCCTACGGCGAACGCGTGCGCGCTGCCCGTTTGCATTTGAGTGTGGGCATTGCGTTTTGACACCGCCGCCATCAACGACCACCGCCCATGGATGCTGAGTCAAGCGCAAAAGTAAAAGTGATCGCGCCACGGCGACGCGGCTGGCGCATTGCGCTTGTGATTTTGGCGGTGATCACGCTCGTGCTGGCCGCGTTAACAGGCAGCGCGTGGTGGGCCGCCCGCACCGCATCGGGCTCCGCGTGGTTGCTTTCGCAGGTGCCGAATTTGAAGGTCAGCGGCGTCAAAGGCGCACTGCTGGGTGACTTTGAGGCTCAGTCTTTGAGCTACCAAATTTCAACAAAAACCAATGACAGCATCACCATCACCGCTCTGTCTTGGAAGGGCTTGAAGCTCACACTCGACAACACTCAAACCCAGTGGATCAAGTTCACCGTCGCTGACGTGCAAGCCGCGCGCGTTGACGTGCGCACCACCTCCGACCCGACTGCACCGCCGCTCAAAGCGCCTACCGATTTGCGTGTGATGGTGTTGAACCAAGCTTTGGAATTTGAGGTCATGCGCCTGCAAGTGGGTGAGATACACCTCAGCGCCCTGCCCGATCAACCTCTGCGCAACCTGCAAGCGCAGGTGCACTTGGGGGCAGACCACGGCAAACAACACCGCGTCAACCATTTGAGCTTGTTGTGGGATCGGCTGCGCGCAGATGCATCGGGCAGCGTGGCCACGCAAGGCCAATTGCCGCTGAATTCTGAAGTGACGTTGACCCAGGACGCTGCGTCAGCGTCAGCGACAGCGACAGCGACAGCGGCGGAAACCTTGGCTTGGAACGCCACGCTGAATTTGTCTGGCCCACTGAAGCAAATCAACGTGCGGGCGCAAATGGAAGCGCAACCACAAAAGAAACCACAAGCGCGACCACAAGCGAAGCTGCAAACAGACAGCGCGCAAAAGCCGCAGTCGCTCAGCGCACAAGCCATCCTGCGTCCCTTCGCGGCGTGGCCTTTGGCCGACCTGCAAGCCAGCACGAAATCGCTGGACGTGTCGGCGTTCGCCAGCGCCCTGCCTGTGACGGCGCTCACCGGAAATGCAACGGCCACCAGCAGCGGGCTCGACCAACCCGCCACCATTCGATTGCAATTGACCAACGAAGCCGCAGGCCGTTGGAACGAAGGCAAGCTGCCCCTGCTCGACGCGAAGTTGGAGGTCAGCGCGCAAGTCAACAACCCCAGCACGCTGGACATCAAAAACCTCAGCGCCACCCTGGGCACGGTCGGTCAAATCGCAGGCGTGCTCAGTCAAACCGCAGGCATGCGCAATCAAATCGCAGGCGTGCTCAGTGGCACTGGCCGCTACACGCCGCAGCGCTGGCAACTCGACGGCAACTTGAATGAGGTGCAACCTGGTCTGCTTGACAGTCGCGCCGCGCCTTTGCAACTCAGTGGCCCCTTCACGCTGGTGGGCCGTGATTTCAACGCCCCGGGCAATGCAGCGGTCGACCTGAAGGGCACGCTCAACGGGCGCTTGCTGCAAGGCGGCTCCAAGCTCGACAAACAGCGCAGCGCGCAACTCGCCATCGACCTGACAGCCGCGAACGCGGGCACCGTCCAACGCTTGGACCTGCGCCAATTTCAAGCGGTGGTGGGCGACGCCAAAGCCACGCTCAGTGGCGTGATGCAAAGGCCTGACGCGCGCGCCGCGTGGTCAGTCAAAGGCAACAGCAGCTTGGTTGATTTCGATCCCTTGCCGTGGTGGCAAGGCCCAGAAAACTCGGCCTGGCGACAAGGGCCGCACCGCTTGAATGCCGTCGCAGAGTTTGATGTGAAGCTGCCGCTGGCGTTGTTCGACACGGCGCTGCCGCTGCCCCAACGCGTGGGGGCCGTGCAAGGACTGGCCAAGGTGAACGTGGCCCGAAGCGTCTTGGCCGGTGTGCCACTGCAAGGTGAAGCCAGCTTGAGCACTTCGCCCGATGGGTCACTGAAAACTCTGGTGAAGTTGGACGCCGCAGGCAACACCTTGAACGCATCGGGCAGCTTGGCGGCTGTGCTTGACAGCAGCAAGGCGGGAGGCACTTCTAGCGCATCAGACGCTTGGACGCTCACCGTGGCCGCCCCAAATTTGCAGCCGCTCGCACCGCTGTGGCGCTTGGTGCAAGGCGGCCCATCAGCGTCGTTCAGCGGCACGCTCAACGCAGAGGCACGCATCAAAGGGCGGTGGCCGGTGCTGACCAGTGAAGGTCAACTGAGCGCGTCTGCGTTGCGCATGGGCAGCTTCAGCGCCAAGCAAGCCACGGCGCGTTGGCAGGCGGGCAGCAGCGCCGATGCGCCGGTGGAATCGGAAGGCAGCGTCATCGATGCAGCGGTCAACGGGGCGGTGATGGAAAGCCTGCAATGGCAATTGAAAGGCAGCGCCCGCACGCACAACGCTGAGCTGCGCCTGAGCGCCAAAGCGCTGCCCCCGGCGTGGACTGAGGCTTTGCAATCCAGCGCCAAACTGAGCACCCCGCCGAGCCCTGTGGCGAGGGGCACGCAAGCCACACTGAACGTTCAAGGCGGCCTGTTTGCGGTGACCGACAAGCAAGGTGACCATCCCGCCGCGGGCTGGCGCGGCACAGTGCAAAAAGTCGAAGCGCAGGCCAGCAGCAGCGCCGCGCCCTTGCTGCGCACACGCGATGTGGGCGTGGAAGTGCAGTGGAGCGGCGGCCCTGTGCGCGCCGCAGTTCAAGCAGGCCAAGCCGATGTGTTGGGGGCCAAGCTGCGCTGGAGTCGCATCGCGTGGCAGGCTGAATCCACCGATGCCAGCGGCACTGAGCAAGCAGCCCGACTCGACGCCGACGTGAGCCTCGACGCCTTCCCCGTTGCGCCGGTGCTGGCCCGCATCCAACCCGACTTTGGTTGGGGCGGCGACCTCAAAGTGGTGGGCAGTCTGAAACTGCGCAGCAGCCCCACCTTCAGCGCCGATGTGGTGTTGGAACGCGCCAGCGGCGACCTCACCGTCACGGATGAAACCGGCACGCAGGCGCTGGAGCTGACCGACCTGCGCCTGGGCCTGAACGCCGACAAAGGCATTTGGAGCTTCACTCAAGGCCTGGCTGGAAAAACACTCGGCGTGGCCGCCGGTGCCGTCGTGGCGCGCACCTCGCCCACCGTGATGTGGCCCCCGGCAGACGCGCCTTTGTCGGGCGTGCTGGAAGTGCAAGTGGCCAACCTCGGCACCTGGGGCACGTGGATACCCACGGGCTGGCGCGTGAACGGCGGCCTGCGCACCAGTGCCAGCATCGGCGGGCGTTTTGGCGCGCCCGAATACACCGGCGAAGTGCGCGGCACCGGCATCGGCGTGCGCAACTTTTTGCAAGGCGTGAACCTGTCTGACGGCGATGTGTTGATTGCTTTGCAAGGCAGCACCGCGCGCATTGAACGCTTCACCGCCAAGGCGGGTGCGGGCACAGTGAACTTGGCGGGCAATGCCGTGCTCGGCGCCGCGCCACAAGCCACTTTGAAACTGCGCGCCGACAAGGCTCAGTTGCTGGGCCGCGTGGACCGCCGCATCGTCGCCAGCGGCGAAGCGCAACTTCAACTCACCGCCGACAAGCTGGCACTCGACGGCGCATTTCGCGTCGATGAAGGCTTGATTGATTTCAGCCGCAGCGACGCGCCGGTGTTGTCTGACGATGTGCAGGTGGTCAGGGCAGCGGGCAAGGCGGCACCCAACTCGCTTGATGAACTGGCACCTGAAAGACTGTCACCCGAGAAGCAAGTACCGAAGCGCGCACGCAACGTCGCCTTGAACCTGCGCGTGGACCTGGGCGACAAGCTGCGCCTGCGCGGTCGCGGCCTTGACAGCGGCTTGCAAGGCGACCTGCGCATCACCTCGCCCGAAGGCAAATTGGCCCTCAACGGCACGGTGCGTGCGGTGGAAGGCACCTACGCGGCTTACGGCCAAAAGCTCACCATAGACCGCGGCACCGTCAGCTTCAACGGCCCCGCAGAGAACCCCCGCCTCGACATCCAAGCCACGCGGCCAAACTTGGATGTGCGTGTTGGCGTCAACATCACCGGCAACGCCCAAAACCCGCGCGTGCGATTGTTCTCCGAACCTGAGGTGTCAGAGATCGACAAACTTTCGTGGCTGGTTTTAGGCCGCGCCAGCGACGGCCTGGGCCGCACCGACACAGCGTTGTTGCAACGCGCCGCCATGGCCTTGTTGGCCGGTGAAGGCGAAGGCCTGACCGACCAATTCATCAAAGCCATAGGCCTGGACGAAGTGTCACTTCGCCAAACTGACGGCGACACGCGCGAGACCATCTTGTCGCTGGGCAAACAACTCTCACGGCGCTGGTACGTTGGCTACGAACGCGGCCTGAACAGCACCACCGGCACCTTCCAACTCATCTACCGAATAGCGCAGCGCTTCACCCTGCGCGCCCAGTCCGGCAGCGACAATTCACTCGACGTGATTTGGATCATTCGCTGGCAGTGATCAGGCAGACCGCACTGCGAACCAGCCCCCTAAAATTGCGCAACCGCCCACCGTAGTTCAATGGACAGAACGGCCGCCTCCTAAGTGGCAGATACAGGTTCGATTCCTGTCGGCGGGACCATCTGGTCGGCCAAGAAGCAGTTGCAGCACGCACGCCAAAACTGACGACTGGGGCTGGACAGCGCGTTTCGATTTCAAGAAGTGATCCGTGTCAAAACCCGTCATCGTGATCGGCGACGAACGGATCACGGCGGCACCTTGATGTCAGCGGACATGACGGCCGAATGACCTTTTCCGTGGCGTTCAACGCGTGCCTCACGTCTTGTCCAGAGTCAGCACACGCAGCCTGCGCCGCCGTTGCTTTTTTTAGGTTGAGCGCCATCTTCGCCCGGGACAGCAAGGCACTCAGTCGCGCCAACTCCATTTGCTTGGCACTCACTGGCCAACTCGCGGTTCGTCACCGCCGTTCTGGAGTTCACTTTTGCGCGTCAGGAAAAAACAATTGTTCGCCGTCGATCTTGAAGCTTGCGATGCGGGCCTGACCGCTTGGCGAGACGGCCCAGTCCACAAACTTCTGTGCCAACTCAAATTTGACGTGTGGGTGCTTCACCGGGTTCACCACCATCACACCGTAAGGATTGAACAAGTTGGCGTCGCCTTCGACCAAAACGGTCAAGTCGCCTTTGTTTTTGAAGCTGATCCACGTGCCGCGATCGGTCAAGGTGTGGGCGTCCAAACTGGAGGCCATGTTCAACGCAGGGCCCATGCCGCAGCCACAGGCCTTGTAGCGGTCGGGCTTGCCACTTTTCATGTCGTTTGGAACTTCCAAACCCGCCGCGCTCCAGGCACGAAGTTCGGCAGCGTGCGTGCCGCTTTTGTCTGCGCGCGAAACAAAAGCACTGCTGCTGGCTGCCAGTTTTTTCAGTGCCAAGCTGATGTCTTTGCCCTTGATGCCTGCTGGATCTAGCTTGGGTCCGACCAACACGAAATCGTTGTGCATCACCGGCCAACGTTTGACGCCGTAGCCGTCTGCGATGAATTTCAATTCGGCGGTGGTGTCATGCACAAAGACCAGGTCGGCATCGCCTCGGCGGCCCATGTCCAAGGCTTGGCCCGTGCCCAACGCAACAACACTGACCTTGATGCCGGTGGCCTGCGTGAAGGCGGGGAGCAAATGCGCGAACAAGCCCGATTGCTCGGTGGACGTGGTGGACGCCATGACGATGACGCGGTCTTGCGCAGCGGCCGCAAACACCGCAGCGCCCAACACAATCGCCACCACAACTTCGGCACACCGTTTCAGCGTTTTGTACAGCTTCAATTTCAGCTCCAAGTCAGCTCAGCGTTCAAGAACAACTCCGCCGCTGTGGACGCCTTGGCATCGAAGAACTTGCTCACCGGCAAATCAACTTTGACCACGCCAGCTTCCAAATAAATCACGCGGCTGGCCAAGCGTTTGGCTTGACCCAAATTGTGGGTGCTCATCACCAAGGTCATGCCTTCGTTGGCAAAGCTTTGTAGCAGGGTTTCGATTTCATTTTTGGCATAAGGATCGAGGCTGGCAGTGGGCTCGTCCAGGAACAATATTTGCGGCTTCAGTGCCCACGCCCTCGCCAAGGCCAAACGCTGCTGTTGACCACCCGACAAGGCGCGCGCGCTGCGCTGGCGCAAGGCCATCAAACCCACTCGTTCCAATGCCTGCAAAGCCAACTCAGTGCGACGGGCGTGGGGCACTTTCGCCAACCACAAAGCAATGCGCAGGTTGTTCAGCACAGAAACGTTCAGAAAGAACGGCTTCTGAAACACCATGGCTTGCGGCGCTGCGACCGTGCCCACTTCGCGCTGACCGGCATGCGCCAACAAGCCGTGAAGCAAGCGCAACAGGCTGGTTTTTCCTGAGCCGTTGGCGCCTATCAAGGCAATGAAGTCACCTTCAAAAACCGACAGGTTGGTCGGCTTCAACGCTTGCACGGCACCAAAGCAAACCTCGGCGTCCACCAAGCGCAGCAAAGGCGCGCGAGGCTCGACTTTCATCGGGTGAGCGTGTTTGTGAACGGGCTTGTGCCCGTGCCCGTGCCTGTGCCTGTGCTTGCGCTGGCGCGCGCCACACGCTCGCCCCAAGCGCGCAGCCAAAATATCGTCAGGTTGACGCAGGCCACGGTTGCCAAAAGCAAGAGCCCAAACGCCAACGCCAGCGGCAAATCACCCTTGCTGGTTTCCAGCGCCATGGAGGTGGTCATGACGCGGGTGACGCCGTCGATGTTGCCGCCCACGATCATGACCGCGCCCACTTCGGAGATGGCGCGCCCGAAGGCAGTGAGCACCACCGTGAGCACAGCCCAACGCTGATGCAGCAGCATCAACATCGCTCTCCTAAAAGCCGACGCACCCATCGAACGCAGCGTGTCGTCGCCTTCCTGCAAGGCGTCGGCTGTGACTTGTCGCGTCAGCACCACCACCACCGGCAGCACCAATAAAGTCTGCGCCATGACCATCGCGCTGGGCGTGAACAGAATGCCCCAGGATCCCAACGGCCCGCTGCGCGACAAGAGCAAATAGACCAGCAGTCCAACCAGCACCGATGGCAGCGCCAGCAGCGTGTTCAGTGCCAGGATCACCAGGCGCTGACCGGCAAAGCGCGATGTCGCCAAGGCCGCACCCAACGCCAAGCCCAAGGCAGAGGCGCACAAACACGCGGCACCGCTCACCGCGAGCGACAGGCTCAAGGTTTGAATCAATTGCGTGTCGGAGTGCCCGATCAACTGCAACGCAGCATGCAGGCTTTCAAGGCCGGTGCTCACGTGGACAAATGGCGGGTCAGGTGCATGGTCAGATTGTCGGCGAGCCCAACGGGCAGATCTCGGGCGCGATGAATTCAATAGTTTCCCGTGACGAGGTGTGCTCGCCGCGTTGCTCTTGCACCAACCTCACCGCACGTTTACGGACTTCAGGTGAAACTTTGTTCGACTTGTTTGTAGCTCAACCCTTCCGGAGTGTTGAGCCCCCTAAAAAGCCCGGGCGGTTCAGGCTTTGACTCAAACGGGCGTCAGCGCATCAAGTTGGATTTGCCCCGTTGTTGAGGCTGCCGCTTCTGGCCGCGCAGCATGTCCTGTCTTGTGTAGGGCTTGCTGTGACCTGACGGCTTGAGCGACAGGCGCGTGACCATGCTGTGGGTCGTCGAGGCCGGCGAGTGCACGGGTGTCAGGCTCAACCACAGCGCGACCGCCGCGAGAACCAGTGGTTGAACGTACAGGCGCGGGATGTCCGTTTTGCTCCACGCGGCGGCGCTGGCCACACCGCCCACCAACAGGCCTGCCAACACTTGCGATTCGGAATGCGCGTGGACGATCACACGCGAAACCCCTATGGCCAGCGCCAACACACAGCCTGCCGCGAAAACGCCGCGCTGCACTGCCACCGAGCATTGCGATGCCAGCGTCGCGAACTGCAGCGGGTAGGTGGCCGCAGCAAACAGGGCGTGGCCAGAAACGCCAGTGAAGTCGAGCGCAGGCCAGCCTATGCCCAAACCAATGAAGGCCACTTTTGTGGCGGTGGTGAACAGCACAGCCAAGCACAACAGCCCTGTCCACCACAGCGCAAGCGGCCGACCACTTTGTTTGCGCATCAACAAGGCCGCCGCCAACAGCGTGACGGGCAACTCAATTTGCGCTTCGCCCAAGCGCGTAGAGAGTGACCAAAAAGTGGGGAGGTTCATATCGGATCGGATCGGATCACCTCACCGGGGCGCGTGGCTTGCATTTGACCTTCGTCGCAAATTTTTTGCGTGATGCGGATGTCTGTCCACTTGACCGGCCGCCGCGCGATCAAAGCGACCGCCACGCCGACCATCGCCGCCCAAGCGCATCGCGGCCTGGTGCCAGTTTTCAGATCTGCACCTGAGCCGCTTCCCACACCAACATCGCAGCCGCCAAATCTTCCAATGCTGTTCCAACAGCCTTGAACACAGAACGAGTGCTCGCTTCAGCCGACACCTCGCTTTTTAACTCCGCGCGCTGCTGCCGGGACAAGGTGGTCAGCGTGCCACGAACTTCTGATTCGCTGAACACGCTGCGCGCCAGCGGGCCGATGAGATCGCCGCTTTTTTGCAAAGCCTCTTCTGTGTCCAGGTACAACGCGGCACCAGAAAAACACGCGTCATCGGCTTCGCGCATCGCGGGAGTGAAGCTGCCAATCAAGTCCAAATGACTGCCAGCTTGCAGCCATGCGCCTTCGATCAAAGGCGTGGTCGACAAGGTGGCACAGCTGACGATGTCGGCTTGGCGAACGGCGCTTTGCAAGTCGTCGGCCGCCACCGCGTTGTGGCCGCTTGCGAGCAGTTCGCTCACCAGTGTGTCGCTTTGATCGCGATCACGCGCCCAAACCGTCACGCGCTCAATGGGACGCACGGCACAGTAGGCATCGGGCAGCAAGCGCGCGATGCGCCCTGCCCCGACCACCAACAAGTGCCGCGCCTTGTTGGGCACCAAGTAAGAAGCCGCCAACGCCGATGCCGCCGCCGTGCGCCTGGCGGTGATCTCGTTGCCGTCCATCAACGCCAAGGGCACGCCAGTGACAGCATCAAAAAGCAGGTAGGCGGCATGCAAGCCAGGCAGCCCGCGCGCGGCATTGCCCGGCGCAATATTGATGGTCTTGATGCCGTAGTAGCGCCCTGCCAGCCATGCGGGCATGAGCAAGGAAGTCAGGCGCTCACCGTTGGGTGAAGTGAGCTCATGCACATGGCGAGTTGGCACGGTGCAGTCGGCCGCAAACATGGCGCGCAAGGCGGGGATCAACCGCTCAAAGGGCAAGGCGTTGCGGGTGGCGATGGCGTCGAAAATTTGCATGGGTTGATGCGTCAATTCACGCCTTGCAAACTGCGCCCGAACAAAGTGAACAGGCGCGGCCCATGCAGTTCCGCCGCAGCCTGTTGGTTCATGCCTACGCACTGCGGTGGCTCGACGGCTTCGCTGGGGATGTCGATGCGGTGCTCGATCATGCGGCGTTCAGTCCTTGCAAGCATTTTGAAATGGGAATCTGTATTCGAAACCACGCCACCGCAGACGATGCGTGATTTGCCCGCGGTGTACCGAAGTCGGAAAGCCTTGCTCATGCATCGGCGTTCAGATCAGTCCCGCGGCAGGTGTTGCAAGCCCCGCAATATGTGCGCGTTTTCAATGTCGTGACGGCCGGTTTGTGGGTGCTGGTGCTGGTGCTGGTGCTGGTGCTGATTCTTTCAGCTTGATCTTTTGCAGCTTGAACAACTCCTCCTCCGTGGTCGGGGGAAGGAGGGCAAACGTTTGCACGCGCTGAGTCTGCAACCCCGGTTCTAATTCAGCAATAAATTGATTTTCTAAATTCTCAATCCCGGAGTACCACTTTGTTCAACGCCTACATCCTCACTTTGTCTTGCCCTGACCGCAGCGGCATCGTCCATGCCGTGACCGGCTTCTTGGCCGGCCTCGGTGCCAACATCACCGAGGCTGCGCAGTACAACGACCAAACCACTGGCCTGTTTTTCATGCGCACACGCTTTGATTGCGCGGCCTCTGAAACAGGTGTGTCGCTGCGCGAAAACTTCAGCGTTTTGGCCAACACCATGCAGATGAATTGGGAACTGCACAGCGCCACCGCACGCTTGCCCACAATTATCTTGGTCAGCAAACTCGGCCACTGCTTGAACGATTTGCTGTTCCGCCATCGCAGCAACTTCATGCCGCTGGACATCAAAGCCATCGTCTCCAACCACCGCGATTTCTACCAACTGGCGGCGTCGCACAACATTCCCTTTCACCACATTGCGGTGACGCCCGACACCAAAGCCCAGGCCGAAGCCAAGCTGCTCGACATCGTGAAACAAGAAGGCGCTGAGCTGGTGGTGTTGGCGCGCTACATGCAGGTGTTGTCGAATGATTTGTGCCGGGCCCTGGCGGGCAAAGCCATCAACATCCACCATTCTTTTTTGCCCAGCTTCAAAGGCGCGCGTCCCTACCAACAAGCGTTTGATCGCGGCGTGAAGACCATCGGTGCCACCGCCCACTACGTGACCGCCGATTTGGACGAAGGCCCCATCATCGAACAAGGCACCGCGCGTGCCACACACGCCATGGATGTGACTGAACTCACCGCCATCGGCCGCGACATCGAAAGCTCGGTGCTGGCCCGCGCCGTGACTTGGCACGCCGAGCGGCGGGTGCTGGTGAATGGTCACAAGACGGTGGTGTTTCAGTGACGGGTTGTGACGGCCGGGAGGCGTGATGGTTGATTGACGTCGGCGAGGCCGGTAGGTACTTTCGAGATCAATCAATTTTTTGGAGCAGCTCATGGACACTGCACGCCTCTTTCGATCAGGACGCAGTCAAGCCATTCGGCTGCCCAAGGAATACCGCTTTGCAGGCACTGAAGTGGTCGTCAAACACTTTGGCAACGGTGTGCTGTTGCTGCCCGTGTACGACCCCTGGGAAACGCTTGAGGCCGGATTGGCGGCCTTCGAGCCAGGGTTTAAGTTGACGCGCGAATTATCCGAACAGCAAGTCCGCGATGCCATTCGAGCAAAGATCGCCTGATGATCTTGCGTGACACCAACATCTGCACCCACATCATCAACTCCAAACCGACCGCAGTGTTGACGCGTTTTCAGCGGTGACGCACGAGGGCGAAGGTCGGGCCGCGGCGCGCCGCGTTGGCGAGGAGCAGTTTTGGTGTGGCGCTTTTAGCAACTGTCCAGCTCCGATACGCACAAAATCGACCCGACTTGTCATTCACATGAAAGGTCATGCGCCATGCCCACACAAGACGAAGTGATCGCCAAGCACCTGCAAGATGCGCTGGCCAAAGGCGAGCTGCAAACGGCTGCGGGCTTTGGCAAACCTATGCATGAAGACAAGGGCTGGGAAGCCACGCCTGATGCGCTGCGCATGCCGTTCAAGATACTGAAGCGCGCGGGCTTCGTGCCTGCCGAAGTCGAAATTTTTCGGCAACGCGCAGAGCTGAACGCCAAGTTGGCAGCGGACCTGAGCGAAGCCAAGCTGAGCCAAGCCGAACGCGATGCGCTGATGCGCGAGTTGAGCAGTTTGGAGCAGTCGATTTCGCTGCGTCTGGAAGCGATGCGAACGCGCGGCTAGGCTTGCAAAGGCCGCGGCAGCTGCTGACACTCGTCGAACAAGCGCACCGCGCAGCGCGCGCAAACATCGCGGTCTAGGCGGTTGAAGATGGTGGATATCGCAGCGCGTTTGGTGGCAAAGATGTGGTCTTGGCCCAGCGCTTTGATGTAGTCCACGCGCTGCCAAAACGCGATGACTTCGGGGCGCGGCCGGTGGAAGTAGAGGTCGCCGCCTTCGGCGCGGCGTGCGGTCAATTCAGCGCGCCACAAATCTGCGGCGGCGGCGTCGATGAAGTTCATGCTTTTGGCCATCACCAGCAAATGCTTGGGCGCGTGGGGCGAGGCCCGCAAGTCGCGCAGCGCGTCAGACACATGCGGCACTGCGCCGAAATAAACCTCGCCTTCCATGCGGATCATTTTGAGTTGCGGGCACTCAGGCAGGGTCGCTTGGCTGGCCGCTTGGCTGGACGATTTGCCTTCGGCGACGTTCGCCAATCCAACATTCGCTAAAGCAATATTCGCTGAAGCAAAATTCGAAATCACAACGAAGGGCCGCTCTGTGCTGCCGCCGCTTGCCACGCTGTCAAATCCCATCACGCGCATGGGTGGGCGCGAGGTGCGGTGCAGGTAGACCACCAGCGACAATATGGTGCCCAGCAAAATCGCCATTTCCAAGCGGATGGTGACGGTGGCCAATGCGGTGACAGCGGCAATGCTGAAGTCGGCCCGGCTTTGTTGCCACAGCTTCTTCCAGCCCGCCACATCAAACAGCGACCACGCCACCAGCAGCAACAAAGCGGCGATGGCGGGCAAAGCAATTTTCGCAAGCAAGGGCGCGCTGAAAGCCAGCAACAGCAACAACAGCATCGCAGAAAACACAGCGGCCAGCGGCGTGCGCGCACCGGCTTCGTAGTTGGGCATGGAGCGATTGACCGAGCCGCAGGCGACATAGCACGAGAAAAATCCGCCGACGATGTTGGCCGCGCCTTGCGCGCGAAACTCTCGGTTGGCGTCGATGGCTTGTCCTGATTTGGCGGCGATGGTTTTGGCCACCGAAATGGCTTGGCCCAGCGCGACGATGGTCAAGGCGAAGGCGATAGACAACAAATCGGGCAGGCTTTCAAGCCTGACTTCAGGCACATGAAAGGTGGGCCAAATGGCGGGGATGGAGCCCACCACTTTGACGACACCGCTCGACATGAAAAAAGCCAACGCACTGCCCGCAACCAGCGCCATCAACATGAAGGGCCAGCGCGGCAACAAGCGTTTGAGCAGCACCGCCAAAACCAAAGTGAACACGCTGACGATCAACGCAGCAGGCACGGCGCGGCCCCAGTGGTTGGCTAGGTGCATCAACAGGGCACCAGTGCCGTGATGCGCGGGCGAAGGCAAGCCAAAAAAGTCAGTCAGCGAATGCAGCGCAATCAGGGCCGCCGCCCCGGTCATGAAGCCACGCAGCGCCGACGGCGAAATGAAATTGGCCGCCGACCCCAAACGCAGCACACCCACCAACCACTGCATCACCCCCACCATCAGCGTGACCACCAAAGCCAGTTGTACGTAGGCCGGTGAGGCCACCACTGCCAACGGTGCCAGCGTTGCAAAAAGAGCCAAGGAATTGGCATTGGTGGGGCCGGTGACCATGTGCCAACTGGAGCCAAACAAAGCGGCCACGACGCAGGGCAACAAGGCAGTGTAAAGCCCGTATTCAGGCGGCATTCCAGCCAACGAGGCAAACGCAAAAGCTTGTGGCAGCACCAGCAGCGCACTCAACACGCCGGCGATCAGATCGGCGCGCAGCGTGCTGGCGTTGACCGTGCGCACCCACGCTCCAAACGCGCGGCTGAAGAGGTCTGTCATGGCGGAGGGTTGTGCTGAGCGCTCACGACGGCGTCGGCTTCTTTGCCTTGCCACAAGGCCTCAGGGGGCTGACTTTTTGCCTCTAGATTTCGCATCACCCTGAAGCACCACCACACGCCGGCCACACCGAACATCACCACACCCAAGCCCCAGCCTGCCAACACGCCGCGCGGACCGTAATGCAGGCCGCCCCACCAAATGAATGGCAACACGCCCAGCGTGGCGCGACCCCAATTCAGCAGCGTGGAATACAGCGGAAAACCCAAGTTGTTGAACGCCGCGTTGGCGACAAACAAGGCGCCGTTGAACACAAAGCTGCCCGCCACAAAGCTGCAAAAAAAGACAATCACATCGCGGCCCAGGCCTTCGGCTTGAAACGCGCTGGCGATGAGCGGGCTGCACAGCGCCAGCACCGCCCACACCGTGAGCACGTAAATCAAAACCACCTTCAAACTGTCGCGCATGGTGGATCGCAAACGGTCAAAACGCAGGGCACCCAAGTTCTGCCCAAGGATGGGCCCCACCGATGCCGACAGCGCAAACAGCACCGCAAAAGCCACCGGCGAGATGCGCCCCACCACGGCCCAACCCGCCACGGCGCTGTCACCAAATGGAGCGATGGCCCGCGTGACAAAGGCGTTGCTCACCGGCGTTGCCACCTGCGTCAAGACCGCAGGCAAACCAATGGCAAAAAACGGTTTGATGGTGGCGCGAAGCGTGGCCGCATTGGGGCGCGTGTACAGCTTGTGAACGCGCAGCACACCGTGCAAGCCCGCGCCCAACATCACAAAACGCGCTGTCACCGTGGCCAAGGCCGCACCGTCCAGGCCCCACGCAAACACAAAGATGAAAAGCGGGTCCAGCAGCGCCGCCGCCAGCCCTGCACCCAAGGTGACGTACATGGCGCGCCGCGCATCGCCCACCGACCGCAGCAGCGCACTCAGGCAAATGCCCGCGGCCAACAGCGGCGTGGACGGCAACAAGAGACGCGACAAACGCAGCGCGAATTCAGCCGTCGCACCCGTGGCCCCCAGCAGCCCCAGAGCCTGCGGCAAAAACGGAAACAACAACGCCGCCACCAAAGCCGTGCCGCCCACCATCAACACCAAAGACGCACCCGCCAGGCGCTTGGCCTGATCGCGGTCACCGCGACCGATGGCCCGCGACGTGAGCGCGCCCACAGCGATCGACATGCCGATGGCCAGTGACAACATGAAAAACAACAAGGTGCTGGCGTAACCCACCGCCGCCGTCAATTCCTTTTGGCCCAACAGTGAGATGTAGAACAGGTTCAGCACGTCCACAGCAAACACCGCAATCAGTCCGACCGACCCGGCGGCCGTCATGTTGATGACGTGCTTCAGGGTCGAGCCGGTGACGAATTTGGCCGGGGGCCGTGCGGGGGTGTTTGCAGCCAAGCTCACATCAACACAATGTCGTATTGCTCAGGCGAGCCCGTCGCTTCGGCCTGCAACGAGATGGGTTTGCCGATGAAATCGCTCAAGCCCGCAAGATGCTGACTCTCTTCGTCGAGCAGCATTTCAATGACGGTGGCGCTGGCGATGACGCGGAATTCTTTGGGATTGAACTGGCGTGCTTCACGCAGAATTTCGCGCAGGATGTCGTAGCACACGCTGCGCGCGGTTTTGACTTGGCCTTTTCCGCCGCAGGTCGGGCAAGGCGTGCAAAGCATGTGGGCCAGCGACTCGCGCGTGCGCTTGCGCGTCATCTCGACCAAGCCCAAGCCAGTAAATCCGCTGATGGTGGTTTTGGTGCGGTCGCGTTGGAGTTGTTTTTTGAATTCAGTCAGCACCGTGGTTTGGTGGTCTTCGCGCGACATGTCGATGAAGTCAACGATGACGATGCCGCCCAAGTTGCGCAGGCGCAGCTGGCGTGCAATGGCCTGCGTGGCTTCCAGGTTGGTTTTGAAGATGGTCTCGTCAAAACTGCGCGCGCCCACATAACCGCCGGTGTTCACATCGACGGTGGTGAGCGCTTCAGTTTGGTCGATGATGAGGTAGCCGCCCGACTTCAAATCAACGCGTCTCGCCAGTGCTTTGGCAATCTCGTCGTCGATGTTGAAGAGGTCAAAAATCGGCCGCTCGCCTCGGTAGTGTTGGAGCTTGCCGACCGAGCTGGGCGCGAAGTTTTCACCGAAGCTTTTGAGCGCTTCGAACTGTTCGCCCGAGTCGATGCGTATGGCCTGCGTGCTGTCGTGGGCCAAGTCGCGCAGCACGCGTTGCACCAGGCTCAGGTCTTGATGCAACAAAGTGGCGGGCGGCGATTTGAAGCTGCGCTCACGCACGGAGCCCCAGGTTTTGCGCAGGTAGGCAATGTCGTCGGCCAGTTCGGCGTCGGTGGCGTCTTCGGCGTTGGTGCGCAAAATAAAACCGCCACCCACCGCACCCGCGCCGCCTTCGGGCTTGCCAGCCAGCTGCAACATGCGCGAGCGCAGTTGCTCGCGCAACTCGTGCGAGCCTATTTTTTGCGAGATGCCAATATGGTCGTCTTGCGGCAAAAACACCAGCAGCCGTCCGGCAATGCTGATCTGCGACGACAGCCGCGCGCCTTTGGTGCCGATGGGGTCTTTGACCACTTGCACCGTCAGCGTTTGACCTTCAAACACCAAGCGCTCGATGGGTGTGTGCGGTGCGCCACTGGCCGAGCCGTGCTCATGGCGCGGCGCACCGTTCACAAGCACATCGGCCACATGCAAGAACGCAGCTCGCTCCAAACCAATGTCAATGAAGGCCGACTGCATGCCCGGCAGCACGCGCGCCACACGGCCGGAATAGATGTTGCCGACCAGGCCGCGCTCTAAGGTGCGCTCGACATGCAGCTCTTGAACCGCACCGTTTTCGACGACCGCCACACGCGTTTCTTGCGGGGCCCAATTGATGAGGATGTCTTGCATGCATCGATGGTATTCGACGCTTTTGCACCGTCTTGTGCAGACGCGCTCAGTAGTTGAATTGAGCTTGCTTCAGCAGTTGCGCCGTCTCAAACAAGGGCAATCCCATGATGCCGGAGTAGCTGCCTTCGATGTGCGCAATCCAAGCGGCGGCGGCACTTTGTATGGCGTAGGCACCGGCCTTGCCGAACGGTTCACCGCTGGCGACGTAGCGGTCGATTTGGTCTTTGCTCAGCGCAGCAAAACGCACGCGCGAGGTGCTGGTGGCGAGGGCCTCAGTCACCTTGCCGGGGTGACCCCACGCCAGCGCCACGCACGTCATGACGCGATGCGTTTTGCCCGACAGCAAAGCGAGTGTGGCGGCCGCATCGGCTGCGTCTGAGGGCTTGCCCAAGATGCGTCTGCCGAGCACGACGGTGGTGTCGGAACACAGAATGGGTGCCAGCGGCAAACCGCGTTTTTTCAAGCGCATTTGCGCGGCCCACAACTTGGCGTGCGTCACGAACTGCTGATCCCTGCGCCCGAAGAAGACGCCGAAGCGCTGGAGGCGACCATTCCCGGCGAGCTGCCGCTGCGCTACGTTGAACGCGTCACGCGCGCCAAGTTGTGGGCCGCGCAAATGCGCTTGAAA